>JAXDKH010000135.1:0-21076 GCA_034667185.1 Chloroflexia bacterium | reverse complement strand
GTACCCTGGTCCTTTTTGTACCAGCTAAACCCTCATCTTCTTAGCCGTACTTTGCGCTCTTTGCGCATTTGCGGTTTCATCGTAAACAAGATTAGTAAAACCATTGACAAAGCTTGGACCGTACCATACTATGTGGGCGTGGGAGCGGCGGTATTATAGTTATGGTGGTTGGTTTGGATTCACAGCGGGATGCTCCGGTTTACAACATAAAAGCTATGTCGAAGCTGACGGGGGTGCCGGCGGACACGTTGCGCCGTTGGGAGAGCCGCTACAACGTGATCGTGCCACAGCGCACAGGCTCCGGCTATCGCCTCTACTCGCAGCGGGATATCGACACCGTCATCTGGCTCAAGGCGAAGCTGGAGGAGGGTCTATCTATCAGCCGCGCGTGCGAGATGCTGCGGCAGATGGGCGGCGACCCGGCTTCGCCCACGAACTCACAGACTGTTGCCCAGGCCGTCCCATTTTCCCCGTCGCACACAGCTGAGTCCCCGGTACGTTCCTTTGAGGCCTTGCGCGCGGAGCTACTGGACGCCCTCAAATCGGTGGACGAGACCCGCGCTGCTGAGGTAATGACAGAGGCACTCAGTCTGTACAGCGTGGAAGACGTGTGCATTCAGATCGTGCAGCCCGTGCTGGTGCGGGTGGGGGAGCTTTGGCTGACGGGCGAGGTGTCGGTGGCGGTGGAGCACTTTGCTTCGTCGTTTATGCGCGCCCGCCTGGAGAACCTGTTCAACCAGAGCCCGCACAACATGTACGGCCCCTTCGCGTTGGTGGCCTGCGCGCCCGGAGAGTTGCACGAGCTGGGGGCGATGTTCCTCGCCATCTTCCTGCGACGTTCGGGCTTCCGGGTGGTCTACCTGGGCCAGAACGTGCCGCTCGACAGCTTGCTGGGTATGGTGCACGCCCTGCACCCCGACGTCGTGTGCATCTCAGCTACCCGCGCCGAGACCGCAGCCGCCCTCTACAACCTGCGCGACTCTCTTGATGAGATGCAGGCGAGGGAAGGCCGCGCCCCGCTACTTGCGTACGGTGGCCGCGTCTTCAACCGCTTCCCCCACATCACCGAACGGCTGGGTGGCCTCTACCTCGGTGAAGACGCTCGCAAGGCAGTCGCTGCTCTTGGAGAACGGCTGCGCGCCGGGCAATAGGTTATACTATTCGCGACGGAACAATAGCGCTTCAGTAGGTATCCCCGTTACTGGAAGGAGTTTGCTTATGGCTAACTCTACAATCCTCTACGCCTGCACCGAGCATGGCCTTGGCATCGTCAACAAGCCTGGCACCTCTACGGAGTGGCTGCCGCTGCGCATGGTGTTGCAAGACCGCGGCATCGCCTCTGTGTGGGCCGAGCCTGGCCCTCCTATTCGGGTCATGGCTGTGACCTCCAGCGGCGACCTGCTGCTCAGCGAGAACGGCGGGCGCACCTGGTCGCCCGTGTCCGGCTTTAGCTCTGTGGCGGGCATTTTCGAGTCTGGTGATCCACCTCTCCCGCACATAGTCACGCAAGAAGGCACCGTTGCGCGCACCACCGATGGCGTCATGACCTGGGAGAGTTTGCCCTTCGCGGCAGGTGAGGTCCAGGTGTCGCCGGGCACGAGCGTTGTACCGGCAGGCGAGTATATCTACGTGCGCGGTACCGGCTCGGGTAGCTCCAACGTGTTGCGCGGCAACCTGGCGACCGGCGAGTGGTCCGATATGGAGCTTGACGGCGCTATGTCTCTCGCCTACGACAGCGACAAAGGCGGCCTGTACGTCTGCACGCCGCTGGGGGTATACGCAAGCGCAGGCTCCACCTGGACGTTATTGCCGGGTTCGCCCCGCGACGGCACGTGCATTGTAGCCATCCCCGGCCCCACGGCGAAGCCACCTACGCTCCTGGTAGGCACCCCGACCGGCCTCTCGGTAAGCCCTGACACAAACGCCTGGCAGCCTGTGGACCTCCCTCACGAAGGCAGCATCACCGACATCACCCGCGACCCCGAACGCCGAGACCGTGTATACGCCGCCACCGCCGCAGGTTACCTCCTCGAAAGCGGCAACCGGGGCCGAACCTGGCAGGCAGTCAACAGCACCCCCATAGGGTCGATAACCTACCTCTTCGTGGTGCGCATTTAGCTGAAACGAGAAACGTGAAACGTGATGCGGCTATAGGAACGGAGTACGTTTTGAAGGCGCAACGTGGCAAGTCGCATCACGTTTCACGTTTCTCGTTTCAGCCCTCTCCATCGTCCTCCCGCGCTTGCTTGCATTTCAAAAAGGCTTCCCGTATAATACAAAGCGAATCGCCAGATTGAGAATGCGAGAAGAACTCCCCCTGTTTGCCATTACCGGCATAATGTCGCATCGCCTCAGTGAGGTCCCAAACCTCGCGGGCGCGTGCAGTTCCCCCGCCAACACTCCCCTGGCGTCTACTATCTCCTTTGAGGACGGTGTGGATGAATAACGAGCAAATAGAGCAGCCGACCGACGTGGACCAGCAGGCCGCCAACGGCCAGGCCCAGGGTAACGGCAGCGCCAACGGCGCATACGACCCCGGGACCGTCGAGGCCACTAGCAGCCAGGAAGGCGCTGTCCCGAGCACGATGTCCGGCGACATGCCTGGTCCGTTGCCGGAAGAACCAGTAGGCGACGCGGGTGAGGCCGCAGATGGTGCGGACGTCGCAACTACGGATGCGCCGGCGGACCTAGATGCCGGCTACGTGAACGACGCGGTTGCAGGTGCTGATGCCGAGGCTTCTGTAGCCTCAGACGAGACCACCGAGACCACCGGTGCAGCCGGTGCAGCCGGTGCCGATACTGCCGAGGGTTCCGAAGATGTCGTGGCGGGTGCTTACGCAGAGCCTCCCACTGAAGGCCCGGCCTCCGCAGAAGGTGGAGCCGACTCGGAAGAGATGGTCGTGCGCACTGCTCGCGACCCTCGCATGGAGTCGGTGGGTGCTAACGCCTCGATGGAGGACTTGCTGAGGGCCTCAGAGCAGCAGTACCGCACGCTCAAGCACAACGACGTCATCGAAGGCACCATCATGCGGGTTGACCGCGACGAGATACTGGTGGATATCGGTGCCAAGACCGAGGGTATCATCCCCAGCCGCGAGCTTCAGAGCCTCACTCCCGAAGAGCGAGAGGCCCTGGCCCCCGGCGACCCCATCCTCGTGGCGGTAGTGCAGCCTGAGAACAACGAAGGCCACGCCCTGCTATCGCTTGACCGCGCACGCCAGGAGCGTTCGTGGCGCGATCTGCAGCGCAAGTTCGAGGCAGGCGAGGTCATCCAGGCCCCCGTGTCGGGGCACAACAAGGGCGGTCTGCTGGTGAACATCGAGGGCGTGAGGGGCTTTGTGCCTTCTTCGCAGATTTCCTCGCTGCCGCCGGGTGAGGCCAACAAGCAGGCAGAACTCAGCCGCTACCACAACCAGGTGATGTCGCTCAAGATCATCGAGATCAACCGCAACCGCAACCGCCTCATCCTGTCCGAGCGCCAGGCGATGCAGGAACAGCGCGAGTCGATGCGCACCCGCCTCCTCAGGGAGCTTGAGCCGAGCCAGATTCGACCCGGCACCGTCACCTCGATTGCCGACTTCGGTGCGTTCGTGGACATCGGCGGTGCCGACGGCCTGATCCACCTCTCAGAGCTATCGTGGAAGCGTGTGTCGCACCCCAGCGACGTGCTCAAAGTGGGCGACCGCATCAACGTCTACGTGCTGTCGGTGGACCCCAACGAGCGCAAGATTGCGCTGTCCCTCAAGCGGACCCAGCCGGAGCCGTGGAGCACGATTACCGACAACTACACGCTCGGCCAGGTTGTGCGCGGCACGATCACCCAGCTTACGAGCTTCGGCGCGTTCGCCAGGCTTGAGGACGGCATCGAGGGCCTTATCCACGTATCCGAGCTTGCGGAGGGCCGAGTAGCCCACCCGCGCAGCGTGGTACAGGAAGGGCAGACGGTTGACCTGAAGGTCATCCGCATCGACCCCGTGAAGCGCCGCATCGGCCTGTCGCTCAAGCGCATGATGGAAGACGCGGCCCCCACACCGGGCGAGCCGGGTGCTTATGGCGTCGAAGGTGACTTCGAGCCGGGTGCTATCGCCAGCCAGCAGGACGACCCGAAGCCCGGTATGGAAGTAGGCAGCGGGCTTGACCAGTCCGGCACCCAAACTTCAGCGCCCGAAACGCGCCAGCAGCCTCTGCCTGCCCGCCAGGCCCAGTTCCAGCGCGAGCCGCAGCAGCGCGACCGCGATAGGGACCGTGACCGCGATAGAGACCGTGGGCGGCGCGATGACCGTGGCGGTGGAGGCGGTGGCCCTCAGGCCCCGGTGGACGAAGAGCCATTGGGCGCGATGGCACAGGCATTTGCCGCCTTCGCGCAGACCGGTGGCCTGTCCGTGACTGCCGAAGAGGAGCAAGCCCAAGCCCAGGCCGCTTCAGCCCGTCGCCAGGGCCGCGGGACCCAAGCAGCGACCGCGCCTGAGCCACAGCAAGCTACTGCGGCAGTTGCGCCTGAGGCTGAGGAAGCCACTGAGCCGACTGCCGAAGCTGCTCTGCCGGGCACGACCGCTGCCGAGGACACCGAGGAGACTTCTACCGAGACTTCCCCGATGTCAGACAGGATGGCTGGTGAGCCGTCCGGCACAGAGGCGACGGGTGATAGCGGTGCAGCCGACGTAGAGACCGAAGCCTCGATGCCTTCCGCCGCCAGCCTGGAGACAGATACAGCTACGGACACCGGCAGCACCGACGTGGAAACGGAAGATGCTGGCGACACCGGTGCAGACGTAGAGACTGATGATGCAAGCGACACCGCTACCACAGACGTGGAAACCGACGCCCCCAGCGGTACCGGCACCACCGAAGTAGAGGCGGACAGCAGTGATGCCACCACTGGTGCTGATGGTGCTGATGAGGCAACTGCTGATACCGGCGCCAGCGGCGACACCGGCGCAACTGACGTGGATGCCGCCGAGGCAACCGATAGCGGCGATACCACCGAGGATGCTACCGACACCAGCGTAGAGGCAGGCGACGAGGGTACCACCAGCGCCACCTCAGACGACACAGTAGAGACCGAAGCCGCCTCCCTCAACGACGTAGATGCGGGCGAGGTGATGTCAGACGACACCGCCTCCACCGGCGGAGAAGAGGGCGGCAGCGACGAGACCCAAGCTGCTGACACTGATGCTGATGCTGACACTGATGCTGATACTGATACTGATGCTGATAGCTCCGGTGCCGCGAGTGGTGCCGAGGCGATGCCCACAGTGGCGGATGCCGGCCCTGTCGACGGCGAAGAAGGTGGGAGCGACGAGCTTAACGGCTAGTCTGACGAGTTGAGACAACAGAAAAGGTGCGGTAGCGTCGTAGCTACCGCACCTTTTCTGTTGTTCAGCCATTTCCTAGCCGAAAGTCTAGGTTGTACCTGCCTGTTTTGCCCTGGAAGGGTGTGCGAATATGGTATAATATGAGCGTAGGGCAGAACATTGTCGTCTGCCACCTCCATCTTCTCAGGGGTTCAAACGGTGCCATCCCCCTACCTACGGACCCCGCGGTATGGCTATAAAGTATGATCTCCACAGCTTGACAGTAGTCGATGTGAGAAGTATCTTTATTGCAGGACCGCAACACATTTACCGGCGATTGGGCAACCTCTAGCAACCCCTGGGCGTATAATATACTGAAGGATGTGTGCTTCACAGGGCACAACAGTTGCATAGCTGGACTGTAACAAGTTATTCGTGACGGGTGACCTACGGTCCGCAACCACACCAACACAACCACGAGCACAGAAACGGGCAATGATGCGGGGGCAAAAAAGCAAGGGTTTTGAGGGAAGTTCTTCGTCTGCTGGAGAAAGGCTATGACTGATAGATTCGATAAGTTTACAGAACGGGCACGCAAGGTCCTGCAGTTAGCGCAGGAAGAAGCGCAACGATTCAACCACAACTATATCGGCACCGAGCATATCCTCCTCGGCCTCGTGCGAGAAGGTGACGGTGTGGCCGCCCGCGTACTGAACAACCTTGGCATAGAGTTGCACAAGGTACGCTCAGCGGTGGAGTTCATCATAGGTCGTGGGGACCGCATGGTGATGGGAGAGATCGGCCTGACTCCTCGTGCCAAGCGGGTAATAGAGCTTGCAGTGGACGAGGCTCGCCGCCTCAACCATCATTACATAGGCACCGAGCACCTCCTGCTGGGCCTCGTCCGCGAGGGTGAGGGCATAGCTGCTGGCGTGTTGGAGAGCCTGGGAGTGTCCCTGGAGAAGGTACGCGCTCAGGTGATCGAGGTGCTGAAAAGCTCCAGTGGTTACGGCTCCGGCAGCGGTGGCAAGACCGCCAGCAAGACGCCTTACGTGGACGCGCTCGGCACCGACCTTACGGCGCTGGCAGCGGCAGGCAAGCTGGGTCCGCTGGTGGGCCGCCAGAAGGAGACCGAGAGGGTTATCCAGATACTCTCGCGCCGCACCAAGAACAATCCCGCACTCATTGGTGAGCCGGGCGTGGGCAAGACCGCTATTGTTGAAGGTCTGGCCCAGCGCATCATCGCCAACGACGTGCCTGAGACCTTGCAGGGCAAGCGCGTGCTGGCCCTTGACATGGGCGCACTCGTAGCGGGCACCAAGTACCGGGGCGAGTTCGAGGAGCGCCTGAAGAAGGTCGTAGCCGAGATCAAGGACTCCGGTGCGATACTCTTCATCGACGAGTTGCACACGCTGGTAGGCGCGGGCGCTGCCGAGGGTGCGGTGGACGCCGCGAACATCCTCAAGCCTGCCCTGGCCCGTGGCGAGTTGCAGACGATTGGCGCGACCACGCTGGACGAGTACCGTAAGTACATCGAGCGCGACGCCGCTTTGGAGCGCCGATTCCAGCCGGTACAGGTGGACGAGCCTTCGCCCGAAGAGACGCTGGAGATCCTGCGTGGTATCGTGGGCCTCTACGAGGAGCACCACCACCTGAAGATCACCGACGAGGCGTTGAAAGCGGCGGCCTCCCTGGCTGCCCGCTACATCACCGACCGCTTCCTGCCTGACAAAGCTATAGACCTGGTGGACGAGGCTTCCAGCCGCGTGCGCCTCTACCGCGCCACCCAGCCAACCGCACTACGCGAGGCCATGCAGGAACTCGCCTCCATCTCCAAGGAGAAGGACAGCCTGGTGGCTTCCGAGGACTACGAGCGCGCGGCGGACCTCCGAGAGCGCGAGACCGACCTGCGCAAGCGCATCGGTCAGCTTGAGGAAGAGTCGCAGACCGAGAAGAGCAATGAAGTGCTCTACGTCACCGAAGAGGACATCGCGCAGGTGGTGTCGATGTGGACCGGCATCCCGCTGACCCGCATCGCCGGCGAGGAGTCGGAGCGCCTGCTGCAGATGGAGTCGGAACTGCATAGCCGGGTAATCGGCCAGGATGAGGCTGTTACCAACCTCGCCAAGGCAGTGCGCCGCGCACGTGCGGGTCTGAAGGACCCCAAGCGCCCCATCGGCTCGTTCATCTTCCTTGGGCCAACCGGCGTGGGCAAGTCCGAGCTTGCAAAGGCCCTGGCTGAGTTCATGTTCGGTAGCGAAGACCACCTTATCAAGATCGACATGTCCGAGTTCATGGAGCGTCACAACGTTTCCAGGCTGGTAGGTTCGCCTCCGGGCTACGTCGGTTACGAAGAGGGCGGCCAGCTCACCGAGGCCGTGCGCCGCAAGAGCTACTCGGTTATCCTGCTCGACGAGATCGAGAAGGCCCATCCCGAGGCGTTCAATATGCTGCTCCAGATCATGGAGGACGGTTCGCTCTCGGACGCCAAGGGCCGCAAGGTGGACTTCCGCAACACGATCATCATCATGACCTCCAACGTAGGCGCTGAGGTGATCAACCGGGACACCACGTTCGGCTTCACGGTACGCAACGATGAGGAGAAGCGGGCCAAGCACGAGTACGACACGATGAAGGACAAGGTGCTACAGGAGCTAAAGAAGGCCTTCCGCCCCGAGTTCCTCAACCGCCTCGACGCTGTGATCGTGTTCCACTCGCTGCAGACCAGCCACATCCGCCAGATTGCCGACCTGATGCTCTCTCGCGTACGCACTCAGCTAGGCGAGCAGGAGATCAACCTGGACGTGTCTGACGACGCTATGGAACTGCTGGCGAACAGGGGCTACGACCACAACTTCGGTGCTCGCCCGCTGCGCCGCATCATCCAGAACCTGATCGAAGACCCTCTGGCCGAGGGCATGCTGGAGCAGCGCTTCCTGCCCAACACCTCGATCTACGTGACGGCTGAGGACGGCCTGCTGAAGCTCAATTCGCAGGAAGAGCACGAGGCGCTACAAGTAGCCGAAGCCGAGACCGAGCCGCCCAAGAAGAGCCGCAAAAAGGCCGACCGCGAGCCTGAGCTTTCAGGCGCGGGAGCAGGTCCAGGCGGTGAGGGTGAGAAGTAGACAGTTTGGTTAGTAGAGGAGAGGCGGTCCGTGTGGGCCGCCTCTTTTCTTGTCCGTAGTTAGCGGATTGACAGCCTACAAATAACTCTGATAGTATGAGACTACAAATGTGACACAAAATGGACACACTATTACCCAGGAGTTGAAAAGATGAAGCGCATGGGGATAAGGGAGTTGAAGGCTCACATGAGCGATGCTATTCGTGACGTTGGAGAGGGCCAAACGATAGAGGTGACCAATCATGGCGAGGTGGTAGCCATGCTGGTGCCTGCCCGGCGTCCTGTGGATAAGGAGAAGGTTCGCGAGGCCCTTGCTAGCTTGGATGCGTTGGCAGCAGAGATTGACAAACACGTGGAGGGGCCTGTAGATGTAGCGGAGTTGATAAGTGAGATGAGGCGTTAGTCAGTGACGCTTTCAGGGCCATCTAACGTACCGGGTACTGTCGTCGTGGATACCAGCTTTTGGGTGAGTGTTCTTTTGCTTAAGGACAGCAATCATCTAGATGCTGTTGGATGGCTATCCGCTTATCTGTATGGTCAGGGCCAACTGGTCGCTCCGCAAATGCTCGTCCCGGAAACAGCAGGGGCCGTGGCAAGGATCACCCAGGACAAGCACCTGGCTAGGACATCGGTGAAAAGGCTCTACTCATTTCCTTTCATGAGACTGGTGCCTTTAGATCACATGCTGGTGGACGATGCGGCAGATTTAGCTATTACCTTCAGCTTGAAAGGTGCTGATGCTCTTTACGTTGCTGTTGCAAAGCAGCTTGGCGTGCCTCTTGTTACCTTCGACCAGGAGCAGCTAACCCGCCCTGCAAGTATCGTAGCTACGATCAAACCATAGCAAGATCAGCAAAGCACATCTAAAGTGCCAGGTGCAGACAAAAGGAGCAATGCAGTGAAGCAATTGGAGATAGAAGAGCTACGCGACCACATTACGGACGCAGTTCGTGACGTGCAGCAGGGCGAGACAATTGAGGTAATCGTTGACGGCGATGTGGTTGCGCTTCTGGTGCCTGCCCACTCTGATGCTGCACAAATGCGTGCGGCGGTGGCCGACTTGGATGCTTTGAGAGCAGAAATAGCCAGCCATACGCCCGGTCCTATAGATGTCACACAGATCTTAAGTGACATGAGAGGTAGGTTAGATTGACCAGCCCTGCCGCCCGCATTACCTCAGCAAACTTCGTAACAGTGGATGCAAGTGTATGGGTGAGTTATATTTCGACGTACGATGCGAATTATGCGAGAGCACAGAACTGGATCAGCTTATATCTCGCTAATGGAGGCTCATTAGTCTCACCTATACTGCTGGTAGTAGAAACAGCGTCTGCAATAGCAAGGGTGACACAAAACCTTGTAGCCGCTCGTCATGCAATTTCACAACTCTACTCATTTCCTCGCATTCGGCTCGTCCCATTGGGCCAGGCACTAATTGACGACGCTGCTGACGTAGCAGTTAGCTTTGGCCTCCGTGGTGCAGACTCTTTCTACGTTGCTGTAGCTCAGCAACTAGCTATCCCTCTCATCACCTTCGATAATGAGCAGCTAACGCGGCCTGCCAGCGTCATAGCTACCATCAGACCGTAGCAGGGGTAGTTATAAGCAGAACGCTGGTTGAGTAACTTACGCTAAGGCTCCCCAATTCAGAAGGATTCGTGATTCTGGATCTAGACACAAAGGAAAAGATCCAAGCAACAGTACTTGAGGATATCGCTCTGATGGATCGGTGTAGCATATTGTCATTATGATATTTGAGAAGGGATACAAACAGAAGCAGAGAAGTTACTTTTTAGTTACTTGGAGAGGAACACCACCTAAATAAACATATTTACCATTACTATCTTTGGACGCATGAATATAAGCAAAAAGCTCAGGCCCAAGCATAGCATTTAATTGATCCGCTGGAATATTGCTACCCCCATACATGGTTAGGAAGCTCTTTAAAAGAGATACACTGACATAATTTTTACCTAAATCTGCATCTGTGGCATTATTATAAGCAGCATTTAAGAATTCATTGACGCCTTGCCCTCTTCCATTTACCAATGGAAATTGAGCTTGAAGTACGCCATTATTTATTTCTTTTTCTCCATACCATTCTACTAATGCAGGGCCTGCGACAAAATTAAACCCTAATGCCTTTTGATCATCGCTATATAATTCTTGTAGTTTGGATCCATTTGGCAACCATTTAAATTCTACGTTAACTGTTCCGCTTTTTCCTGTTGCTTCATATATTCGTTCAAACATCCTGATTAAAACCTCATCGTTTGCGCTTTTTATGTCCAACATATCACTTGAATCAATTTTTATCTCTCCATACTTTGTATATAAATCTACAGATGCCAGAGATTCGGGAGCTATTGGAGTTGGGTTTTCTACGCTTCCTGTGGTCGGGTATGGTGTAACAGTTGCCTGAAGTGTTTCATATTGTAGTTTGTATCTAAACGTTCCTAGTTGCGAAAGCAAAACCTCATAAGGCGTGCCTGCATTATCAGGATGAAGCTCAAACACAGCCCGCTCAAAATACTGCACCGTGTAAGTCTTACCATCCAGGTCCGACCTCTCCTGGAACTCGTCCGAAATAGGCAGCCCCTGCTGAGCCAGCCCTCCATGCCCCTTCCAATAAGCCAGGAACTTGCCGCCCACTAGTTTGCCCGTCTCGGCGAACTTCACTGCATCAGGCGCGGTGCTAGGCGTCTGCGAAGGCGCGCCTGTGTTATCGCCGTACTTCTGCTTGTAAAGGAACACTCCCAATAGCGAGAGCAGCACGTCGTTAGGAGACTGGTTCTCGGAGTGTAGCTCAAAGACGGCACGCTCGAAGTACTGCACGGTGTAGGTCTTGCCATCAACCTCACTCTGTTCCTGCATCTCCTCTGAAATGGGATAGCCTTGTTGCGCGAGGCCACCATGCTCGTCCCAGTACTTGAGGAACTTGCCCTTGACTGTGTGTCCGGTCTCGGGGAAGGTGCGGCTGTCTGCCTGGGTTGTAGGGGAAGCAACTGAGCCTGACGCGTATTGAGAGGCAGCCACCAGGGTGACCAGAGCAAGAACAAAGGACGCGATTTTGGAACGCATGATATAGCGCCTCCCCAGAAAGATGCTAAACTATAGGTGCAATTATAAAGCAAGAGCGCTCTTAAGGGTATGCATTTATGGATCCTGTGCTTCAACTCCCCTGAGGCAGCGATGGTGGACCTGCTGCGGGTGGCGCGGCCCATTGTGGCCCCTATGACCTGAGGTCTACTCTTAAAGCCGGTTTGTGCGCCTTATGCAGTGGCGTAGCGACTCTCTAATTCTCCCGCGGTGACGTCTTCCAGCATCGTCAGGACCAGCCAGTGGTGCCCGAAGGGGTCTATCACCTTGCCGGTGCGCATGGCGCCATCGAAGCCATTAGATAGCGGCCTCTCCACTGTGGCCCCGGCTGCTACCGCCTGGTTGAACAGCGCGTCCACATCGGGCACCTGCAGCACTATAAGCACCGCCGAACCACCAATAGTTTCGGGGCTCAATACGTCAATCTCCGGGAACTCGTCCGCAAGATAGATTGGCGCGCCACCAACCTGTATTTCGGCATGGGACACTCTGCCGTCCGGTTCCGTTAGGCGCATTCCTTCTACTGCTCCAAACGCCTGCTTGTAAAAATCGATAGCTTGTGCCGCGCCTTTACAACAGAGATACGGTGTTACTGTGACGCTGGGACTGCCTGAATTGGTTTGCAGGTTGTTGCTCATACTGCGCCTCCTTTACCATTGCCATTCAGATGCTGCCGGTGAATTGTGGGATCATTTTAGAACATGTGCGCGCATTTGTCTATTGAGCGTCATGAGTTTTGATTGTGGGATTGCTCCCATATGGTTGCTCTACATAGAACAGGGCACTGTCTAAGCGCTTAGACAGTGCCCTGTTCTTGATGCCAGGAATGTTGACGTGTTCCGGTACGTCTGTAGCTTACACCTTGCGCCTGGACTGGCCGTACAGCAGGTAAACGCCTATCAGTATCAGCACCAGCGGCCACAGGCTGCCTATCAAGTACATCTGCGAGAGGCCCGATAGCACCAGGATGCTGCCCGGTATCAGCGCCCACCAGTGCCTGCGCTCGAAGAACCAGATGGCGCAGAAGCCCAGGCCCAGCGTGACTGCGGTAACGTCACCCCCAAGGCTGAAGAACGCGTATCTTTCTATTATCTCGCCCACACCGATACCCGTCAGGATTGCACCTGGGATCAGGAAGCCAATGCGGTACCCCTGCTTTGTCCTGAAGTAGGCGTAGAGGAAAACCGCGCCGATGAGCAGCGGGACGAGCCTGCCGAAGCTGCCAAAAGCCGAAAGCTGGTTGAGCAGGAAGAGCACGCCGCCGCCTATGAGAATGAGGCCGAGCGTGGTACGGTCTCGGTCGTGCTTGTCGAAGGGCGCGGCGTGGCTGTGTCCGTGGTGCGCGCCCGGCGCTTGCTGGCCTTGCGGGTACTGGTAAGGATACTGCTGTTGGTTGGGCGCAGCCTGGCCCTGGTACGTCTGCTGTGGCTGTGGCGGTTGCTGAGCAGGCGCGGCGGGCGCAGCGGGAGGCGTATAGCCCTGGCGTGGTGCTTCTGCGTGGGTGGCACCGGCGTCTTGCTGGGGCGCGGGTACGTTGCCCGCACCGGGAGGGAAGTATCGAGTGGCGCTTGGGTCGTTATTGCCCCCTTGCGGCGCTGCATTGGGGCCGGGATTGTAGTTTTCCATACCTGAATCTCCTGAGTATCGCCTGGAGTTTATAAGCGGATGCTTGTGTTATCACAGTTATGTACGCAGGCGGGCGGTGCAGAGTTGCAACATTCAGCAGAAACTTCTCTGAAGAAGCAAGCAGGTCTGTTATCTACTTGGGGCCATTTCAGAACCACTGTAGGGGCAGGCACGGGGGCCTGCCCCTACAACCTCTATCTTCAAGTCTTGTAGTGAGTTCTTAACTGCCACCCCGGTACAGATCGTGAGCCTCTATGTATTCTCGCACTGCCTCTATTACACGGTAGCGTATCGACTGCCCCGTTGCTACCCGCCGCCGCACATCGGTAGCCGACACTTCAACTAGGGGCGCATCTATCAGATCAACGGACGCCCCGAGGGCTGGGATCTGTGCCTCCAGCGCCGCCATATCGACGCTCACACCAGGCCGACGCACCACGGCAAGCCGCGCCTGGGAGAGGATACCCTGCGGGTCGCGCCACATGGGGAAGCTGGCGAGCGAGTCGGCCCCCAGGATGAACCACATATCCAGGGCCCCGCCCCACTTCTCCCGCAACTGGCGCAGAGTATCCACCGTGTATGACGGGCCTTCCCTGTCCACGTCCACGTGGGAGATGCCGAAGTGGTGGTTGCCTCGCAGGGCAAGCTCCAGCATCTTGACGCGGTGCTCCGCGGGCGTGACGGGACGGGCTTGCTTCAAGGGCTGCACGCCCGCGGGCACAAAGAGCACCAGGTCGAGCGAGAGGGCCTCACGCACGGTCTCGGCCATGAGCAGGTGAGCGATATGCACGGGGTCGAACGATCCACCGAGCACGCCTAGCCTGCTTACGCTTTGCTTCATTTGTTTCAAGTAACGAGCCCTCTGGTACCAATATTGTATGAAAAGAATATAAAAAGGAAGAAAGAGTGAACTGGGGGACACCCCCAGAACCCCGTCAGGGGTTAACCCCCTGCACCCCCTCTTTGATGTGGCTATACCACCGTCACGTTCGCATTGGGGAAGCGGGCTTGCAGGGCTTCTACTACACGCGGGGTGATCGCCAGTTGCGTGCCAAGAGGCATCCAGTACTCGACGCGGAAGCGGGCGGTGCCGTCGGTTACTCCCTCCAGGGCCACCACGGGCGCGGGGCTGGCGGCGATGTCGGTGAAGTCGCGCAGGGCGGCGTTTACCTGGTTGGTGGTGTCGGTGGGGCTGCCGTTCGCGACCTGTATCACCACTACCTGCCTTTGCAGGTTCGACGCCGACCGGTTGGTGACTATCTCGTTCAGCACCATGTTGTTCGGGACCACCACCTGCAAGCCTTCGTCCGTATTCAGGATTGTGGTGCGTAGCTCAATGCTGCGTACTACCCCCGTAGCATCCTTGACGCTTATGCGGTCGCCTATCTTGAAGGGCTGTTCGATCAGTATGTAGATGCCCGCCACCACGTTCTTGAGCAGGTCCTGCATCGCCAGGGAAAGCCCCAGGCCAACCGCGCCGAGCACCGTCACGAGCGCCGCCCAGTCCAGTCCGAACACGGCGGCGAACGGCGTCAGCCCCAGTACTATCACCAGCACCTGGAGCATGTTGCCCACCAGTACGCCGATGTTGAGACTGATGCGGCTTCGGGCGAACAGGCGCACCACCCACCGCTTGAGCAGCCGGGCCAAGAACAGCGCGATGAGGAGCACAACCAGGGCCCGGCTCAGGTCGAACAGCAGGTTAACCAGCGGGTCGGGGCTACCCCCGAAGAAGCCGAAGTAGGGCACGGGTGTAGGTGTCGGAATAGGCACGGTGGGTGTGGGTGTCATGGTATACCAGTATAAAGCAGACTTGGGTAGACTACAGTTTCGGCACAGCCTCGGTCTTGTACCCACCGAACACCGCGTGCCCGGCCTTGGCCCAGAACACGTCAATGCCCTCAAAGCCTGCCCGCTCCAGCCATTTTAGCTGGTCTAGCAAGGGCGACATCTTGTCCAATGGGTCCGGCTCGGTTGCGGCAAAGGAGTTCCAGCCAAGCGCGTGAAACTCCTCGTAGGCCGAGAGGTCGCCACTGAGATGGAGGGAACGCTGTCGTACCGCCTCGTCCCACTGCCTGGCTGCGAGCGTCGTTGCATAACTTGACGTGGGCTGGATGATGTCGGCCACTATGAACGCGCCGCCCGGCCCCAGCATGGCGAACACGTCCCGGAAAAGCTGCTGCTTCTCGCCGCCGTCGAGGTGGTGGATGGCGAGGGAGGACACTACCGCGTGCAGGGGCCATGGGAAGCTGCGCCAGGAGGTGTCGGCGAGGTCGAATTGCCGGGTCTCGAAGCGCCCGGCAAAGATGGAGAGCGCTGCCCTTGCCGTGTCGAGCATCGTCTCCGAGCCGTCGTAACCGAGGATGCGGCAGCCGGGGAAGCGTTCGAGCAGCGCGTAGGTAAGCACCCCTTCGCCGCAGCACAGGTCGAGCATGCGGGCCTCACCCTGGGCCGGGGGCATCAGGCTGCAAATAATGTCGGTCTGCACCTCGCGGTCGGGGATAAAGTAGCTGCCGTACTCCACAAACGTCTCGGAGTCGGTCTCCTGCCAGCGTGGGCTGTCGTCCGCGGTCTCCTGGGTCATTTCTCCCTCCACGTGGTTTCTACTTCTCCAAAGCTGTCTCAATAGCCTCTTGCAACGTGGCGACCGACCTGCCTTGCAGCCCCTTCGGCAGCACAAGCTTGCCCTTGCCCACCGTGGGCGGGTAAATGGCTCGTGTGAAGCCGAGCTTGGCCGCCTCGATCAACCGGCGCTCCAACTGCCCCACGCTTCGCAGCTCGCCTGATAGGCCGATCTCGCCAATGCACACCACCTCCGGCGACACCGGCACCTCGCGGAAGGACGAGGCGATAGCCACTGCCACCCCCAGGTCCACCGCGGGTTCGCTGATCTTGAGGCCGCCCACGATGTTCACGTAGATGTCCTGCGCGGATAGGCCCAGGCCCACCCGCTTGGTGAGCACGGCGGTCAGCACCAGCAGGCGGTTCATGTCGATGCCGTTGGCAGTGCGGCGGGGCATCCCGAAGGAGGTAGCGGAGGTAAGCGCCTGCACCTCCACGAGGATGGGCCGCGTACCCTCCAGCGTCACCGCTACTGCAGCGCCGGGCGCACCCTCGCTCCGCTCCGCCAGGAATGCGGCCGAGGGGTTGGTTACCTCGATCATGCCCTCATTGCCCATCTCGAACACTCCCACCTCATTGGTGGAGCCGAAACGGTTCTTCACGCCACGCAGCAGGCGGTACTGGTGGAACCTGTCGCCCTCGAGGTAGAGCACCGCGTCCACCATATGTTCCAATACGCGAGGACCGGCCAGCGCCCCCTCCTTGGTCACGTGGCCCACCAGGAACATGGGGATGTTGCGCATCTTGGCGAGGCGCATCAGCCGGGCCGTACACTCGCGCACCTGGCTCACCGAACCCGCCGCCGAGGTGAGGTCGGGCACAAACATCGTCTGTATCGAGTCAATAATTACAAGCTCGGGCTGTAGCGCCTCGATCTGTCCCAATATCGAATCAAGGTCGGTTTCCGACAGCAGCATCAGCCGCTCAGGGTTGATGCCGAGCCGGGCGGCGCGCAGCTTTATCTGCTGGGGGCTTTCCTCGCCGGATACGTACAGGATGGCCCCGTCACCCCACAGGGCAAGCTCGCCGCTTACCTGGAGCAGCAATGTGCTTTTGCCTATTCCTGGATCTCCACCTATGAGCACGAGCGAGCCGGGAACGATACCCCCGCCCAGCACGCGATTGAATTCGTCTCCGGGGGTCTTGATGCGGGTGAAGTTCTCGTTCTGCACCTGCGTGATGGGCGTGGGGCGGTTGCCGGTGCCCCCTTCGGCGCGGGTGTAGGCGGGGGCAGAGGCCGCGGTGGAGGTTACCACCGTGCTCTCTACAAAGGTGTTCCACTCGCCGCAATCGGGGCACCGCCCGGTCCACTTGGGCTGCTCGCTGCCGCACTGCTGGCAAACGAACATTGTGCGGCTCTTAGGTTTGGGTGGCATATCGTGCTCGTTTCTAGATAGTATGTTCTAATATTTCGTCACCTTTATTATACCATGCCATGCTCCTTGTGCCCCTTCGTTGCCCCATCTCAGCCCACGTCCGCTAAAGAGTCATTGCGCGATTGAAGCACCCAAGAGAGGCCCTGTCATCCTGAGCGTAGCGAAGGATCAGGTGGACGTCGTTCTTCGTCGCAATACAGTACGGGAACAGCAACACCACATCCATGACGTGCTGCAACTACTACCCTACCCACCTGATCCTTCGCTACGCTCAGGATGACAGGGCCTGCATGGTCCCGCCACACCAACTTTGCCACAGTTCTAGCCAGTTAGTGTGCTATAATCGCGCAAGCCATGACAGCCCCGAACGCTTTAGCAGCCCCCAGCGAACCCGTACATGAGAGCATAAGTGTGACTGCTACGGATAACAGGCAGGCATTCCTCCAATCCGGCTGGTTTGCCGCCCTCTTCTTCCTCGTCGCAACGGCGGCGTACACCTGGCCGCTGGTGACGCACATGGCTACCACTGTGCCGGACGCCCTCGACAGCACCGACACCGCCCGCCAGCTTGCCGAGATCGCCCGCAACCTCAGTACTAACCCCCTGCATATCTACGACAGCCAGGGGCTGTACCCCCTCGACAACGACCTCGCGCTCAACGAGCTACTGGTCGCGCAGGGTATCTACGCCGCGCCCATTATCTGGCTGACGGGCAACATGCTGCTGGCCTGGAATCTCGTCACCTTCTCGTCGTACATGCTGAGTGGGTTGGCGGCGTGGCTGCTGGTGCGCAAGGTCACAGGCAGCAGCCTGGCAGGGCTGGCGGCGGGCATCATCTACGCATTCTCACCGTGGCACTACGGGCAGTACGGGCACCTGGGTATTGAGGCGATCCAGTGGATGGTGTTCGGCCTCTACTTCCTGGTACTGTTCGTGGAGCATACCGCCTCCAGCCGGCATCTGCTCGACCGGCGTGGGCTGCTGTACATTAGCTTGTTCGCCTTCTTTGCCGCCTTGCAGGCCCTCTCGGCGGGCTACTATGGCTACTTTGAGGCAATCCTTTTTAGCGTGTACCTGCTCTACTACGCCCTACGACATTCTGGGCTTGTCGCGTGGGCGTGGAGCAAAGTGCGCAGGGTACAGTCGCCCCGTTTAGCCTGGCGCAGCCTGGTCGGACAGGTAGCGCTGCTGGGACTTGCCGGGGTGGTAGCTGTAGCTGTTATCTATCCTTTCGTGCGGCCATACACGCAGTACAAGAACCTGTTTGGCTTCAATCGCGGGCTTGATGAGGTGGAATATTGGAGCGCGGGGCCGTTGAGTCTCCTGCGCACCACCACAACCAGCCTGTGGTACGAGCCGGTGCAGAAGGGCCTCATCGGGCTTGAAACCAGCGCCGAACGCGAGATGTACCCGGGAGTGTTTGCCGTCCTGCTGGCGGCTGTAGGGCTGTTTGGCGCATCGCGGGTGGTCGGAAGCCGTCTCGGACGTGGGTTCTTTGCTGCCATTGTTGTAATTGGATTCGTGTTGAGCCTCGGCCCTACCTTCCACTGGGACTCTTACGGGCTGGGAGATACGGGCGTGTCGCTGCCCTGGTACAGGTGGTTGTACCAGTACGTGCCCGGCTTCGACGCCGTAAGAGTGCCGCACCGTTTCGTGCTCCTTGCCATGCTCGGTATAGGGGCGCTTGCGGGTTTTGGCATAGTGCGGCTGATGCGCTGGAGCCGGGACAAGGGCTTCCTCAGCCCTGGCATCGTGGGAGGCGTGGCCCTCTTCCTGGTGATGCTGGATTTCTTCTCGCCGGGGCTGCGCTACATCACGCGTGGGCTTGGTGAGGATGCCCCACCATTGTACAGGTGGCTGGCGGGGCCGGAAGCAGACAAAGTCATACCGAAGGACGCGCTGCTGCTTGAATTGCCGGTGGGCCTGGACAAGACGCCCGTGAACACCAGCCCGCAATACCTGCTGTACGGTGTAGCGCACGGGCGGCCTATGCTCAACGGCAGCCCCAACATCGTCCCGCCGGGCTACGAGCGGTTGTTCTCGGAGATGCGCCGCTTCCCCACGCCCGGCACGCTGGACATCATAGAGGGGCTGGGGGTGAAGTTCGTCATAGTGCACACGGCGGGGTTGCTGAACGACGAGAAGCGGGCCGAGTTGGATCGCATCGCCTCGGAAGGCACAAGGCTAGAGCAGTTGGTGAGCCTGACCGACGTAGACCCCTACGGCCAACCTGCGTCGAACTCGCGGGCGGTGGTCTACCGGGTGAAGCCGGCCGCAGGGCGGTTCGATAAGCTCAGGTCCGCCATACCGCCGGGTTCCTCGGTGCTCCTGCCCGACCACCCTTCGAAGCTGCGCCTTACCAACACCGCACTCCCCAACCTGCTCGGTCACGACCGCCGGTACTTCACCACTTACCACACTATCTACGACCCTATCGTTGGCCCTCTGCAGGACGCCACCCCAGGCGAGCAGTACGACTTCGCCATCCTCTACAACGAAGACGACCCCACCAACTACGGATACAGCCCCGAAGACCGCGTAGACATAGGCGACCTCGACCTCATCCAGGTGTACCGCAAGCCGCAGCCGTAAAAGCAGTTGCTCCCCGGCATCATGTACAAGCCTACCCCTCGCCGTATCACGTTTCAAGTTTCAGTCCTTAGCACCCCATGGCATGATGCTTGCTCCCCGCAGTACCCGGCAAACTCTTACCAGGAGGACAGCAAGCTATGGGTAACAGCAATGGGAGCAACAACTCCGAACAGGAAATTGAGGACTATGGCACCAGCGACTCGGCGGGCGGGTCCGGTTCGGCTTTCGGCTCGTCGGGTGGACAGGGTGCCGGCGAGAGCGGGGGCGGAGGCGCTACAGGCGTAGAGCGTCCCGGCCCGCAGTTCGGCGAGTTCGGCGAAACGGGCAGCGGCACCGACCTCACAGTCGAGATGGAGGGCTTCGACGCCCGCACAGGCTCCATCAAGGGCGGGCAGGAAGGCGCAGACGATGCCGCGGGGCCCGGCCAATACGGTGGAGCCTCCGGCGGCCTGGGCAGTAGCAACCGCAGCTAGAACTTGTTAGCAAAGAAAATCGGGGCACGTGCCCCGATTTTGTTTTGCATCAAACAGGTTGTTTGCGGGCGAATAGCCGGTAATCTATATCCGGGAAGATGTTGTCGCGCTCGCCGTATTCGCGCGCAAGGTCGGCTGCCTGCCCCGGCGAGGACTCCACGGCATCGGCCAGTGCATTGAAGCGCTCAACGTGTTCGGTGAAGCGGTCGGTGGCGTACTGGCGGGCCTGCCCGGTGGTGTAGAGGAACTCCCAGTCGCTGGCCTGGAGCAGCACTAGCTCGCGCGCCGCCTGGTTGAGGGCCGCTTCTACGTCGCCACTCGCGCTGCCGAATCGCTCCACCAGTTCCTCCATGCGCGTCTCGGCGGCGTGCACCAGGTCCCACATCCAGCTTGTTTCGGGGTTGATCCAGGTGACGTGCGTGCCCGCATGCCCCCAGGAGCTTTCGGGCAGGTCTATCACGCGCTCCGGTGGTTGGCGGTCCAGCCACTCCGAGGCCGTGACCATGTCGATGCGCTCGTGCTGCGCCAGGCGTGTAAGCACCTGCTTGAGGAACTGCACCCCCTCGAACCACCAGTGCCCGAAAAGCTCCGTGTCGTAAGCCGAGGCAATCATGCCGGGTGTGCCCCCACTCTTGACGTTGTACCAGCGGAACTGCTCTTCCAGCAGCGATACGAAGTGGTCGGCGTGGGCCTCTATTCGCTGCCCGGCTTTGTAAGGGTCGTAGGGCTGCTTGTACGCCAGGTCGGCCTCGCTGTCGGTGACGCGCCAGTACTGGAAGCCGTGAGCGGCGTCCTTCTTGTGGAACTCACGATACTCGGAATCGCCCGGGTAGCCGGACTTCGCGGCCCATACCTGCTCGCCCACGGCCC
>JAXDKH010000134.1:0-5366 GCA_034667185.1 Chloroflexia bacterium | reverse complement strand
AGGGAGAGCCACGTGGCTGAAAAGCTGTGGGATGTCATTATAGTAGGCGCTGGCCCTGGTGGGAGCGCTGCGGCTGTAAGCCTGGCGCGGTCCGGCTGGCGCGTATTGCTGCTGGACAAAGCCGGCTTCCCGCGTGACAAGGTGTGCGGTGACATGATCAGCCCACGCTCCCAACGTGCGCTACAGACGCTGGGCTGTTCGCCTGCTCTCCAGGCTGCTCATCCGCATCGTGTAAACGCCGGGGCCTTCTACCTTGACGGCGAGGAGCTATTTACGGCGGGGGTGCCAAAGGTCAAGGGGCTTGCCGACTACGGCATTGTGCTGCCGCGCATAGTGTTCGACGAGATAATCTTTCGACGCGCCCAGGCGGTAGGAGTGGAAACCATCGAGCGTTGCGACGTGAAAGGGCTGAAGGTGGACTCCACCGGGGTCAGCGTGCTGGCAGAACTCGAGGGTAAGCCATGCACGTTCCGCGGGCGATTGGTGGTTGGGGCCGACGGTGCTCACTCGATGGTAGCCCGCACCTTGAACCCCAACGCCAACAAGCGCAGAAATATCTCCTATGCCGTGAGAGCATACTTTGAAGGCATCTCCGGAGATGCCTCAACTGTTGACATCATCTTCGACAGGAGTTTCTTCCCAGGTTATGCCTGGATATTTCCGCTAGGCGGAGGCCGGGCAAACGTAGGTATGGGCATGGTAGTCGACCCCTACAGCCGCGAACGCGTGAACCTACGTGAGAGGTTCACCGAATGGCTGGAGCATGACCCGGTGGCGCGGGCGCGCTTGCAAGATGCCCGCCTCGTGAGGCGCATCGTGGGGTGGCCCCTCAACACCTACTCTCGTGCGAGCCGCAGGTACGGGTCCAGGATGCTACTTATTGGTGATGCCGCGAACCTGGTTGACCCCCTCAACGGGGAAGGCATTCATACGGCGTTGGAAAGTGGTCAGATAGCGGCCCGTGTAGCCGATGAAGCTTTGCGCGCCGATGATTTGAGCGATACGTTCCTCCAACGCTATGATCGGCGCTGGCAAGCCGCTTTCGGCCTGGACCTTCGCATCTCCGACCTGTATGTAACGCTTGCCCGGAATAGCTCTCTTACAGGGGCATGGCTCTCCGCGCTCAGGCTGGTGGCTGCCACCGCTGATCGGGATTGGGCCTATGCCGGAGTCATAACGGGCATACTGGCCGGGGTGGTGCCTTCGCGCAGAAGCCTGTCGCCGGCTTTCGTAGCCAAGACGCTGCTCCATAGCCCCGGCACATACGCAAGACTCACAGGCGCTCCTTCGCTAAACCCTCTCGAACTCACTTCCTGGATGCGGGCAAGTCTGGCAGACGCGACCGGCCTTTTGTCTGGCATAGTGCGGGAGCCGGGACCCGCCTGGAGTTGGGCAAAGGATGTAATTGGTGGAGGGCTGAGCGTTTTGGCGGGTGTGTCAGGCCGGCGTATGCGCAGCGGAAAGTGAGTAAATATACTCTGTGCCAAGCCACGGCTGTGTCAAAGTAGGAGAGCAGTACACTGCTCCCCCTTGTCATTCCGAACGGAGTGAGGAATCAGGTGGCAGTTGTATGCTGTTGCATTACAAGAACAATGGTGGTAAGCCACTCCTGTGCCTCAATGCCCCTTCTTCCCTACCCACCTGATCCTTCGCTACGCTCAGGATGACAGCATTACCTTTGGTCTTGTTATTAGTCCCTTACTTGCAAGATGCACCGTACAGAATGACAAATGGCAGCTTTGGCCTCTGTCTCAGCTCTGATACCGCTACGCCAAAGGCTTGTGACGAGGTTGTTTTTTCATGTCGCGTCTGATATAATTGACGTTGGCCCTAAAAAAGCCCATTCTTGAACGATTGTATGTACTGCGGCGTGGCCGCTCTGTATGGAGGACGATTTAGTTGGCTAACACCAAGTCTGCACTTAAGAGGATCAGGTCGGGCGAGCGCAAGCGGGCGCGCAACAAGCCGGTGCGTACTGCTTTGAAGACGTTCGTGCGCAGCGCCGTAACGCAGATCAACACCGGCGTCGCAGAAGACTCGGCTGAGGCTGTAGTCCGGGCGATCAGCGCGCTCGACAAGGCCGCCGGTAAGGGCATCATTCACAAGAACCAGGCAGCCCGCCGCAAGTCTCGCCTCATGTCTAAGTTGAACCGCCTCAATGCCGCGGGGTAGACTATAGACCATAAGAAATAGGCAGCAAAGAAGGACGGATGGTACTACACCACCCGTCCTTCCTCTTTAATCCATCGTCCATCGTCTATCGTCCCTACTGGCACATCTCCACTACCAGGGGGGCGAGGGAGAGTTCGGCGTCGGCCCGGCCTGTTTTTACCGCGTGGTCGAGTTCAAGTAGCTTGTGGTGGACTTG
The DNA here is from genome assembly GCA_034667185.1 of Chloroflexia bacterium. Lineage (GTDB taxonomy): Bacteria > Chloroflexota > Chloroflexia > QHBQ01 > JADMIH01 > JADMIH01. The sequence goes on along the minus strand of JAXDKH010000134.1, from coordinate 2,998 downwards.
TAGCAGCTTGGGCATGGTGAACTGGCGGGCCTGGGGGAGGGTCTTACGGAGGCTGAAGTCGCTCAGGCCGGAGCGGGAGGGCATGTCCCGTTCCGGTACGCGGCGGTCCAGCATGTCGCGCACCTGGATGAGCGTGCGGATCTGCCAGGCCAGCACGGGCAATATGCCCTCTGGTGCCACGCCGCTGTTCTCAAGGCGCTGTAGCTGCTGGAGGGCCGTCCTGGTATCGCGCCGGGCAGCAGCCGAGGTCATCTCGAACACGTCGTCCTGCTTGGACACCCAGCTCATCTGCCGTAGCACCGTCTCGTCTATGGTGCCGCCCAGCCCCACATAAAGGGAGAGCTTCTCTAACTCGTTCGCCAGCGCCTCCAGGTCGGGCAGGGTGGCCCCCAGCATCGAGGCCGCGCCGGGCGTGAGCCTTATCCCCAGCAGCTTCCCACGGTCGGCAATCCACCGTTCCAGGGCCATGCCTCGGAGGGGCTGGTACTCCTCGACCTTGCCATACTTCCCCGCCGCCTTGAGCAAACTGCTGTTCTTGTTAACGCTGCCTCGCTCCACCAGGATGAGCACCGTAGAATCGGGCACCGCCGACATAACGTTGCCGAACTGCTCCGCAAGCCCCACGTCGGCCTTGCCCCGGCCCCTGGCAGGCTTCTCCGCCTTCTCCTCAGTGCCGGACCCCCCGTCTTCGCCGTCCGCCGCCTTGCTCCCGCCAAACCTTGACAGTAGCCCCTCCACGACCACGACGCGCTGTTCGCTGAAGAAGCCCATCGCCTGAACAGCCCGCTGCAACTCATCAGGCTGCACCCGCGCGCCCTCCAGCCGGGTGAGACCAAAGTCGCCCATCCCGCCCTCGGCAGGCACATACTTCTTCAAATAAGCGTCAAGGGCCTGAGCCACAAGAAATCGCTCCGGCCCCACTATAGTTATTATCATAAAGAATTTGGGATTGCGAATTGCGAATTGCGAATTTGGTGGACATCAAAGCAAATTCGCAATTCGCAATTCGAAATTGAAAATGGAAAAAACCCCGGATGTAGGAGTCGTAAGGTTTTGAACCTGCTTTACGCAGGTGGGTGCCGTTCTTCAGGTTATTGCGTTAGCCTTGCGGCCGTACGCAGCCCCATCCGCTGCCAGCTCCCAAAGTTCTAGTTAGGATCAAAACCTTATATACGACCCCTGGTCATCACAGGGTTTGTGCTTAGAGCATACCAAATGCGAGCGTAATAGTCAAGGTTGTGGAAAGAGAGGTGTTCTGAAACGAGAAACGAGAAACGTGATGAGGCTTGTGTTATTCGGTGCGTGGATGTCAGACTGCCTCCATTGCTGGACCCTGCTCCTATTTGTCATTCTGAACGCAGTGAAGAATGACAAAAGGGGAGAGGGTTCCGCTAACCCAGCAGAACCCTCTCCACGAACCAAAGAACCCTTACCGCATCACGTTTCACGTTTCACGTTTTAGAACCACTCTTCAGCCTACTTAGACCTGTCCTTGATGACGAAGTACGCGCGGCGGGGCGACCAGTTGGGGTTGAGGATAGAGTAGTGGGAGGGGCCGGTGTACCACTCCTGGAAGGTGGAGAAGTTTAGGTTCCAGATGAACATCACGCCCATCCACGGGTAGTACTTCTTCGCGTACTGCATGGCACGCACTATGTACTGGCCCTGCTGGTCAGGTGAGTTGTACAGGCATTCCTGGTAGCCGTCGGTGCGCTCGTCGCTGCACCAACCGTACTCGGTGACCCACATCTGCTTCTGGCCGTCGCCGTACTTCTCCACGATAGCACGCTGGTCCTCGATGCGGCGGAAGTAGAAGGAGTTATTCAGATTGTAGAAGTCCCGTTTTCCCTTCACAGGATTGATGGGGAAACGCTCGTCCATGTTGGGATTGTCGGGCCACTTCGTCTCAGGCGGGTTATTGAAGCCGTACGGGTGAGTACCTATCACGTCGGCGTAGGCGCGCATCTCACCGTTGTTGTACTTGTACATCGCATCCAGGTACTCCAGATCGTTCATCACACCCATAGCGCCGGGAGCGCGCTTGCCCTCCGGATCGGTGATACCCGTAGGTGCCAGCGCGCCCGAAATAACGATCGCGCTCGCGTCCGCTTTCTTGACGCCCCTGTATCCCGCCTTCAGCAGCTCCACGTAGAAGCCAGGGTCGATGCGGCCGGCCTCGCCGTTGAGGTTCTGCTCGTTCCAGATCATGTAGGCTTGCACGCGGCCTTTGTAGTGGGTAGCCAGAGCGCCCATGAAGTCTTCGAGGTCCTTGGGGTCCTTGGGGAAGCCGTTGCCACCGCCGGTGGCCCACACCGGGCCCTTCACCACCGCCAGCATGATTTTGACGTTGTGCCCCTGCGCCGCGTCCACGATACGGTCAAGCTCCGCGAAGTGGTAGCCGCCCTTAGGGTTCTCGGTCTCTTTCCACTCGACCTGTTGCGTGACCCACGTGAAATTGAGGTCGCCCAGCAGGTTCAGGATGCGGTCCTTGTCCTGGTAGTACATCTGCGTGTTCATGCCGTCACCCACGTTAGGCCCTTTGAGGAACTCGCCACCGGCAGCAGGCCTGGCAGGCTTCCAGATCGGTTTGACGATGGGCGGGGCACCGGGTATGGGAGTGCCCCACACGGTCAGCAGGGCTTGCATATCCATGTAGTCCTTGCCGAGCAGGCCCAGCAGCACGTCATAGGGGGCCGGGTTTTCGGGGTGGAACTCGAAGCGGTTGCGCTGGAAATATTGCACCATGTAGGTCTTGCCGTCAGTCTCGGACTTCTCCTGAAAAGGCTCGGAGATGGGGTAGCCGAAGATGGCGAGGCTGCCGTACTTCTTCCAGTAGGAGAGGAATGGCTCGGCAAGCGAGTGCTTGGTCTCAGGGAAGTACACCTTACTGGCGGTGTTCTCGAAAGGCGCGACGGTGGGGAAGTCCCGGCCCTGGGTCAGTTCGACGCCGAGGAGGCCCAGCAGCACCTCGTTGTTGGTGCCCGCGAACTCGGGGTGG
>JAXDKH010000133.1:0-10177 GCA_034667185.1 Chloroflexia bacterium | reverse complement strand
CAGAGCGGGATCGATTTATGTCTGCGCTGGCTCAGCTCAACGGCCACGGCACAGGCCCCTACAAGGACTTCCCGAATGTGCACACGGAGGCTGGCAAGCCTGAGGCCCATGGCAATTATGGATTCCTGGCGTGGCACCGGGCCTTCCTGTTGGACCTGGAGAGAGAACTACAGCGAAAAGATGCTAGCATAGCCTTACCTTACTGGAAGTTCGACGAGGTGGCGCGGAATGTGTTCTCAACCGCCTTTATGGGATTTACCCCACGGGGCAGCAGTAAGATGGCCACCTTTGATCCAAGTAATCCTATAGACGGCTGGACTACAGTAAGACAGGGTATTCTTAGAAGTCCGGATTTTGATCAAATGACCCAGCCGCCCATCGTGCTGTCCGAGAAACAGACGCTTCAACTTGGAGATCCCGGTGGCCTGTTCGCAAACTTTAGCGGCAGCGGCCAAATCGAATTCGATCCTCATGGCGATGCGCACGGCCACTTCAGAGGTGATATTGGCGTTATAGGTACCGCTGCTAGGGACCCTTTGTTCTTCTTGCTGCACTGCAATGTTGACCGGCTGTGGGCTAAGTGGCAGAAGGTGAACCGCCGTTTCGATGTCACAAGCACCTCCACCTATCCGTTCCTAGGAAGTGCCAAATCTCCTGGGGCGACGAGGGTGGGCCATAACCTGCAGGATGACATGTGGCCATGGAATGGGGTTACGGGGACTGGGGGTAACCAGAGGCCCCCTACTGCCCCAGGAGGACCCTTGCCCGATTCGCCGGTTAGTACCGCGCCGGGACCTAAACCAACAGTGCGTAGTATGATAGACTATCAGGGAGTATTGAACCCGGCCAACCGCCTCGGCTTCGGTTATGACGACGTTGAATTTGTGTTTTGATGGCTTGTTCCCACGTAACACCTGAGGTAAAAGACTATGGACGTTTCAACTTATCGCAAGAAGTACGACGAATATCGAGAACGCGTCAAGCAGCAACATGAGAGGAGGAGCGCTCATCTTGAGGCCGCTAGAGCCACGGGGGTGGGGCTAGATGCATTTGCCATCGCAGACACGGCAGGTGATGAAGACCCGGCTGCGGATGCGATCGCTGTTATACGCAACCGCGATGAAGATGCCGAAAATAGAGCGGTAACGCTACATAGCATCAGTAGCGAGATTGCCAAAAGAGAAGATCTGATCGATATGGTGCTCGGTCTACTCAGGGATACGACTGAGCCTATGGTGCTGAGGCTGGAGGCGCTACGGATACTACAGGCGCTCAACTTCAGTTCAGCTCTGTTCAATACGAAGCGCCCTGAGTACATAGCTGCCCTGCGCGAACTCGTTAACGCGGAGGAACTCGAGCTACGCGAGCGAGTCCTGGAACTCCTGGCACAAGAGAATGATGAGTACGTTCAGCGGAGGTTAGTTGAAGGGCTGAACGACCCGTCGAAAGCGTTGTTACCCCCGGAGAAAGCCATACCGTTGCTCGGCTACGATATCCACGCCAGCCATTTCCCCCTCCTCAGGGAGATGGTAATGAAGCCCCCTTCCGCGGCAGCGAAGCGGGAAGCACTACGATTGTTGGCAGCCGATCCCGCATCGAAGGAAATGCTGGCCAGCATCCTTACCAACAAGAAGGAAAGCCGTGAGACGAGAAGGATTAGCGCGTTAGCGCTCCGCGCGTTGTCCCCGGAGGCTTTCGACGCTCATGCCAGGCAGATTGTATTCGATGATGATGAGAACCAATCACTACTCGCCACGTCTATCAACGCATTGACTCACTCTAACGTGCAACAAACAGCGACACAGAGCCGCGAACTTGATAAGAGGATTGAGCAGCTAAGCGAACAAACCCATTCCAAGGACGTGAAGCGCGCGGCGCAAATATACATGCACAAACAGAGCCAACAGCCAGAATAGCCTGGCGTCTCTGGTGCGAGTTGGAAGGGCGAACATAACATGTTAGTGAGCCAACCCCTCGATGGGCACACCCCGGAAGAGGCTATAGCTGAACTGGTGGACACGGCCAGGCAGTCGCCCGAGCACCGGGATTTGCTGGTGCAGCTACTGCCTGAGCGGTTAGCCCTCTACGACGGTAGAAGCACCAACGAGACGACCCGAATCCGGGGTTACATTCTCGCCACCTTCGAACACGTAGGACTTCCAAGCGCCGCCCTTCCATACGTGCTGGAAGAACTGCAGAGCGGGCACGATGCCTACCTGGTTGCTGCCTCTGCCAAAGCCTTGAGGGGGTTAGAAACTCCCACGGGCGAAGTCGTGCCCTTCTTGTTGCAGGCGGTCGAAAACATCAAAGGCATGGACGATGCTGTGACCTTCGAGAGCTACAAGCCGCAATGGCCCCTAGAGAACTACACGACCGCCCTAACCGAGATTTTCCGGACACTACAGTGGCTGGGCGCTCATGCGAAGTCTGCACTACCCGAGTTAGAAGCCTTGCGTGGATCCAGACGTGACGAGTTCTCGCGGCGCATCCAGACGGAAATCGATAACGCCATCACTCGTATCCACTCCGATGGAGGAGTTGAGCACGATTGCTGCTCTCCTATGCCCCAGCGCGCGGTTATTGCGTTTCATAACCCAAGGGAAAGACTCCGCAGAGGTGGCTCAGTCAAGAACGTCCAGATGGAAGATCAGGAGTGTAACCGGCTGACCTACGGGGAGTTTTTCAATGCCAAGCCTGCTATTGTTGTCTTCTTCTATACGAGGTGCAACAACTCTAACAAGTGCTCTCTAACGATCACCAAACTTGGTAGGCTCCAGAAAGCCATCGCGGAAGCGGGATTGGAAGGGCAACTGAAGACGGCTGCGATAACCTACGACCCTGAGTACGACCTACCACCGAGGCTGAAAGCGTACGCTGAAAACAGGGGGGTAGTATTTAGCGACGAACACCGCATCCTCAGGACCACATCGGGCTTCCACGAGCTACAAGAGTCGTTCCAGCTAGGCGTCAACTTCACCGCCGCCACCGTAAACCGGCACACGATAGAGCTGTTCATTCTCAACAGCCGTGGCGAGATCGCCGCTACCTTCTCTAGGTTGCAGTGGGATATAGAGGAAGTGCTGGAGCAAGCGAAGACCCTTTTGGACCGCGCAGCAGGCGAAGACCAGTCCTACCCACACCTCAACGAATCCAGCCTCGTAGCACAAACCAGCCGCCGCAGCCCCGTCATGACATAGCCACGGAAGTCACAAGCCTCCCCTACCCCTTTCCACAGCCAATCCACCAGCGGCAGACCGGGTATATAATCGGCCTTATATGAGCCGATTCACCTATCTCCACCTGCACACGCACTTCAGCCGAGACGGAGGGCCTGCCTCACCCGCACAGTGGTGCCGCGCGGCCTCTGAATTGGGCTACGTGAGCCTGGGTGTGGCTGACCGTGGCCCCTTGGCTGCGTTCCCGGCCTTTAGCAAGGCAGCCCGACAGGCCGGTATCAAGCCGGTCTACGGCATGGAAGCCGATATTGTGCTGCCATCTACCAGCATGGCCGCAGCAAGCACGGTCCGGCCTGCCACCTTCTTTGCCCGCGACAAGCAGGGTATGGACAACCTGGCACGGCTCGCCTCTCTCGCCTACGCCCGGTGGCCGCAGGAAGAACAACCCCTCTCATGGGAAGCCGTTGCAGAGCACTCCGCAGGGCTGGCGTTGGTGCTGCTGGCTCAGAACGAGGGAACTCTTGCGTCTGCTAGTGCGGACGACCTCGACCAGTGGGGTGCCTCGATTAGAGGATGCTTTGGCGAGACTGCTTTCATTGGGGTGGCACACCAGGACGTGCAAGGGCTAATCGCTGCCGCCGAGAGAATGGCCCTCCAGATGGTAGCCATGCCTGCTGCTCGCTACATCCGCCCCGAAGATAAGCTCTCATACGAGGCGCTGCAGGTGGCGCGTAGTCGTGCCGGGTGGGCTCAATCGGCTCACGGCAGCGTAGTAGCAAGCGGCTCATGCACCCAACACCTGCTCTCCCCGGAAGACGTGGCTGCCCAATGGGCCACTTACCCAGAGGCCCTGGAGAACGCAGCCCAGCTCACGGAGATGTGCGCGGGCGTCGGCTACCTGGACGAGTTTGCCACCCAAACCCTGCAGGCGGGCACGCCGGTCGAACGTCCCCGCTTACAAAGCCTCGCCGAGGAGCACTTGCTGCGCAGGCTTGAGGTGGATACGTTGCCGGAAGCCGTGCGACAGTGGTTGGACGATGAACTGGCCGCCTACGATAAGCAGAATGCCCTCGCTGCATGGTCCGCCCTCGGCGCGATCTGTGAGAGGGCCCGCAGCCGCAATGGGAGTCCTGCCTCTCCGCTTGGTGCGCCACTAGGGACGGTAGACGGCTCCCTGCTGGCCTACGCGTTCGGTATCTCACTTATCAACCCCGTGGACTACCCGCGCCCCTCCTGGCTGCTTGCAAACGAAGGCACTCGCGTCTTGCCCGTACCTGGTATCGAATTGCCTGCCAATAAGCGCGATGAAATGATCGCGGACCTCGCCCACGGCTACGGCGACGAGCGGACGGCTCTTGCAGCCTGCTTCATCGACATAGACCCGCTAATGGCACTCTCCGCGGCCTCGGAAGTGCTGGGCACCGGCGCGGATATACGTCCGCTGGCCCTGCAGGCAATCTCGCAAGGCTGGAGTGCGTTCGCGGCAGACCAGACCGGCAGCGAGTCCGAGGTTATAACGCCAGCGGGACTTGCTTTGACTCTGAAGGCCACGCCCATCGCGGTCAAGCCGGACCCTGATATGCTGCTGGTCGCGCCCGCCGGGGCAAAGCTGCCTTCATGGCTGCCTGTGTTGCGGCGTGATGAGTCACGGACCTCCGCATGGGTGCCGGTAACCGAAGAGACTGTCGCGGAGATGCGACTCCCCGCTGTGGCGCTACGGCCCTCCGCCACCCTGGCGGCGCTGGCGAACACGGTTGCTTACATCGCGCAGTATCCGGTCCCCGGCCTCGCCGTCGAGGACCTGGACCTGACGGGCTACCCTCAATTAAGCCCCGAAGTATCGAAAGCGCTCACCAAAGGGGACTTGGTGGGTATTCCCTACCTGTCGCCAGCCGCGGTGAAAGGCTGGAAGGGCGAGCTAACACCGGCTGCGCTTGCTACTTTGGTCGCACGTTCCGCCGCCACGCGTAAACCTGCCGACGCTCCCAAGCTGGACGCGTGGGCCGAGCACACAGAGAATACGGGCGGCTCGCTCCTCTTCCGCGACCAGTTCGAGGTGCTTGTCACAGCAGTTGCGGGCTTTGCTCCCGCCGAAGCACACCACCTGCGCCGGCTCCTATTGAAGGGAGGCACGGACGACGCCACCGTGCAACTGAAGGAACGTTTCTCCACAGGCTGCGTCGAGAGGGGGATCGATGCCGAGGCCACGGAGACGCTGTGGCAGGGGCTTGCGGCGTCGGCCCCCGACCTGCAATCGCGCTGCTCCATCGCAGTACGAGCAAGGACAGTTATGTGGGCGGCCTTCTTCAAAGCGACGCACCCGGCGGCTTTTGTGGCTGCGCACCTATTGACGGCGATCGGCAGAGGAGCCACGGCGGTGCCACAGTTGGTGGGCGCGGCGCATCGCCTGGGTGTGGGCATCAAGGCCCCTGACGTGAGCCATAGCCAGCCCGTACCTACTCTGGAGCGCGGGGGGTCGGAATGGACCATCCTCTGGGGCCTCACGCTGCTGCCGGGCTGGTCGCCGGAGGTAGCGTCGAGGTTCGCCGCGGCGAGGCCCAGGGGCGGCTTCACAGGCATGGCCGATCTTGTCCAGGCAGCGGTCGTTGCAGGGGCTAACATGGAGCAATTGGAGGTGCTGGTGAGATCAGGCGCGTGCGACAGCCTCGGTGGCAAGGCGCGCTCCCGCGACGGCTTATTGGAGGCGCTACCCGAATGGCTCGATTGGGCGCGCTCAGGAGAGGCAGACTCTAACGCAGCAGGCGCAGGCCCAGTGGACCTCTTCTCGTTCAACGACGCACAGCCAGCCGCACCACCTTCCGAAGAGGCCACGCTAGGCAACGACGCACCCACCCCCCGCGAACGTTATCTAAGGAGAGAGTGGGAACTGACGCAGCTAGGAGTGGCTTTCACCCCGGCAACGGAGATGGAGTCGCTGAAGCGAGAGATTGAGCGCTCGCACCTGCGTGCCCGCCTGCTCAGGAGCGCACAGATCGGTGAGGAACACGTCGGCAAAAGCATCAACCTGGTGGGGTTACTCACCTGTGTCAGAACTGTAAGCTCGCCTCCCACCAATGGCTCAGCGCCTGGGGAGTGTATGTGCGTCGCCTGGGTGGAGGACACCGAAGGGGCAATCGAGCTGGTGGCCTTTCCGCAGAGTTACAAGCGGCACGCGGACCTCTGGGCCGAGAACAGGGCCGTGATCGTCACGGGCAGGGTGCGCAAGCACGCCGAGGGCGACGTCTACCTGCTCTGCGAGCACCTGGCGGCCTTTGAGGAAGCGCCCGAAGAGGCGGAACTCACGATCAAGGTCAAGCAGTCGAAGAAAGCTCAGGCGGCTCTGGAAGAAGTCACTGCAAAGGTCAGTCCTCCAGGCACCAACGGTACAAACGGCAGCAACGGGTCTCACGCACCAGGCCCCATGACTGCACATGCCCCTGCCCCCAAACCAGCAACAATTCCACCAACGCCCACAGCGGCAGCGGTGCCTACACCCATGACCGCAGCCGCTTCAACAGCTAACACAGCCACGACAGCACCCACTATGACGAACCCAGCTACAACAACCACCGGCGGTCCGCCCGCCCACAAGATCATCATCACCCTGCCCATCAGCGAGGACGACCGCGCCGACATCGACCGCATGATCGCCCTCAAGGAGATACTGCAAGAGCACCCCGGCACGGACGTGGTCACACTGCGCATCCCCTACGCTCCCGAACCGGGCCACCTGACGACCGCCCAGCTCCCACGAGGCGTCGCCTACAACACCGTGCTGGAAGCCGAGGTAGTGCGCCTGCTCGGCACCGAGGCGATAGCGGTGATCAGGCTCTGAATATGCCTCAAAACTCCCCTTGGGTACTAACTCGAACCGGACCATTACACTCCTATAGGTAGTACTTATTTCGTAACTCTTTTGGTTGACTCCCTACTTCCCCCCATGCTATAGTCACTGTGAAGCAAAGACGTTGTGAGTGCAGACCTTTGCTCCATGTAGCATTTAGGGTAGGGGTGTATATTCGTATGTCCAAAGAACCGATCCGGGTCGTCATAGCCGATAGCCACGACCTCTTCCGGCAAGGTCTAGCCAGCCTGCTGAGCAGGCAACCAGGTATTGACATTGTTGGCGAGGCCACCGATGCTATTGAGGCGCGCAATATGGTGGCAACTCTTCACCCTAATGTGATGCTCATCGAGATTTACCTGCGCAATAGCAATGGCCTGGAAACGGTCATGTCGATCCAGGAAGAGTTCCCCGAAACGAACGTAGCCATCCTCACCTCGTCGGAAGACGACAACGACGTGCTGGCCGCGGGCAAGCTGGGCGTGAAGGGCTACCTGCTCAAGAACAGCAGCCTGGACGAGCTGGTGAGGGCGGTACGGGCGCTGTCTTCGGGCGGGGCCTACTTCTCCAGCAGCATGTTCACCAAGGTGTTGCAAGAGTTCACCCACCTCGCCCGTCGGCGCGACCTGCAGGAAGCCAAGGGCATCGACGCGCTCACCGACCGCGAGAAGGACGTGCTTCGCCTGGTCGCCCGTGGGGCCACCAACCGGGACATCGCCGAGGAGCTGGTAATCACCGAGAACACGGTGAAAGTCCACCTGCGCAACATCCTGGACAAGCTACAACTGCGCAACCGCCAGCAGGCCGCCGCCTATGCGGTGCAAGAGGGCCTTATCTCGAGGGTAATTCCCGGCAACGGCATGTATTCGCACCCATATGGCACGCACGCCTCATCAGAGGCCTACAACCTCAAAGTGGCACGCGCCCAGGACGCCCGTGCAGCCCACTCCGGCCGCCGCGAATTCATCGACATGAGCTAAGCCTCCGACAGTAAGAACGAAAACGCAAAGACGCAAAGAACGCAAAGGACGCGCAGAGATTTAGTAGGGTGTTCTAAACAAAAGGACCAGGGTACATCTACCGTACCCTGGTCCTTTTGTGCTCTCCAAACGTTTATCCTTTTTGCGCGTCCTTTGCGTCTTTGCGTCTTCGTCTCCTAAGCAAGTGGCGTGTGAGAGATGTTTGAGGTGTGCCTGGCACGGTTATGGCTCTTTAAGTGGCAGCAGAGTAGCAGAACCTCCTAGAAAGCGAGTGCCCCAGCCTTTTGGAAGTAATAGCAAGCGAGGCGGCCTTACAGGAAGCAGCCGGTAACCCCAGGCCGAACCGCCTCAAGCGAGTGCTCATGGTGGTGGGGCCGGGGCTAATCACGGGGGCCGCGGCAAACGACCCCGCCGGGATAGGCACGTATGCCGTGGCCGGGGCCTCGTTCGGCTTTTCGACCCTGTGGCTGGTGCTGCTGTTATTCCCGCTTATGTCAGCGGTGCAGTTCACATGCGCTAAGATCGGGCTGGCAACGGGCAGAGGGCTAGCCGGGAACGTGCGCAGGCATTACCCCAGGTGGGTGCTGTACATCGTTGTAAGCGGCGTGGTAATAGCTAATACCCTCAACGCAGGGGCGGACATAGGGGCCATCGCCGCCGGTATCAACCTGCTCGTGCCCATCCCTATCCCCTTCATCATCGTACCGGTAGCCATCCTGATCCCTTTGACCCTGACGCTGGGCAAATACGAAGTGCTGGCGCGTATCTTCCGGTGGCTCACCCTGGCGCTCCTGGCGTACACAATCACCATCTTCCTGGCTAAGCCGGAAATTGGCGAGGTGCTGCGAGGCACTTTTGTACCCACGCTGAGCCTCGACCCGACCTTCCTGGCTACCTTGTTGGCGATACTGGGCACAAACATCTCGCCGTACTTATTCTTCTGGAACACCAGCCAGGTGGTTGAGGAAGAGAAAAGCCAGGTGAAAGAGGAGATCAGCAAGGAGAAAGGCGAGGACGCAGGCGACATCGACATCCCCACGAGCCAGTTGAAGAACCCCAGCAGGTCGAAGGTGAAGGCTACCGCGCTGGACGTGAAGCTGGGGATTGGCTTCGCCAACGTGGTGCTCTACTCGATAGTGCTTGGGACGGCGGCTACCCTCTTCAAGGCGGGCAACACCAACATCCAGTCGGCCTCCGACGCTGCCCAGGCACTCAGACCTATGTCGGGTGACGTAGCTACCCTGCTGTTCGCGGTAGGCATCATAGGGGCGGGACTGCTGGCGGTGCCGGTGCTGTGCGGTTCGGCTGCGTACGCGGTGAGCGAGGCCTTCGGGTGGCGCTGGGGCCTGGACGAAAAGCCGTACCGCGCCAAGCAGTTTTACGCCGTAATCGCCGCCTCCGCTGTCGTGGGCACCCTCATCAACTTCACGCCCATCAACCCCTTCGAGGCGCTGTTCGGGGTCTCGGTCATCAACGGCTTCCTATCTCCCATGCTCCTGGTGATCATCCTGATGCTGGCTAACAACGTACGCGTGATGGGCAGGCGCGTGAACGACTGGCGCACCAACGTGCCCGCGGGGCTGGCGGCCCTGGTATTGGCATCGGTAGCCGCGGCTCTATTGCTGGTGTGGGCGCTCTAGAACCTCTGGCTGCCTTGTACTAGCACGTTGTAGTAATTACACCACTCTCGGACCGGGCATAGCTCGCACAGTGGGCGCTGGGCCTTGCAGATCTTGCGACCGTGCTGGATCAGGTTGATGTGGAAAGTGTAGCGCTTCTCCGGCACCACCATCTCCTCAAGCACGACGTGAGCCTTCTCGGCGTTCATCCGGGCGTCTATGAGGCCGAGGCGCTGCGATACCCTGTAGATGTGGGTGTCCACCGGGAAGACGGGCACGCCGCAGCCGAACATGAGCACGCAGGCGGCTGTCTTTGGCCCCACACCGTTGAACTTGGCTAGCCATGACTTAGCTTCCTCCACCGGCATAGTGGTCAAGAAGCCCAGGTCCCACGAACCCCGTTCCTGCCATATCTGACGTAGCACCGCCTGTATGCGCGGAGCCTTGATGTTGCCCAGCCCTCCGACGCGTATAGCATCTGCCAACTCCTCAGGTGGAGCTTCCACGACTTCTTCCCAGGTGGGATATCGGGACTTCATCATGGCGAACGCGCGGTCG
>JAXDKH010000132.1:0-9725 GCA_034667185.1 Chloroflexia bacterium | reverse complement strand
CAGGTAATATGTCGAACCATACGCCAGCCCGTAGTGAAACGCCACAGGCTTGCCGTCCACACGCAGGAAGTAGAGCGCGAGGCTGCCGTCCTGGGCCGCGAAACGAGCAAGCTCCGAGTAGAAACCCGCCACATGCCTGTCCTGCGCAATCGCGGTGCCTTCCCGCCCCTTCCAGCCGCTTCGCTCCACCGCGAACCCTTCCTCCAGGTGGTAGGCCAGGTCAAGCCCACCGGAGACCCTTTCGAGGGTGACCTGTCCCTTCTCGGCAAGTTTCTTGTGCCTGCGTCTCAAGTTCGCCTTGAACTTGGTGTCCAACCGGTTGTGCAATTCATCGTGCGTGGCCGGGATGGTGAAGCAGGGGGAGTTTTCGCCTAGCCAGGTGCCGGTGGGGTGCCCGGCCACGCCTGCTGCCTCGTACAACCGCCAGGCGTGCCCGTCCGGCGGCACACTTGGCAGGTGCAGCACATCCCAGTGCTTATTGCGTTTGAGGTGCTCTACGAAGGCGACAGCGGCTTCTTCAGGACGCTCGGCGATCACGTCGAAGCGCGGTGTATGCTCGTTTGCGGCGGCGGAGAGACAACGCACGGGGGCTCCCGTCAGGCTGGCCCGCTCTTCGATGAGGGGTAAGGCACCTACCAGCCTGCTATCAGCGTCGCGTGCCACCAAAATACGTAAGTGCGCGCCAGGGGCGAAATTATCCAGCCAGATGCGAAACCATTCGTGCCTGTAAAACGGCAGATCCATCGTGGCGCATACCAGGGTGTTCCACTCGTCCTGCAACTGCATGAATCCGGTGCGGCTGTTCACCTCGCTTACCTTCAAGGCGACCGTAGTGATTCTACTCGTTGCCAGAGATCCCGAAGCCGCGGGCATGGTCTGGGGGTACCTGGTTTGGGAGACAGAGGTGCAGGACGTTGCCATGTGTGCTCCGAGTGCGCCTGCCTTCAACGTGAGGGTGTTGTCTGGCACGTAATTCTAGATAGCCTTGAAACGCAGTGTGTGGCTGATGCGCCCTAACATCTTTGCCCCAACCATCGTTCGCAGTAGCAAGCCCAGCTTGAGCCTGGTCTTGTATAGCGGATCCATGACCAGCGCCAGCAAGGCCAGCCCCGCAGCGGGCATGCGACTATGCCGGTCGTCTGCCAGGCCCACGGCGGTGTAATAGAGGTTCATGCTCTGCGCCGCCCGCAATATCCAGATGCGCTGCCATACGGACGGAAGCTGTCCGATGTACCGGCGGTGGAACTCGCGGTTCGAGCGATAGCGCTGCTCGAGCTTGCCCGCCGAGAGGCTGCCGGAGTGCCGCGTGTAATAGATAAGCGGCTCTTCTATGACGCTGACAGGGTATTCCCTCGCGATGCGCAGCCACATGTCCCAATCGTGGCCCAGCGGCACCTTTTCGTCGAACGTGCCCACCCTGGCGAATACCGAGCGCCGCACCAGCGCCAGGGAGGTGTTGCCGATGAAGTTCTCCACCAGCATCCGCTTGTAGACATGGGCTGCTTCCAGCGGCTGCCGCGCCACCAGGTAAGGGTGCTCGCCACGCTCGTCCACCTGCCACTCGCTGCCCGATACCAGCCCCACGTGCGGGTGCCGCACCATCTGCTCGATCTGGCGCTCCAGCTTGTGCGGCAGCCAGCGATCGTCGCCGTCCAGGAAGGCTATCAATTCGCACTTGGCGGCGAGGATACCAGCGTTGCGCGCCGAGCTACCGCCCCCGTTCTCCTTATAAACGTAGCGCACGCCCCGGTCTGCATACCGCGCCACGATTGCGGCTGTATCATCGGTGGAGCCATCGTCCACTACGATAATCTCGTCCGGTCGCAGGGTCTGGGCGAGCACGCTCTCAATGGCCGGCGGGAGGAACCGGCCATAGTTGTATGTGGTGATTACCGCGCTGACTGTTGGCTTCATAATCGAGGTACCGGGGAGGCGATGTGCGTGGGCTTGCCTGTTGGGCCGAGTCTCAGTTGCCGCCAAGCTTGAGCACTACCGCTACTGTGCGGAGGAGGATAAGCAGGTCGAGATAGAGCGACTCGTTCTTTATGTAGTACAGATCGTACTCTACCTTGCGCAGGGTATCCGCGATAGTGTTTCCGTAGCGGTACTGCACCTGGGCCCAGCCGGTCAGTCCAGGCCGCACTGCCCGCCGCGCCCTGTAGAAGGGTATCTCGCGCTCCAACTGCTCATCGAACTCGGGGCGCTCGGGGCGCGGGCCGACGAAGCTCATGTCACCCACTACGATGTTCCACAACTGCGGTATCTCATCGATGCGGCTCTTGCGCAGGAAGCGTCCAATGCGGGTCACACGCGGGTCGCCGTTGCTGGCCCACACCGCGCCGCTGCCTGCCTCGGCGTCCTGGCGCATCGACCGGAACTTCATGATCTTGAATAGCTTGCCGCCCAGGCCCACGCGCACCTGCTTGAAGAAGATTGGCCCCGGCGAGTCGAGCTTGATAGCCAGCATAGTCAGCGGGATTATGGGTGCGGCCACTATGAGCATCGCCATCGCCATCACTATGTCCAACGCCCGCTTGATCATCTGGTAGGTGCGGGTCGTCCTCTTCACGTTGGCGGGTAGAGCCACGTACCAATCGTCGCCCAGGTGCGATACAGGCACCCGCCCCGTTAGGTCCTGGTAGATGGCGAACATCGGCGTGATCTGTGCGCCTTGCTCGTGCAGCCGGGACAGTGCGTTCAGCAGTGGCCCGGTCTGCAGCGGGTTGGCAAGCACCACCTGGTCGATGCCGTACAGGTCGTTGAAGGCCAGCAGCTCGGAGGTAGGCTGCACCCTCTCGCGCATGATAGGGGCCTTATCTTCAACATTCTCGGGAGCGTCGTCGAAGTAGCCCAGGAACTCATAAGTCTTGCCATCGTAGCGGCGAAACGCCTCGACCATCTCGTAGCCATCCTGGTTAGCACCTACCACCACGACACGTCTGCGCATCGGGGCGCGAGAGAGCGCCAGGCTCAGCAGCACGCGCACGGCCGCAATCGGCAGCAGGAGACTTGCCACCAGCAGGGTTTCGCTGATGCGGGGCCGGATGATGGGCAGCACCCCGCCCGCGAACCAGGCAAGTAGCGTATAGCTGAGAGTGGTCACAATTGCCACCCTTGCGGCGGCGTAGGCAGTGTAGAAGCGGCTTTGCATCACCGGCACCCTGTAGGCGTCGAAGGCGTCGGCGAAGAAGAACCAGAGCATCGTGAGCGCCAGCAGGCTCACGCCCAGCTCTGCGCGGGAGTAGAGCCGGTCGCTCGTGCTTAAGATAACGAAGCAGCCGATCGAGAGCACCAGCCAGTCTGCGGATGCCTGCAACAGCTTGCGCTCTCCGAGCCCTAGCCCGCTCACCTTGCGCAGAGAGCCTGTCCGCAGAGACCCGGAATTGGTCGCGCCACGCGTGGCAGGTGGAGGAAGCGCCGGGGTGACGGTCCTCGGTCGTGCAGCACCTATGAGTGCGGTGTATATGCCGCCGACTATGCTCTTTTGGTCGGTTAGGAAGTCTGGTATTTGCGCCATGTGCCTGGTCCCTTTCACCGGAGACAGGATGGCCCCTGACGCGCCCTCAGGGTTGCCACTCAAGACTGTTCCCGCCTTATGAAGGCGTCGAGATGGTTAAGCAGAACAATGGCCCTGCTCGTAAGCCGAAGCTATTTTGCGCCCGTGGTCAGCTACGGAGTACTACTGCGTATTACCATTGTAAGGTCACGCGGTTGCAGCGAAATCACCCGATGGTGTTAACTCGTCATACGTGAGCGTGGTATATGCTGAACACACTTGCCGTACTCCGTACTACTCATTATTGGAGGAGTCGCCCAGTGTATCTCCTCCAACAGGGCTTGTTCGCTCGAGATTGTCGTTACCTGTCGCCGTAGCCGACAGCCACGAACTTGGCTACTTGCCCGCGCGATGCGCTATCAGAGGGCCGGAAGTATGGTCGTAGGGCATCGTCGCACGGCTCGCCTGCATGCCCGCACGCGTACCCACCTACTATGTGGCCGGCGGACATCGCTTCCACATACGGGTAGAACGGGGAGCCCACCGGCACGTCGGCGAAGGTCTCGGTCCCGGCTGTGGGAGCCGGTAGGCCCAGCGCCAGGGCCAGCACTTTGCTCAATTGGCCGCGCGTGATGTTGCTGCCTGCGCGGAAATAGGGACGGCCTGCCTCGTCGCAGGGCTCGGGCTCGCTGCCGCACGAATACCCGTTGATGCTGCCGTGCCGGGCGGCCGTTTCGATGTAAACAAAGAAGGCGCTGTCACGCGACACGTCTGCGAAGCTGGGGTCTTTGGGGTTGTCCATCGGCCAGCCCGCCGCGCTCACCACCATCTTCAATAGCTGCCCCCTGGTCACGTTGGCCCCGGGCCGGAAGTAGGTGCCCGGACACGGTTCGTCCGCCCCACCACAATGGTAACCGCTTATATAGCCTCGCGCGGCCATCCATTCCAGGTACGGTTTGAACACGTTCTCAGGTGCTACATCACCGAACGTGGTGTTAGGCGTGCCTGTCGGCTCTGGAGTGGTCGCATGCGCCTGCGAACCAATAGGGCATGGAGAGTTGCTGTAATTTATCCAGAGGCTCCACGCGTACAGGGTTCCCACGTCGTAAGCCCCGGTATCGTTTACCTCTAGCTTCCAGGTGCCCTTCGCCTGCTGTCCAACCAGCGAACCCAGGTCACCTGCCGGCTTGTAGGTACCGGTGCCTGGAGGACACGTAACGCCCATCGCCGTCGTTGCGCTCTGCTTCAGGCCGAAGCCGGTATTCCCCTGGTTCCAGACGTTGCTGCCGCACTTGTGCGAGAAAAGCTCTACGCGAGTGCCCTGCGGCGATATGAGGAACACCGTTATATCACTGGCGTAAGTATGAGCAAGGTTCAGGCCCCGAACCTCCACCTGGGCGACATTTCCGGTGTCATTCACGGTCAATATTGAAGTGGTGGTGCCCTGGTCCGGCACCGCCCTCGGCACGTCCGCGCTCGCGTAAGTAGCCGAGCAACTACTCCCTGTCACAGGCGTTTGCGTTGCGGCCCCGATAGGCGTGCGGGTTGCGCTCGGAGCGACCGTTGGGGTCCGTGTAGCCGTACGGGTGGGAGTGCTCGTCACAGTGCGCGTGGCCGTGGAAGTAGCGGTCCGGGTAGCCGTCCTTGTGGGCACTGAAGTAGAGGTGTTGGTCCGAGTGGCGGTAGCGGTAGCAGGTTGTGACGTATTCGTGGCGGTTGTCGTGCGGGTAGCGGTAGCTGCGGCCGTGTTTGTGGTAGTAGCAGTACTGGCGGGCTGCCTGGTGTTCGTTGCGGTTTGCGTGGCGGTCCTCGTGCTGGTCGAGGTCATGGTCGGAGTGCCGGTTGACATGTTCGTGGCGGTGCCTGTTGCCGTGCTTGTAGAGGCCGCCGTGGCGGAGGGGGCTGCCCCACACCCGGCGCTGTTGAGGGTGATCCTTAGTTGCCAGCCATCCAGCTTGCCTACGTCATACTGCCCTCCGTCGCTCACCTCCAGCGTCCACGTACCCTGCCCCTGCTGGCCTGCAAACACCGCGAGGCTGGCTTCCTCCGGCCTGTAGGTAGCCTGCCCAGGCGGGCACACAGACCCCATAGCGCCCGCAGCCGATTGCGCGATGCCAAAACCCGTGTTCGCTGCCGTCCACGCACCCCCGCCGCACACAGCAGCAAATAGCTCCACCCTCGTACCTTGCGGACTTACCAGCACCGCGGTCACGTCGCTGGCGTAGGTGTGCTCAATCGTCAGACCAAGCACCTCCACCTGGTCTATAGTGCCCGTTGTGCCTACATTAATGGCAGAGGAGGTAGTGGACAGGTCGCGGATGTCCTTGGGCAGGTCGGTGGCCGGGAAAGTCACCGTACATGCCGTGCCTTGGACGGGCGTCTGCGTCGTTGTTGGGGTCCGAGTGGCGGTCTGCGTAGCTGTGCGGGTAGCCGTTGCGGTATTGGCGGGCACGCCGGTGTTGGTAGCGGTGGCAGTGTTAGCGGGCACGCTGGTGCTGGTGGGCGTGGCCGTGCTTCCCCCGGTCTGCGAGGTAGGCGTGCCGGTGCGGGTGGGCGGGACGGTGGGCAGCGTGCCGGTGGCCGTCGGGGGCATGGGCATAGGAGTGCGCGTGGGGCGAGGGCCGGTCCTGTAGAAGTCCTGGCCCGTGCAGCCACGCGGGGCGCCGTCCCAATAGCCTGCGAACCTATCGAGGATGTTGGCGGTTAGCTGCTGGATGCGCGCGTCGGCGTCGTTGGACAGGGCGTACGATTGAAACACCTGGTTCGGGTAGGAGTGGTCCATCAGGCCCCACGACCAGTGGATGCTGCCCGCCGCGAACACCATGGCCCCGCTTGGGGCGGTATAAATGGTGGTGTTCTGGGGGTAGGGCACACCCTTGTTAGAAATAGCCACGCCCTCCGATAGCAACTCGATGCCGGGCGGTGTGGCCGAGTTGTAGTTGTACAGGATGGCGTCCCACTCTTCGCCCACTATGTTGTTGACGCTGTCGCCGGTATGCAGGCCGGTGCAGTCCCAGTACCACTTGCTCGGGTCCACGCTCGGTTGCCAGGGCATGTTGTAGAGCGCGTCGTCGTAGTAGCTTTGGTAGCCGGTGCCTACCAGGCGGTTCTCCGAGCGATTCAAGTCGCGGAACGTCACCGTCGGCCCGTCCGGCCCCGACTTGATGGGGTCGATTGCCACGTCCTTGTAGCCCACGACGACCCGGTTAGCGCCGAGGCTGGAGCTTTCCAGGCGTACGCGCCAGTAGGCTTCGTTGGCGGAAAGGAAGAGCACGTTCACCCCGTTCGCAATCGCGTTCTGTACCGCGTCGAACTCCTGCCAGGTCCAGTACTCGTCGTGCCCCATAACCAGGAACGCTTTATGCGCCAGCAACATAGAGGGGTTCGCGGCCCGGTCCACGTCGCTGATGTAGGCCACATCGTAGCCGGACGCTTCCAGCCAGCGCACCATCTCAATGTCGTGGGTGAACAGGCCGCCCGTGCCCGCCCCACCCTTGTACGGGCGGTCGAACGACACCTTGTAGCCCCTCGTCCTGTTGCTGCTGCCGCTGGAGACAACCCCGTCGCACTGGTTGTTGCTCGAATTCGCCGTGGCGGATACGTAGAGGCTCTCGCAGCCGTAGGCGTTGTAAGCCTGGTTGGTCTTGGTCGGCTCCATCGCCAGTATGTCCGCCGGGTAGCCGTCGTTGCGAACGACAAAATAGATGAAGGTGCGGTAGCCCTGGTTGGAATCGAGGCGCAAGAGATAGATGCCGCTGATCCAGGCGGGGTCTGTCGGGATGGCGAAGGTGGGGGACCAGGGGCACTGCACCAGCCCGGTGTCTTTGTCGCGCGTGCAGGCGGGCTGCGAGGGCGTAGCGATGTTAGTCTGCTGCCAGTAGAAGCGCGCCCCCTGGTCCTGGTAATAGCCCAGCCGGTACAACCTGGCCGATACGCTCGAGCCGGTGGACTTCACATGGACGTTGATAGGGTCGCCCGCATTGACGCTGGCCGCGCCCATGAAGACCGACAGCTTGTTGATGTCGTAGTTGCCCACATCAGCCCACTCGCTGGTGCCGGGGAGGGCGTTCTCGGCTGCGATTCGGCTGTTGGCGGGCCTGGAACTCAAGGTGTCTTGTCGGGTTGTCTTGCCGTCACCCTGTGCGGCCATGCCAACCCCCGGAAGGCTCAGCGCAAGCAAAGTCACCGCCAAGCAGAACAACACTGCTAGCTTCCGACGGTGCGATACCTTGTTGCCCCTACCTGCCAATCTTTCCTCCGAAGCTGAAACGTGAAACGTGAAACGTGATGCTGCTGTATGTACCCTGGTCCCGTTCCGCAAACGTGTGACGCCTACCGCATCACGTTTCACGTTTCTCAACAATCTTGCCTTCGTGAACATTCAGGTCGACTTCCACCGTGCCATTGGTGAAGTTGCGCCGCCAGACGCCGGGCACCACCTCTTCGCGGGGCCCGATCGGCGCGCCTAGCTTGCGGGCGGTGTCGTATTCAGGGTAGAGCCACAGTGAGTTGTAGTAAGAGTCGAAGCGAGTGTAACGGTAGAAAGCCTGGTCGCCCTCGGCCACAAGCAGGTAGCTCGCCAGGGTGAAGCGCATTCGCTCCACGTCCTCCTCGGGCCCTTGCCCCACCATCACCAGGCCCTTGCCCATGCCGAGCCAGCGACTCGCCCGCTCTAGCTGCCCTCGCCACTGCTCCGAAGAGCGCCATTCATCCACCCAGCGCACCGAGAACGACTCGTCCATCGCGCCATTGAGGTAAGGGGCATAAGCGTCCCACGAGCTGGCAGTCGTTCCGCCGCCGACCAGGTTCGCCCAGATAGGCCAATCACCCACTTTGGCGCGGACCCCCTTGAGCCACTCCGCCATGCCTACCACCCACTCGGCGTCGCTGCCATACTCGCGCACCCGCCCATCGGAGTTGTTCACCCCACCCGTGCCACGGTCCAGGTCCAGGTCCACGTTGTCGAGCCAGACGCCGTCGTAGCCCCAGTTGTCGCGCATGTAGACAAGGCGCTCCTCTGAAAAGGCCTGCCAGCCGGGGTCCATTGGGTTCATCAGGTACGACCAGCGTCCGGAGCCGAAATAGTCGTCCACGAGCCGCTCGCCCGCGCCGTTATGCAGGAACCACGACTCGTGCGGGTGTACGTACTTGCAGAAATCGTCCTTGTCCCAGGCAAGTGTGTTGTCGTAAGGCTGGTATCCCGCCTCGCACCTGGCTGATGCGTCCTTATAGGGGCCAGGGCCTGCCACCGCGTTGGAAGCAATGTAGGTGTAAATAGGACCTTTGAAACCCGCCGCGCGCAGCTTGTTCCGGTAGCCGATATCGGCCATGCTCGTCAGGTGAATATACTTGTGCGACTGGGCCATCTGCTCAGGTGTCGTGCCGTCCTCCGGGGGCTTGTGAAACCAGGCCAGCCCGAACACAGAGGCCGGGGTGGCGGTGACGGCAGGCTCCGGAGTAGCTTCCACAACGGGCAACGTGGTTGGCTCCGTTGGCGGGCAGATAGGGGAGCAAGCGGGCATCCCAGGTATAACGACCGTTGCCTCGGCCACGGCTGGCAGCACCGTGGGGGACTGCGCCGCCCCGCCTGTTGTGGCGTACATGCCCCTCAGGAGCAGCGCAACGAGCACAGCAAGCCCTGCCAGCGCTATGCCGACACCGAGCAGTACCGAACCCTGCCTCTGCAACCTCGACATGAGCGCCTTTAACCTCTTTCCGACCAATAGCGGCCTCAGTTCTTTCTACTTGTGCCTGTGACACCCGCTTCAATACCCATCAAGTGAAATATGGATTGTAAAGTAGGCGCACTCGGACCTCTTGATTGTACGCCGACATAACGCGTATCTAAATCACCCGATAGAGGTAGAAGGGATAGGACAGAAGGGTGGCATTCGCCTACGGGAGGAGTTTGTTCGTGGCGAGGTCCTACTGCGATCAATGGTAGGATACTTACGCGCAGGCTTGACGCGCCCGCCGGTCGTGTTAGTAGAATCACGAACCGGCGCAAAGCCGTGCGACTTAAACCCCCATGAACATACAGCAAGCATTATAACAGTAACCGAGGAAATAATACCGGTGGGTGAGGGTTATTACTGCCGGTTCGTGGCTAGACGCTGTCGGGTGAAGTAGCACCCCCAAGCCTCACTGTTGTCATGCTTAATTGTGCACCTCGCACGCAAAGGGTTTATGGCGGACCACACTCACCCTTTGTCATTCCGAGCGTAGCGAG
>JAXDKH010000131.1:0-3545 GCA_034667185.1 Chloroflexia bacterium | reverse complement strand
CGCTACTAACCACTAGCCACTTCCTTGCAGTACACCAGCTCGGTCTTGACGGTGTGGAACCCCACCGACTCGTACAGGTGCAAGGCCCCGGTGGGGTTGTCGGCGTCTACATCGAGCACGGCGGTTTGGAGGCCCTGCGCTTTGAGCCACTGGAGCGCTGCCAGGAGCATGGCACGCCCCAGGCCCATCTTTCGGTAGCCGCGGCGGGTGCCCACGGTGGCTATCCAAGCTTCACTCTTGCCGGAGCGCTCGTTATGTCCGGCGTCGATGTAGCAGTCGGCGTACGAGGCGAACGTGCCGTCGGCGGCAATGGCGATAAGGCCTCCCTCCGGCTTGTACTGCGGGTCGTTCAGCAGGTGAGCGCGGCGTTCGGGCAGCATCGGGTGGAAGCCCCAGTGGTCGATGAAGGCGAGATTGTGCATCTCTACGTACCGGTCGATGTCGGGGTGCTCGGCCACGTTGCTGAGGGTGAAGCCCGCGGGTAGCTGCGGCTCCTCCAATGGCTCGTTGAGCGGGCGGTGCATCAGCAAGAAGTAGCGGGCGATTGTGAAGCCGTTACGCTCCAAAGCCTCCCGCTTGCTCGTGTAACTCTCCAAAGTGCCGCAGTACAGTATGCAAGGCAGGCCAAACCCGGCACCGTGCTCCCGCAGCCGCCCATCCGCCCAGGCTATTACCTCGTCAGGGAGGCCGCTACCGGCAAAGCCAGGGTGTACGTAGAACATGAACCGCCCGTCCACTGAAGTTTCCGTGGGAGCCAGGGTGAACACCAGCGCAAGGGCTACGAGCCTGCCGCTCGCGTCTTCCCAGGCGCGGACGTTCTTATGCGGGTCTATGCTGGGGGAGGAGAACCACTGGCGCAACTCGTCCGGTGAAGTGCTTTCGTCGAGCTTTTCCACGCTGGCAACGTAGTTGATAAGCTCGGCCATGAGGGGCAGATCGGCCTCGCCACGATAGGGCCGTCCGGTAAAAGAGGGCTTTGTATCCAAAGTGCTGGTCTGTCCTTTCGGGGTTAAAAGGAACGGCGGACCACAGGCAACAGGCGGCAATTGAGGGTCGGCTGTGGTCCGCCGTTGATTATGTTATCACGCGCTCCCCTTGTGAGCATCGGACCCCAGATGTAGCTGCGTGGGTCCTGTTGATGTAGGTGTTTCTGAAACGTGAAACGTGAAACGTGATGCGGCTTGCTAAAGAGAGTTCGTGAATACGACGCTGGTTGTTTCCCAGAGCCCTATCTCCTATTGTCATTCTGAGCTAAGCGAATAATCTCGTCCTCCAGCCCCAAATTAGCACCTTTCTTCAAGCGGCGCTCTCCCATAGGAAAGATGAAACATCGAGGTAGAGGACGAGATTCTTCACTGCGTTCAGAATGACAAAGGGGAGGAGCGTCCTGCCCTGCCGGCAACCATTTATTCACGTACCTACTACCACAAGCCGCATCACGTTTCACGTTTCACGTTTCTGAACCACGTGTCAGACTTACCCGTTCAGCGCGTCTCTGATCTTACCGAAGAAGCCTTTGTCCTGCTGGCCCTCGGCTATCGCGGGGGTCTCAGCGTCGCCGAAGGTGCGGGCTAGCTCTTTCAGGAGGCGCTTCTGCTCTTCGTTGAGGTTGGTGGGTACGTGCACGTTGGTGCGCACCAGCATGTCGCCCCGGCCCGAGCCGCGCAGGTATGGCACTCCGTAGCCCTTGACGCGGAACTCCTTGCCGTGCTGCGTGCCCGCCGGTACCTTCAGGGTTGCCATTTCGCCGTCCACGGTGGGCACCTGCAACTCGGCACCCAGCGCCGCCTGCGCCACGTTCAGGTTCAATTCCAGCAGTATCTGGTTGTCGTCCCGCTTGAACAGCTTATGGGGCCTGACGTTCACCTCGATGTACAGGTCACCGGGAGGTGCCCCGCGCGGCCCCGCCTCGCCTTCACCTGAGAGGCGGATCTGGGAGCCATCGTCGATGCCCGCCGGTATGGTTACCACGAGCTTGCGCCTCTCTTGCACGCGGCCCTCGCCCTTGCACTCGGTGCAGGGGGTCGCTACCACCTTGCCTTCACCGCCGCAACGCTCGCACGGCACCACCGACACGAACTGGCCGAAGATGCTCTGCTGGGCCCGTCGTATCTCTCCGCGACCGCCGCAGTTGGGGCAGGTCTCGGTGGTGGTGCCCGGCTCGGCCCCGCTACCCTCGCAGCGGGCGCAGGTAGCCAGACGCGGCACCTCGATCTCCTTCTCGGAGCCGAATATCGCCTCCTCGAAGTCTATCGTGAGGCGGTACGCCAGGTGAGCGCCCCGCTGCTGGCGACGGCGGCCTGTCTGGGTGCCCATGCCGCCCGCTGCCGCCGTGAAGAAAGTCTCGAAGATGTCGGAGAAGCCGCCGAAGCCCGCGAAGGGGTCCGCGCCCACGCCTCCCATGCCGCTTACTGCATCGTGCCCGAACCGGTCGTAAGCCGCGCGCTTGTCGGTGTCGATCAGCACCTCATACGCCTCGCTCACCTCTTTGAAGCGGGCCTCGGCGTCGGGTTCCTTGTTCACGTCGGGGTGAAGCTGTCGGGCCTTGTTGCGGAAAGCCTTCTTTATCTCCTCCGTGGTGGAGGAGCGGGCCACGCCCAGGATTTCATAGTAATCACGTTTAGTCGCTGCCATATTCTACCTTTATCACTCTTTATCTAGCTCTGCTACTTGCGGGCAATAGACGTGCCATTGCCCTGTATTCCGGCGCGTCAATATATACGCGCACGACCTGTTTCTGTCTCAATATCATACAACTTTAGCCAAAGCTACTCAACCTGTCGAGGATACTTATTGCGGCACCATCAAAGTGGGACAGCAAGACATTGCTGGACCTTGTTATTCTTCGCTGCGCTCAGAATCTCGTCCCTCAGTACATGGTCGCCCTTTTCCTACAGCCACACTACAGGAAGGGTGAAACATCCCGGTGGAGGACGAGATTCTTCGCTACGCTCAGAATGACAAGGTCCGACAGGGTGCTGCTCTCCTATTTTGACACAACCCCGACATCCGCGGTAACTCGGCTGACCATTGCATGAACGCAGGAGGCTAGTACATAGGCGTACTAGCCTCCTCAACTTGGAGCGGGTGCTCACGGGCACCCAACCTTGTCAACCGTCAGAGACTCTAGTCGTCGCCGCGGAAGACACCCTTGAGGGCATCGCCTACGTTGCCGGCTGCGTCCTTGACGTTGCCTATTGCCTGCTGGCCCTTGCCTTCTACCTGGTTGGCAGTGCCTTCGGCCTGCATCTCACGGTCGCCCGTGACGTTACCGATACCTTCCTCTACCTTGCCACCCAGGTCTTTGGCTCCGCCTTGTACCTTGTCACCAAATCCGTCGCTCATTTTAGTTCTCCTTTAGTACGTCTCGCATCGTAGGTCCGGTTGCAAGTGTTTGTGTTTGTAAAACGTACTACCGCTTGTTTCTAACTCAAGAACTGTGCCATGCACCAAATGCTGGCCGATGGACAACTAGTGTCCGTGATGGGGGTTCATAGCTAATGTGGCGGTAAGGACCACGATGGGCAGTATTCCCACCGTGGTCC
>JAXDKH010000130.1:0-5092 GCA_034667185.1 Chloroflexia bacterium | reverse complement strand
GGCTGGTGACTGGGACGAAGTCGTAACAAGGTAGCCGTAGCGGAAGCTGCGGCTGGATCACCTCCTTTCTAGGGAGTTCGTCCTCATGAGTGGGTTCGCCCACCCCCAGAGGGGATCCCAGGTCAACTCATCGCTCCACTACGCAAGTAGAGAGATGGCCCCGCAAGGCCGCTCGTTGGAAACGATGACACCTGCACCCGTTGGTAATACCAACAAATGCAAGCACACTGTCTAACCCACAGGGCTTGTACAAGAACTTACAGGTTCATTTACGACACTCACCACTCTTCAGTTGGATAAGGTTACGTGGAAAGGGCTTTCCGAAGGGAAGGCTCTTTTTTGTTGCCATATGAAGCGAGGGGAGCGGCATGTGCCGCTCCCCTCGTTGTCGGTGTACTGTTTTGGCGCTCAGAGTCACCGGTCAGAGTTACTTCGAGCCGCTGTTCGCTCCAGCCT
The DNA here is from genome assembly GCA_034667185.1 of Chloroflexia bacterium. Classification (GTDB taxonomy): domain Bacteria; phylum Chloroflexota; class Chloroflexia; order QHBQ01; family JADMIH01; genus JADMIH01. The sequence goes on along the minus strand of JAXDKH010000130.1, from coordinate 4,636 downwards.
TAGCGCCACTTTTCGACTTGCCACCGTTGCCAGCGTTGCCGCCGCTACCCTTGTTACCCTGGCTCTGGTTGCCGGTCCAGGCGTCCGAGTACATCTGCTGGCCTTCCTTCACCGCGTTGGGGTCCAGGTCCGCCAGGTCACCGAGGTCTCGGACCACAGCGTAGGAGATTACCTTGCCGATTTCCATCTCGTAGCCCGCCGTCTCCTTGAGGTTGCGGGAGCTAAGCTCGGCAGTTTCACGGTCCCCGCATGCAAGGGCAGTAGTGGTAAGCATCGTGTAGCTGATGTTCACCAGGCCCAGCGCGGTGTAGTCGTCGCGCAGATCCTTTGAAACCTCTTCCGCGCGCAGCTTGTCGATAACGCCCGCCGCGACACCCAGCACCGAAGCGCCTAGCTCCTTGATTGGGCTGGTGGGTTTACCACCAAGCGCCTCCAGTCGAGCGCGCAGGCTGTTCGTCTGGGCCTCCAGGCCGTCACGCACACGTACAAGCAGAGGGTTGATGTCCTGCTCGTCCTGCGTTTCCTTTACCTGCTTGTCGATAGCCTGGTAAACGTGACCAACCACGCCGACCATGTCGGCCAGGTATTTCGTTACAATGTCTTTCTTCTTGTCCTGTGCCATTTTGTGGCCTCCTTGCCGCTATGGCTACCCTCCGCGCTCCCTACTCGACTCTCGCCCCGGAGCGCATAGCCATGCATTTTTCATGGTACTGCTGGTTAGGAAGCAGGTTCCATGCCATATAGGCGACATGTGACTCGCCTCAAAATGCAACCGTCTTTCCACTAGTGCTATAATGCGCACCATCTATGGCTCAAGACTGAATCAGGAGAGGGCATGAGTGAATTGGACCTGGACCCCGCTGTCATAGGGTCCTACATACAGGGCTTCTTTGGCCACGGCTCCTATGATGCCAGGTACTGGTTCGTGGGAATGGAGTTTGGCGGCGGGAACACGCTTGAGGAGATTGTTAGCCGCCTCCAGGGTTGGTACGACCGTGGAGGCAAGGAGTTGGAAGACCTGGGGCCGGGAGGTGTGGGCGCAGGTTCGCGATGGTTTCGACCACCCTATCCGCTGCAACGCACCTGGGCCAAACTGATTCGCGTCGCCTTGAACGCCGAGGGCAAGTCAGCGACAAACGATTCAATCCGAGCCTATCAGAGTGACAGCCTAGGTCGTGCGGGCGGGTTGGATTGCATTGTTGAACTGCTGCCACTCCCATCGCCGGGGCTTGGTCGCTGGAACTTCTATCCAGACTTCGCAAGGAAGTACCCTCAGCTGTGGTACCTAGCCAAACGTGAGGCATATACAAGTCACGTTGCACCCGCAAGGATTGCGCGCCTACAAGCGAGAATCCTGGAACACCATCCGCGCGCTGTGATCTTCTACGGCAGCGTTTACCGCCATTGGTGGCAGCAGATAGCGGGAGTCACTTTTGAGCGATCAAACCTCGAAAAGGTGCAGGTGGCGAAGAACGACCACACGCTCTTCATAAGCATGCAACACCCGGCTGCCCACGGTGTCACTACCTCCTACTTTGATGCCATCGGCCGCATGATCGCAGAGGCTCACCTTCCTTGACCCCCCTAACCGCCTGTGCTACACTGGCGATGGTGCCTCGCGCCCGCAATGTACGGGAAGGCGCGACTACTTCATGACTCAATGGCGAGAAAGGAGACTGGTATGGACAAGGCAGTGGCTAATCCTGGCTCGACGCCGGGTGATCCCGAGGTCCGTAGGGCTGAATACGCGGAGGAGGCTCACCACGGTAAGGAGAAGCCGTCCTTCGCGCGAGACCTTGTGAAGAATTACATTGGCGGGAAATGGGTAGAGGGTTCCGCCGGACGAACATTCGACAGCCGCAACCCCGCTACGGGCGAACTGCTTGGCGTGCTGACGGTTTCAAGCCCCGACGACGTAAACAAGGCAGTCGAGGCCGCCGAGAAGGCGTTCAAGTCCTGGAGGCTCGTGCCGGCACCGCGCCGAGGGGAAATCCTCTTCCGGTGCGCGCAGATGCTCATGGAACGCAAGGAAGACCTGGCGCGCCTGATGACCCAGGAAATGGGCAAAGTGCTCAACGAGGCGCGTGGCGACGTGCAAGAGGCCATCGACATGACCTTCTACATGGCCGGCGAGGGGCGCAGGATGCTTGGTGAGGTAGCGCCCTCCGAGTTGCCGAACAAGTTCGCTATGGCAGTGCGCGACCCTATCGGTGTGGTGGGTGCCATCACGCCCTGGAACTTCCCCATCGCCATCCCATCGTGGAAGCTGATGCCCGCCATCATCTCCGGCAATACCGTCGTGTTCAAGCCCGCCTCTGACACCCCCCTTCTTGCTATCGAACTGGTGCGCATTCTTGAAGAGGCAGGCCTCCCTGAAGGTGTCGTCAACGTGGTGCTCGGCCCCGGCGGCAGCGTCGGTGAGGCCATCATAGACAACCCCGGCGTCAAGCTAATCTCCTTCACGGGCTCTACGGCAGCCGGGCAGCAGGTCTCGGTGCGCGCGGCCCAGACCCTCAAGCGCGTGTCGCTGGAGATGGGCGGCAAGAACGCCATCATCGTCATGGACGACGCCGACCTGGACCTGGCGGTGGAAGGCATCCTGTGGAGCGCGTTCGGCACCACCGGACAGCGCTGCACCGCCGCCTCCCGTGTGATAGTACATCGTGCCGCCATAAGAGATTTGGAAGAGCGACTTGTGAGCCGCATCAAGCGCTTCCGTCTCGGCAACGGCCTCGAATCTAGCACGGATATCGGGCCCGTGGTCAACAGGAGCCAGCTTGAGCGCATACATAAGCTCGTGACAGAGGGCCGGGAGAGTGGCAGCGAGATGCTGACAGGCGGCGAAATCGCCACCGATGGCGACCTGTCGAAGGGCCACTTCTACAAGCCTACCCTCTTCACCAACGTCAAGTGGAACGACATGCTGGCACAGGAGGAGATATTCGGCCCCGTGACCGCGCTCATCCCCGTGGACAGCCTGGAAGAAGCCGTTGAGGTGAACAACAACACCAAATACGGACTTTCCTCGTCCATCTACACCCGCGACGTAAACAACGCCTTCCGTGCGATGCGCGACATCACGACCGGCATCATTTATGTCAACGCGGGCACTATCGGCGCGGAGATTCAGCTACCGTTCGGCGGCACGCGAGGCACCGGCAACGGGCATCGCGAAGCAGGCCAGGCGGGGCTTGATGTCTTTACGGAGTGGAAGACTCTCTACATAGACTTCTCCGGCAAGCTCCAGCGCGCCCAGATTGACCTCGAAGAAATTTAGAGCGAACACTGCTAAAGGAGGGGCAGGCGCGGCATGAGCGTGGCCTGTCCCTCCTTTAGCTTTGTCATGAGGAACGGCGTTGTGCTATACTTGTAGTATTAAGCCTCATTCCACGGCTCCCGAAAGACACAGGGTGCCCACACTCCGTCACAGAGGAGAACACGATGACCGCCCAACGCGATGAGGGGACGCCCCAGTCCCCCGAAGTGCAGCCTGAGTACGTCCGAGATGAACTCGATCAAGAGCAGGTCACGCACGAAGGCGAGTACCGCAACCCCGATGCACACGGACCCAGGGGCGGGGGCATGCATCTTGGCGCGGTAGATACCGAGGTGGTGCCGATTGTACCACCCATGTCCGGTCCCGCCGATTTGCTCGGCAGGAAGAACCAGAACGCCCAAGGTAACGAGGACGGCAACACCGAGATCGGCGAAGAGTTGATCGACCCGAGGGACGAGATCACTCCGGGGTAGAAGTCGATGGCGACGAGCAGAGTCAATTCCAACGGAGGGAGATGATTTTATGGGCACGCTGGACGTGCTAGAGCAGCCTGCATCGCAGGCAGATAGAGAACCCGGCGAGATAGTAAACGACTTTTCGATTGTCGTTGCCACGGTGAACGGCTCAGGTAGCCAGACCGCTAACGGCTTGCTCGCGCGTGCCGCCTTCAAGATGGGTGTGCCGGTGAGCGCAAAGAACCTGTTCCCATCCAATATCTCGGGGCTGCCTACCTGGTACACCATTCGCCTCAGCAAGGACGGCTACACCGCCCGCTGCGAGACCGCCGAGGTGCTGGTGGCCTTCAACCCGGCCACGGCGCAGGAGGACTATTCGGCCCTGCCCGCCGGCGGCATCGTCCTGCACCCCGAGGACCTCAAATTCCTCAACCTGCGTGAGGACGTCATCAGCTATCCCCTTCCCGTCAAGGAGCTAATGAAGCAGGCGACGATAGACCCCAAGCTGCGCGATCACGTCGCTAACATGGTTTACGTCGGCGGCCTGGCCCACCTGCTGGGCTTCGACCTTGCGGAGCTTGAGGAAGGGCTGAACCACCACTTCAAGGGCAAGGCCAAAGCCGTCGAAATGAACATGAACGTCGTCCGCCTCACACTTGAGTGGGCGAAGGATAACCTGCCGAAGCGCGACCCTTACCGAATGGAGCGCATGAACGGCAACCAGGGCCTGATTATGATTGACGGCAACACAGCGGGCGGCCTGGGAGCGATTTTCGGTGGCGTGTCAGTGGTCTCGTGGTACCCCATCACCCCCTCGACCAGCCTCGTGGACGCCCTCTCCGCCTACATCGGTCGGCTGCGGCCACCGGCGGAAGACGGCAGCCAGACCTTCGCTATAGTGCAG
>JAXDKH010000129.1:0-3028 GCA_034667185.1 Chloroflexia bacterium | reverse complement strand
TCTTGTCCCAGAACCCCGGAGGGAACATGCTACTGGCAATCGACGCGGGCAATACCAATACCGTCTTCGGCCTGTACGACGGCGACAAGCTGGTGGCCGACTTCCGCATGGAGACCCACCACCTGCGCATGCCCGACGAATGGGCCGCCACGATCATAGCGCTGCTGGGGCACCGGGGCTACAGCCTCAACGACATCCAGGCCGCCATCTGCGCCAGCGTCGTGCCGCCCGTGACTACCTCCCTGCGCGAGATGGCCCGCGATTACCTTCACACCGACCTCATGCTGGTCGAGCCGGGCATCAAGACTGGCGTGAAGGTGTGCGTGGACAACCCCCGCGAGGTGGGCGCGGACCGCATTGTGAACACGCTGGCGGCCCACGTGCGCTACGGTGGCCCTCTGATCGTGATTGACTTCGGCACTGCCACCACGTTCGACGTGGTATCGCCGCAGGGCGAGTACCTGGGAGGGGCTATCTCCCCTGGCCTCGGCATAGCCTCCGAAGCCCTCTTCCGCTACACCGCCCAGCTACGCCGCATAGAGCTGGTGCCGCCCAGGCACCCCGTTGGCAAGAACACGGTCCACGCCATGCAGTCGGGCGTGGTCTGGGGCTACATCAGCCTGGCCGAGGGGATGATACAGCGCCTCAAAGAGGACATGGGTGATCTGGGCACGCCGATAAAGGTGATTGGCACCGGCGGCCTGGCTACCCTGATTGCCTCTCACACCGACTGCATCGACATCGTGGACGCCAACCTTACCCTCGATGGCCTGCGCATGATTTATGAACTGAACAGTGAGGGATGATGGAGAGCCAGAAGCCAAAGCTGAACGAGGAGTCATTTCGCGACGAGCTCCACAGGAGAGTGCCCGTATACCTGGGTAGCTTGGCAGGTCAGCTATTTGCTTACGTGTTGCTCTCGCTCAGCACCATACTGCTGAGCTTGCGCGGTTGGGAACGCTCACTACTTAGTATGTTCATCGCACTCGTGGTCTTCGACGTACTCTACTGGATAGGACACACCATAATTCTACGCACCGTTGGATTTCGAGACGGCGTTGGAAAACTTGCTACTAACGGGACCGCATCCTAAAGAGCAGGATGCCACTCAAGAGGGCACAACAAAGCCGTTGCTTCTTCTGACGCAACGGCAAAAACGGAAGAACCCGTATGAAGAAGCTTAGCCCTATTTCGTTACGACTATCTGCATGCTTACTACTTTTCGCGTCAATAGTCATCGCTGCGCTCATACTTTACATATATAGGGTAGAGGTAATCGCTGATGATTTTGCCAACGGCATAGCATACCACTACTTTTATTTTGAGGGTGCAAGCGGGCCAGTGGCTTTTGCGTTGGTTTGCATAGGTGCATTCGCTTGGTTCCTGCTCTTAAGGAAAGCTCAAGACGCAGAGAGGTCACGAACCGATTGATGAGTACCTTGGTTACTGCGGGTGCGTCAAGTATATAATCGCGTAATTCTATATGGGCGGCATCTGCGTAAATAATCAGGCTGTCACCGTTGTACTTTGAAGGTTGAAGGCTGATGGAATACTAAGGAGAATGCACAATGCCACACGATAATAACGAAGCGGCCACAGCGAAAGGAGCCGAGGCTACGGGAGCGCGGGCAATAGGTGCCAGGGCGGTGGGCGCGTCTGCGTTCGGAGCCTTCGCCATTGGGGCGTTTGCTGTAGGCTTCTTCGCTATTTGGAGGCTCGTCATCCGCAACATGCGCGTAGGCAAGCTGCAAATTGACGAGCTTGAGGTGGGCACGCTACGGGTGCGCAAGCTGGAAATACTGGAGGACTGAGTTGCTGCGCGACAAACGGGTAGTGCTAGGGGTCACGGGGGGCATCGCCGCTTACAAGGTGGCCGATCTGGCGTCCAAGCTGGTGCAGGCAGGTGCCGTCGTGGACGTCATTATGACGCAGGGCGCGCAGCAGTTCGTCACCCCTCTCACCTTCCAGGCCCTCACCAAGCGCCCCGTGCGCACCGACATCTACGCCGACTGGCTGGGCGAGGACACCGGGCACGTGGGGCTTGCCCACAGCGCCGACATCCTGGTGGTCGCCCCCGCCACGGCCCACACGCTTGCTCGCCTTGCGTTGGGTCTCTCCGACGACATGCTATGCGCCGTCTACCTCTCCACCAGGGCCCCGGCGCTGCTCGTACCCGCGATGGAGAGTGGCATGTTCCTCCACCCGTCCACCCAGGAGCACCTTGAGACGCTACGCCGCCGTGGTGCCACCGTCATGCAGCCGGGAGAGGGGCACCTGGCGTCAGGGGCTACGGGCGTGGGCAGGATGCCGGAGGTGCCGGAGATACTGGCCGCTATAAAACGCACGTTGGGCAGGGACGGGCCGCTGGCAGGCAAAAAGGTAGTCGTCACCGCCGGGGGCACGCAGGAGCCCCTCGACCCAGTGCGCTTCATAGGCAACGGCTCGTCCGGCAGGATGGGCTATGCTATCGCGGAAGAAGCCCTCAACGCCGGGGCCAACGTGACCCTCATCATCGGCGCGGCTTCGGCCCAGCCACCCTACGGCGTCGATCTGGTGCGCACCCGTACCACCCGCGAGATGCAAAAGGCTGTGCAGGAGGCTGTGCAGGACGCCGACGCTCTAATCATGGCCGCGGCGGTGGCCGACTTCGCGCCGAGGCAGGTGTCGGAGCAGAAGATCAAGAAGACTGACGCAGGGCTGACAGTAGAACTGGAGCGCAACCCCGACATCCTAGCTGAGCTTGCCACTAGGGACCTGCCCCGCCTGGTGCGCGTGGGCTTTGCCGCTGAAACGGAAGACCTGCTCGAAAACGCTCGCGCCAAGCTCCAAAAGAAGAAACTTGACCTCATAGTAGCCAACGACGCCGTAGCCAGCATCGGTACCGAATCGAGCAGCCTCACCTTCGTGCACAAAGACGGCAGCACCCAGCAACTCCCCGACATGCCGAAGGAAGAAAGCGCCCGCGCCATCGTCGAAGAAGTAATCCGCCTAATCCAAGAACGAAACTAAAGAGAGACGGAACCGCATA
>JAXDKH010000128.1:0-18265 GCA_034667185.1 Chloroflexia bacterium | reverse complement strand
TCTTGAGCTGCTCGCTGGTCACCCGATATGATGTCAGCAGGTTCGATGCGTTGTCGGGCGGCCCGTAGAAGAAGTCCTTTTCTTCGCCGCCCGGATAATAGCTCCTGAGCACAGAGAGGTAGTGCCTGTTTAGCCCCCACACCATGAACACCACATCCCCGGCATCGTTCTCCACCACAGGCAGGTCGTTCGCCGGGTTTATCATGTCCTTGCCGGGCGTGCCGTGGTTCACGAAGCGGTTATCGCCGTGCCCCCAGTAGATTTGGTGCATGCCCAGGTCGTAGAAGTAGGGCGGGGGCTTCCCCTCGGCGGCTGCCTGCCTATTCATGTCTCGCACGAAGTAAGCCTGTCCCGCGACGTCCCTGTAGGGGTAAGTATTCAGGTAGCGGTCGTAGTCGGTGGCGTTCTGCAGTCCCAGGTAGACCAGTGTGCCCACGATCAGCAGGGCAGGTACGGCGCGCGCTAACATTGGCTGCCAGCGCTTCCTGCTCCTGAGCGCTGCCGCCCGCACCCACCCAAAGGCGTTGTAGAACTCGGCGGCCATCTTGTTCAACGGCAGGGCAATAAATATAGCGAGCAAGGGCACCAGGCCCACCAGGCGTGGCATATACGGCGCGTCTATCGTGAGCGCACCCCCGGCGAGCACCGTCCCCCAGAACCAGATCGACAGCATAGCCAGCCGGTGGTCGCGCCATCGCCACAGCGCCCATGCGATGCCCAGCACCAGCAAGGCCGCCTCTATGGGCTTGGCCGCAGCTTCGCCTGTGAACGTAAAGAAGGAGCTATTGTCGGCCCGGTAGGTGAACATCGACAGCGTCTTGGTGGTCTGACCCCAGAAGACGCGCGCGAAGAAACCGTCGTTGGTGAGCTTAACGCTGAGAGGCGTCTGCTCGAACACCACCGGCAGGAACGGGTAAATATCGGTCGACCTGGGCATGCGTAGGCCAACATATAGCGGGTCGTGGTTGGCCTGGTACTCGCTCGCCATGCGCCCTTCATTCGTAGGGTAAAGGACGAACTTATCGTTGGAGCGCGAGTTCATTTCGCCCTGGTGGTCTATGTAGAACACGCCCCATGGTGAAGCCATACAGAGGCACGCTATTCCAAAAACCAGCAGCTTCGAGAAATAAGGGGTAATGCGCCGCCACTGCCGCACAAACGCTCCCCGTAGCGCCTCCGCGCGGGAACGCACTGCGTCACTCGCTCGTAGCTCACGGTAAGCACCCGGCAGCCCAACGATGGGCATGAACACAAACAAGTAGCCCAGTATGCCGCCGATGAGAAATGGGGTGAGCCGCCCCGCGAAGTAAAAGTACAGGGTAAGCATCGAACTGTACCCGGCAAGCACAAAATCGAGGCTGCGCATGCTGCGCAACCCCCTCGCCAGGAAGTAGATACCGCCAACAAGGAACAGCGGCGTCATGATGTTGTTGAGGCCCAGCTTACCGAAATAGATTGACACGTCCATGATCGCCAGCAGAATGCCCGCGATGATAGCCGTGCGCACGCCGAACCACATACGCACCAACAGGTAGAACGGCACGATCATGAGCACGCTGAGGATGGTGGAGAGGATGCGCAGGCCGAAGAGGGTCTTGCCGAAGATGCTCATGGAGATGGCGGCGGCCCAGAAGGAGAAGTTGGGGTGCGCGAACCAGCCCGTCATGAAGGGCGATACCCGGTTGCCCTCCAGGATGTTTATGGCGTCCATGCCGGTCTCGCCCTCATCGCCGTGCATGCCGCCCGACAGGTCGTCCAGCCGGTACACGCGCAGGAAGAAGGCCAGCACTACGATAGCGAGCACGAACGCAAGCTCCACCACGAACTGCATCCGAACCCTGTCCCGGTCCTCGTTGTCGAGTGCGACCGCATTGGGGTCGCGCAGCTTTGGCCGCCTTTCGCCTATGAAAGCCGCCAGCAAGAAGCCCAGGCTCATCAACCACCCAATGCTGCCCACGGCGGAATAGTAGTTGGCCCGAAGGGTGTTGGCGCTGTAGATGTTCAGGAAGAGCGCCACTACTGTGAGAAGGTACCTCGGCCAGTCCTTCACCAGACCGGGGAACCTGCTACGCAGTGGTGCAAGTAGCTCCGCAACACGGGACTCAGGCGTGACCTGTGGTACTACCTCGACTGCCGTCGATACGACGGGCCGCTGCTTTGAGCGAACGGGCAGCGTAGTTGCGGCAGGCGTATAGGGACCGGCGTAAGGTGCAGAGTTACTATCGGGCTTGTGCTTGGGTCGTACAGGAAGGGTAGATGCGGGAGTAGCCGGAGTAGCTGGGCTGGCGACGGCAGCAGGTGTCTTCCGTACCACTCTTGGCTCGCCCTGCTCCCGCACCACTTCGACCAGTACACTCTTGTTGCGGTACGTGCCGAGCCATGCCACCAGCACCAGGAAGATAGCCAGCGCGTACCAGCGCATGGACGCGACCAGCTCATGGTCTACAATAAGGACCTTCTGGCCGTTAAGCGCCGCGATCAGCCCAAGACCCCCAAGCCACAGGCCCTTTGTTCTCCAGAGCCAGTTCACAGCTTGTACAGCGGGGTTCAGCTTGGCGGCACGTTCTTGCTTGGCTACGCCAGGTGCGGTGGGCGTTGCAATCACGGGGGTGGGCGCGGGAAGCCTCTCTTCCTCTTTTCGGGGTCTGCGCACAGGCAACGACGTGCCCGGGCCGGAGAGATGTCCATCCGGCTGCGTGGTAGGGGCCTGGGGTGACTCTACGTGCCCGTTGGTACGCTCGCCAGTCTCTGCCATGCCGGCGGCGCTACGTACGTCACTATTTGGGGCGGAGGTGCCCTTACCTTTGCTAGCTGCCTCGTCGGGCAACCATGGTTTCATAAATGAGGCCCTTCGCGCTCAGTTTCACGTGGCCGGGCACCCTCGGTGCGAGACGGCATTCCTCGGGAGCTTACTGCATCGCTTTAAACGGGAGCAGGAGCGGCGTATAGCCCATGCAGGACACGCCGGCGATATGTATGCCTCGTTTAAAGCGGCTATGAATCGCCTTCCGTGCGCCAGCCCGAACAATTCCAATTACGGACAATTGTAAGGGAAGCTGATAGGGCGCGTCAACAGGAACCAACGGAACCCGGCAGGTGCCGCTGAAATGAAAGAAGAGGGGCACGACTGAGGTGCCCCTCCCCTGTAACAAAGACCTTATGGATTGATTTTGCCCATGTTGACGACGCCGTGCCCGGTGGTGTCCACCACAACGACGTCGCCGTTGGGTGCTACCGTGATGCCGGTGGGTATCTTCAAGTTGATGGCCCCGGCGCTCTTCACGGTGTTGAGAAGCTGCCCCTGCGGGCTGAACTTGAGCACGGCCGCCCCGGTCGGCGCGGTGGCGTATACATTGCCCGCCGCATCTACCGCCAGGAAGGGCTCCAGGTACGCGCCCGACTCCCAGTTGGTGCCGGGTATGGGCCATTGAGCCGCGAACTTACCCGTGTTGTCGAACTTCTGGATGCGCCGGTTGAGGCTGTCGGCCACAAACACGTTGCCCTGCCCGTCCACAGCGATACCAATCGGTTCGTTCATCTCGCCCGGTTGGCTGAAGGCGTACTGCTGAGCAATGCGTTCCGGAGTAAGGTTGCTGCTGATCTGGCGCACGAACTTGCCGTCCGGGCTGAAGATGCTCACTCGCTTGTTGCCGGTGTCGGTCACGTAAACGTTGCCATCGGGAGCAACGGCTATGCCGCGTGGGCCGTAGAACTTCGTATCGCGGTTGGGGTCGGCTGTCGAGTTAGCATCTGCCAGGCTGATGAACTCACCCCACTTGGCGAGGAACTTACCGTCAGGCCCGAACTTCTGCACGCGATGGTTCCAGGTGTCCGCTACGTAGACGTTCCCAGCCTTGTCCACCGCGATGCCACCCACACCTGTGCCCACGCCGTTGTCGTTGATCGGGTTGAACTGGCCGTCGCCGCTGCCCTTGCCGTTACCTATCGTGGCCTGGAATGTGCCGTCGGGCGCGAACTTCTCGATGCGATAGTTGCCCGTGTCGGCCACGTAGAAGTTGCCCGCAGAGTCGGTGGCAATACCGCGTGGCAGGTTGAACTGGCCCTTGCCCGCCCCCTGCGATAGCTCGAACAGAGTGTGTACCTTGCCGTCGTCAACCCCTTCACCCGTCGTGGCGCTGCTCACGCCACCCAGGCCCACCTGCGGAGCTAGGTCGTTGCGCACGTGCAGGTAGAAGTTGCGGGAGCCCAGCGGCAGGCCGGGGTCGCGATACAGGAGGAACCGCATGCCGTTCCCGAACAGCCACCCTAGCGCCTTGCCGAGGTCACCCTTACCGTTCGTCTTGTAAGTCTCTTCCGGGAACCACCAGTTGAGCACGTACTTGTTGGTTGTGTATTTGTCCTTGATGAAGTCCTTGAAGTAGGTGGTATTCTCAGTCTGCTCGCTAGTCAGGATCACCGGGGCATTGGGCGCGATCCGGTTGGCCTTCAGGTTATCGCCTACTTCCGTGCCGTTCTCGAAGTAGTTGAAGTACTGCTTCCCCTTCTGCTCGCGGAAGTACCAGTCGAGGGGCCACTCAATAGCGTCGTTCTGGTCGATGAAGATGGCGAGGGTATGGCCGCCGGTCACGTCGTTGGCGTTGCGACCGTCGAACGCGGTAACGTCACGCGCCAGCCTCTCCACCATAGCTGTGACAATCGGCACGTCCGGCGAAGACTGAGTGTAGATAAGCGGCTCCACCGGCACGTCGCCGTGCTCGTACACCGCCAGCGACATAGACCGGACGCCGTAAGCGCCCAGCAAGATCGCGAAGGTGAGCGCCACCACAGCTACCGCCCTGCCCGGTGCCATCTTGTAAGAGAGCCACCCGGCCAGTACGAGCAGACCGACCACCACGATGACCAAGCCGATGGTGCGCAGGAAGTTCTGCGCATCCGCCGTCTGTCCGCTTGTGCGGGGCATTTGCCCGGTAAAGTAGGCGATGGTCACGAAGAGCGCGATGATGAACAGTATCACCGTGACGCCGAGGAAGACCCCGCCACCCTTGCGTGCTTCGCGCCAGTCGACGCGGGTAATCAGCGCGCCCAGGCCCGCGGAGGCCAGCAGCGTGAAAGGCATGGCGATGTGCATGTTCAGCCAGGGCAGGCGCTCGCCCGCCATAGAGAACACAGCCAGTGCCCCGAACGACCAGAAAGCCAGGAACGACATAGCGAAGCCGCGGGTGCCCTGCATACTGGGGTAACGCACCCCGTACTCGTCCTCCGGCCCCTCGGTGACGATATCATAGTCGTCGGATTGTCGCTCGTCCGCCCTGCCGCGCACCAGCCTCACGATCAGCCACACCACCGTGGCGAGGCCCGCCAGCAGCGCCAGCGGCTCGTAGATGGGCATGAGCAGCATGTAGTAGAACTCAGGCTGAGAACCGCGATTCACCTCGTGCTGGCCGAGCCAGTAGAGTGGGCCTCTGATGCCCGTCCAGATTAGCTGCGGCTTGATAAGCATGTTGGTGAACAGCACCGCGTAAATGCCGAAGAAGGTCAGCACCCCACCCAGCAACGTCCAGGGGCGAGCCATCAATGCGGACCACGCGCTCTTCACCGGGTTTACGTCTTCATCACCCACCAGCGTGCGCAGACCCGCCGTTGCTCTGTTGGCAAACGTGGGGAACAGGAACAGCGCCAGCAACAAGAACACCAGGAACACCACTGTAAGCAGGTATGTTAGCTCGTGGCTGGCGAAGGCTATTGCGTAGCCCACCGCCCCCAGGTAAACCCACCGCGGTTGGTGCGTACGCACGAACCAGAGTATCGAAATGAACAGCAGCGTTATGCCGGCGAGCGCGAATACGTCATGTCGCAGTGACCGCGAGTAATAGTCGATGCTGGGTGAGACGATTACCAGGAAAGTGGCGATCAGCACGCCGACTTTGCCGATGAAGGGGCGCATCAGCCAGCAAAGCCCCACCAAGAGGATGCCGAACAGGGCCGGGGCCAGGCGGGCGGTGAAGTCGTTCGTCCCGAAGAGGAAGAACATCAGTGCTGTGGCATGGTAGAGGAACGGCCCGTGGTAAGTGGGGTCGTAGCCGCCGTCGAACCCGGCTGTGGTCGTGTAATTACCCGTCTTCAGGAAGTAGTCCGAGAAGTAGGCATGGATCGATTCGTCGTGGTGGAAGGCGCGAGGCCCCAGGTCCACCAGGCGGCTGAAGACTGCCACCAGCATCAGCCCAACGAAAGCTATTACCTCCCAGTTGAGGGCCGCGAGGTTGAGCGACCTCTCAAGTAACGGCTGGGCTAGCTCCTCCCGCCTCGCCGGGGCAAGGCTCGATCCCATATCTGCGCGTGCGCTGAGTCGACGTTTGTCCATGATCTCCTTTATTCCTATCCAGTTCCGAGTTCCGAGCAAGGAAAGAGTACTCAGTACTCAGAACTCGGAACTATCAGGGTATGTCGTGCGATGGTATTGGGTCGTACTGCAAATAGTGATAGTAGGGTGCGACGTCTTTGCGCACGTAGACGAGCATGTCGTAAGAGCCTAAAGGCTGGGGCGTCTCGCGGAAGAGCAGGTACTTCCACAGGGTGGCTTCGTTGTCGGGCTTGGTAAAGGTATCGCCCAGCTTCACCACCAACAGGGCAGCGGTTGCCAAGGGCGCGTTCTTGGGCGTCTGGCCTTCCGCCAGCCCCTTAACCAGGTCCTTCTTATACCAGTCTTCGGGGAACCACCAGCGCATTGCGTAACGCTGCGACGTGTAGTTCTTCAGTAGCTCCGTGTTGCTGTTCTTGGTGTCGTAGCCGAAGACCATGATAGGCACATCAGCGGCAGGTTGCGGGTCGCCGTTGCCGATGAACTGCGCGTTCGGGAAGTCGTGGAAGTACCAGCTAAAGGGCCACGACACGTCGCTGTCGTACAGCACCTTCACGTCGTTCCTGCCCGTAGTGGCCCTGGAGAAGTCCTTGACCTCTTTCATGAAGCGGGTCACATCGGGCGAGGTCTGTACGTACACCGCCATCTCGGTCGGCACGTCAGGGTGGAAGTAGCTCAGCATAATGGCCGAGCGGAACTGGTAGAGGAAGAAGACCGAGAAGAGGCCGAGCGCCAGGTACTTGAGGGCGCGACCCGGACCAAGCCAGGCCACGAACGCAATCACCAGCGCCAGCATCAGGCCGGGCCACAGCCAGGTCCAGGACCAGGTGGCGTAGTTATTGTTCTGCGCGATCTGGAAGGTCATCGTCATGGCCCAGGACATCGCGAACAGCACGAACAAGGTCATGAACGACAGCACAGGGAAGTTCGAGCTTGGCATGTTCCAGGCGACCCACGGCGGGTCCTGCCTGCGGGCCACGGCCACGGCTGCTCCCCGGACCCTCCCGCCGCGTCGAACGGGCACCGGGGGTGGAGGCGCGCTTCGTCGAGCCGATGTGTGGGCGGACGGCCGCGAGCGCTGAGGCCCACTGCCCCGGCTCATCGACATGAGTTGCCCACCGCGCATGTCAAGCGAAGCTGAGCCGCCTCCGGGCATGGCAGCCGCCATTTGCAGGCCGGGTTGCGCAAAGCGAGCAAGGGTAGAGCGCATCATGCCGCCAGTAGCCAGCGCGGGTATGCCGGGACCATAAGCCACGTAGCGTTCATCCTGCACGGCAGCGGCCTCTATCCTCTCACGCCTGCGCGCAAGCATCGACAGCAGCAACGCGCCCAGGAAGAGCGAGGCCAGCAGGATAGCCGGGCGCGCCATGTGCATCATCAGCCACGGCATCTTCTCGCCCGCCCAGGTGTAAATAGCGGTCACGCCGAAGAGCCACCAGATGAGGAATGCGACCAGAAACGGCTGGAAGTTGGCAAAAGGCACCGGCCTGTCCACGTTGAACGCGCCGAACCTGGGTGGATTCTCGGTGTAGCGTGCCTCCGCCCTTCTATTGCGAAGCCAGCGTATGCCCCTCCAACCGAAAAAGACCGTCCCAACCAGGCTGAAGAACACTCCGATAGGCTCGTAAAGCGGGAGCAGGAGGAAGTAGTAATACCACGGCTGCGAACCGCGCTCGACCCCGTGCTGCGCCATCCAGTAGCCAAGCGAGCCGAACAAGCCGGACAGCAAGCCCCTTGGAATATCGGTGAAGAAGACCGTATAGAGCACGGTGTAGATGGCCGCCGCAATGAGGAAGCCA
Organism: Chloroflexia bacterium; assembly: GCA_034667185.1. Classification (GTDB taxonomy): domain Bacteria; phylum Chloroflexota; class Chloroflexia; order QHBQ01; family JADMIH01; genus JADMIH01. The sequence goes on along the minus strand of JAXDKH010000128.1, from coordinate 10,147 downwards.
ACCAGTATCACCCTGGGCCGGGCGAACAGCGACCCCAGCAGGTGCGGAATCGAACCGGGCTGATACCGCCCCAATATGCTGCCCGGCTTCGGGTCCAGCCTGCGGGGGTCCCACACCTCCGAAGCGGCGTCGGGGTCGTCTGGAGCGTCAAGTGTAGCCTGGCGCGGGGTCTCGACCACTGTAGCGATAGGCTGAACTGCCTGGGCAACTACCGGGGTCCCGCTGTTACCGTTGCCGCGCGATACACGGGTCTGCAAGGTGCCGCTGCCGTTGGCTCGTGATGTGACTACTACCCTGGAGCGCGATTGCACCGGCGTAGCGAGAGGTGCCCCTTCCAGGCGGGTTCGCTCGCGACGGAACAGGAAGGTAACCGCCACAACGTAGGCTGCCGTTAGGATGAGCGCGCTCAGCACCAGCGGATGCGTGAACAGGTCCAGCACGAAACGCCAGATTATGTCGTAAGACGGCCCTACATCCGGGATGATGGGAAGCGGGGCTATCGTGCCGCCACCTGGTATGACCTGGTGGTTTGCGTCCAGTTGCTGCATATTACTGCGCATGTAGAAGAGCAGAGCGCCCATAAGAGCGCCGTACACCGCGGTAGCCGCCATGATGGCGTAGCCCGACTGGATGACGAAGAGCAGCACAAAGAAGCCAATTACCACCGCCGTGGTGAGGTACGAGGCCTCTTTGATGGTAAACATGAGGGAAAGCCCGGCCGCGAAAATGAAGAAGTCGGCGGGCTTCCTGCTGGAGACGAAGCGCCACAGCCCCACGATCATCAGCGTCTCGGTGGCTGAGAAGATAGCGTCTTCGCGGGCCATGCGGCTGAAGTAGAGCACGCTCGGCGAGATCAACAGCAGGAACGAGGCGATCAACGCGGGCACCTTGCCCATCTGGCGGCGCAGGAAGAACGGGGCCATGACGACCCATATGCCGCAGAAGGCCGAGGCCATGCGCGCGGTCATCTCGTTCACCCCGAACAGCCAGTACATGAACGCGATGAGGTGGAACTGCAAGGGGCCGTGCATCATCGGGTCGTGGATGTAACCCGAGCCATTGTAGAGGTTGTTGCCGTACACCGAGTGCAGGCTCTCGTCGTGGTGGATGCCGCGGTTGCTCAGGTCCCAAAGGCGCGTAACTATAGCCAGCGCGAACAGAGAGACCCAGAAAACGCCTTCAAGCGTGATGTTGACGCGCCACTGCCTGCGAGCCGTCTCCGGTTCAGCAATGGTGGCAGGTTCGACGGCGACGGCAGCCACAACAGGCTGGGGCTGGACCACCGTGGCGGCGGTCTTACGCTTGGCCTTGGGCGGCAACGGCACACCGGCAGGCACGGGAGGTGCTACTATCTTCTCTTCCGGGATGGTTACGGCTTCGGGGGCAGGCGCAACCGCTGGCACGACCTCTACGGGCGCTTTCGGCGCATACCCTACTCTGCGCTTCCGCCTGGGGAGGGTCAGCACTACGGGCGGCGTCTCGGCCTCATGCGCGTAGCCGTTACCGTCGTAGGCGCTTTCGTCCTCGGTACCCATGCCGTCTTCGAGGGAGGCGTACCCGTTGTCCGGCTCCAGCGCTGCGTCGCTCTGATGCCCTGGCGTGCCGGTGTGGCCGTTCGCGGGGGCACCGTCGATGGCGCTCTCATCAGTGGAGCCATTGGGGGTCGGCATCGAGCCGGGAGCTACCCCGGAAGCGTCCGTGTTCGGGCCTTTCGCCCGGTCACGATGGCGCTCAGTTTTCATAAGACTCCTTAGGAAGCAAAATGGGGCGGGCCTGCGTCTCTAATTTCCTGACCACTTCTTGCAAGAAGATCCTCTAGCAGGCCATCATTCGGTATGGGGAATCTCGCCGCGATAATACGCCAGTTAGAAGTGATTGTACCTTAACTAGCAAACGTGCGCAAGCAAATAAAAGTTACACTGATTACAAAAAGCTTACGTATTACCCCGGTCCAGCGGATCTTCAGGACCTTCCATCAGGGGCCGTTTTACGCCTACCGCCAGCGTAATCGCCTTGAACCCGAAACGATCACGTATGGCATCCACGCTGGTGTTGAGCCGCTGGCTGCGCTCCTGCGCCTTTGACTGCCACCCCCAAGAGGATTGCTCGGGCCTGGCACCCCGCGTAACGGGCGACTCCGCCTCTTCCATCGACGTACGGGGTTGCACATGGCCCGTGTGCAGTAGGTTGGTCGTGCCCACACCTATGAGGCGCACTAACTCCCGGCCACTGCCCAACCCGGTCGCCTTAGCAGCAATCTCCAACAGGCCGCAAGCCACGGTGCAGATGGTGTGGTCCGAATCGGTGGGTTGGGGGATGGTGACCTGCCGGGTGATGAGCCTGCCAAAGCCTGAGCCTTCGGGCGTCCACACGCGTTGCCTGGGAAGAAGCCGGAGCTTGATATAGATGCAGCGGGCCGTGAAGTGTTCCTGCCGCAACTGCCAGGCCACGCGGTCGGAGAGCAGCCGCACCAGCGCCTTGAGCTCTTCCATGTCGCCCTCGTCCTCGGCCAGGGTCGTCTCGCGGCTGATGGACTTGGGGTCGCCGGGCGGCTCAACAGGGCTCTCATCGATACCCAGCGACCGTTGCTTCAAGCTGGCGGCATGCTCGGCACCGAATAGCGCCGCCAACCTTGCTTCCGGGTAAGCGGCAAGCTGTCCAATGCTGGAGATACCCAGCGCGTACAAAGCCTCAGCAGTCTTGGGACCAACTCCGGGCAACGCCCTTACCGGCATCGGGGACAGTACCTGGGGCTCAGCACCGTGGGGTACTACCACCAGCCCGTCAGGCTTCTCCATGTCGGAGGCAATCTTCGACATAAGCTTGCTCGAAGAAATGCCTACCGAAGCCGTCAGTCCCGTGGCTTCCCTGATGCGTCTCTTCAGACGCTCCCCGATTTCGCGAATTGGGCCGCCCGTTAGCTCGCTGCCGGTCATGTCCAGAAAAGCTTCGTCGAGCGACATGGGCTCGATCACAGGGCTGAACTCCGACCAGACGCGGCGTAGCTCCCTTGCCACGTCTCCATAGCGGTCAAAGTGCCCAGGTAGCACCACCGCTTGCGGGCACAAGGCCAGTGCCCGGGCAAGGGGCATAGCAGAGCGCACGCCGAAGGTCCTCGCCTCGTAAGAAGCCGAGGCGACTACGCCGCGTATGCCCTTGATGAACTCCGGCGGCCTCGGCAACTTACTCGCTTCTTGCGCAAGCTCCCGCAGTCTCTCCATAGACATGGGCGAGTTGCCGACGATGACAGGCAGGCCCTTCAGTTCCGGCTTATCGAGTTGCTCCACCGACGCGAAAAAGGCGTCCATATCGACGTGCGCAACCCACCTCAACGGAGGCCTGCGCCAATTCGACCACCCTTTGGACCCGCCCTCTTGCGCCATCTTCAGCCGTCCCTTTGCTGCTCAGGACGACCATAGCATAGAACATAGGTTCTGTCAATCGTTTGCACATCATGTGCAGGACGGCTGCAAAGTCGAAGACGCCACAACCAGCGCGACCCAAGAGAGTTTTGTCATTCCGAACGCAGTGAGGAATCAGTTAGCAGTCGTTCTCCGTTGCAAAGTAAGCAACAAAAGGACGCAGGACCAATAATGACCCGCAATGCCCCTTCTTCTCTATCCACCTGATTCCTCACTCCGTTCGGAATGACAAAACCTTCTTTGGGTGCTCGTATCCTAGTCTGTGAGACTTTGCATACGCCTGATACCCCACGCGGAAGTGCTAAAGGCCAAGACGCGGAGACGCCAAGAACGTGCCAAGAAGGTTTATTAGCTGTAGGGGCACGATGCATCGTGCCCGTTGGGGTTGCGCTCGTGAGAGGCTGACTAGGCTACTACCGTGAGGTCTCGCGGCGCGCGGTTGCAGCGCACGGCTCCCTGTTCCGTCAGGTAAACGATGTCCTCGATGCGGACGCCGAACTTGCCTGGCAGGTAGAGGCCAGGCTCGATGGAGAACGACATGCCCGCCTCAAGCCGGGTGGAGTTGCCCTGAACCAGGTATGGCGGCTCATGCCCATCCAGGCCGATGCCGTGCCCGAGGCGGTGCATGAAGTACTGGCCGTAGCCTGCTTCCGTGAAGAGGTTTCGCGCTACTGCATCCAATTCTTCGCAGGTCATACCGGGCCGGGCGGCGCGAACGGCGGCCTCCTGTGCGGCGTACACGAGGTTGTATATTCGCTCCATCTCAGAGTTGCTTTCCGGAGACGAACTGACGAACACCGTGCGCGTAATGTCGCAGACGTAGCCCTGTAGCGGGCCTCCGAAGTCGAGCACCACCGCGTCCCCCGGCTGTATGACACGGTCTCCCGCATGGTGGTGCGGTGATGCGCTGTTCGGCCCTGAGCCGACGATTGCAAAGACCTCGCCCTGTACCCCCTCAGCCTTTAGCAGGTCGGAGAGTTCCTCCGATACGCTCAGTTCGGTGCGCCCCGCGAAGGGACGAGTGACAATCTGGGCGAACACACGGTCTCCCGCCGCCCCCGCGCCTTCCAACAGCGCAAGCTCAGCCGGTGATTTTACCTGCCGCAAGGCGCTGAGCACATGCCCGCCCGGCGTAAAAGTGGCTCGGGGCAACTCTACCTGTAAGCGTAGCAGAAAGACCGACCAGAGCCGCTCACCCACACCGATTGTGTAGTGCGCGCCGCCTGGGTGCCCCGTTGGACCCGCCACCAGGGAGGCTGCCAGGCGTGCGGGGTTGTCGCTCTCGCCCCATGGCACGGCCTGTACGTCGGGCGGCAAGGCGGGCAGGCTGGGCGCTTCAAAGGCGGGGAGCACTACGTAGGCAGGGCCTTCCTGGGGCAGCAACAGAATGGTCAGGCGCTCGCTGGGGCGGTTTTGGATCCCGGTGAGGTAGTAGAGGTCGGCGGAGGGGCCCACAACGAGGTAGTCCAGGCCGTGCGCCCGCAATTGCGCCCGTGCGAAGGCCAGCCGTTCGCCGTGCAGCACGACCTCAGGGAGGGCGTGCGATAGGTCAATAGTGTCGGGCATGGCCTAGACCTGCGCCCCTGCACCGAGCCGGGTCTTTGCCTCTCCGTCCTCTGAGGTGGCAACCACCAGTTCCCCGGCCTGAGCGCGGGTCTGTTCGGCTGCCGCGGTTACCTCTTCCAACTTCTCCTCGCTCTCGCGGGCGGCCTTGAGGTCGGCCACAACCACCTGTAAGGCGCCCGCCAGGGGCACTGCCACCAGCGCCCCTGCGAGCCCGGCCAGCGTGGCCCCGAAAAGTATGCTAAGGATCACCGTCAGCGGGCTGATACCGACCGAGTTCTTCATCACACGCGGCACGAGCACGTTGCCCTCGATAGCCTGCAAAACGATGGCAAACACGATTACCAATAGAGCCTTATCGAACCCGCCACCCGGCTGCGTCAATGCCACGAGCACGGCGGGCGCGGTGCCGATGTACGGACCCACCAGCGGAATAGCCTCCGCTATCGCAATAAACAGCGCCAGGGCCGGCCAGTATTGTATGCCCATGACAAAGTAGCCGATAGCACTCAATGAGCCGACTATCGCCATCAGGAGCAATTGCCCTCGCACCCAACCGCCCACCTTTACCTCAATGTCGTCCCACACCCGCCGCACACGGTTGGCTCGCTTGGCGGGCAGCCAGGACATAATAGCGCGTTTGATGAGGGTGCGTTCGCTAAGCCAGTAGAAGGCTACGACGAAGATTGTGATTACGGCGAAGAAAATCTCGGCTACGATCACAGCGGTCTGCGTGGCCGCGGCTACCTTATCCTCAGCGGAAACGTTTGCGGTAGGGTCCGCCTCGGGACGGCCTATCTGGGCCCCTATCGCCCGCAACGCATCCGCAAATAGGAGCCCTTGCTGGCGTATGAAGCCGGCGTCCCACTTTTCTACTTCTGTCTGCATCTGGTTAGCTGTCTGCGTCAGAGAGTTTCCGAGCGCGCCCACCTGCTGGAAGATGACCGGCAATGTAAGCCAGCCGATGACGGCGAGCACGATGAAGAGGCCCGAATAGACGATAAGGATACCCGCGCTCCGGTTGAAAGGCCCTCGGCGAAGCCAGTTGACCACCGGCTCGATAGCCGTCGACAGCAGTACTGCGATAAACAGCAGCAGCAGGATCTGCAGCATGCTGTAAAGCGCCCAGGCCACGAAAAGCGTCAGCAGCACGCCTGCAGTGACCATGACTACCGAAGGGATCTTCAGGCGGTTGACTTCAACGCCGACGTGCAGAGGCCGCAGCTCGCCGCCGATAGGCTGTGCCACGTCGGAGTCCTTCTTATCGTCCTCCGCCGGAGCAGAGACCGTGCTGTTATTCTCCTTGAGGTCTTCGTCAGTCTGGTTGCCGTTACTCATCTTGTGCTGTGTCCTCTCTTGGCGCGTCTTTCTTGGGAAGGGCTTCGCCCGCCGCGAATATCCGGTTGCGGCCTGCCCTCTTTGCCTGGTACAGCGCGGCGTCCGCCTTCGCGATCAACATCTCCGGGTTGCGGGCATCGTCCGGGAAGGAGGCCAGGCCTATGGATACGGTCGGGACCGGCACCATCAGCGGCAGGTTCGTGGTCGTCAGCGCCTCTGTCTTGTCCGCTGCCTGGATGTCACTCGCAAGCGCCTGCCCCGTCTGGGTGACCACCACGCTGTTGTTTTGGAGCGCCCTCAATATGCGTTCGGTCATCACCCTGGCCTGGACCTTATTGGTCTCGGGTAATATAACGGCAAACTCATCGCCCCCGTAACGGCACGGCACATCAGGTTGGCGAGAAGAATTGCGGATGGCGAAGCCCACGGCCTGGATCACGGCATCCCCGACCGGGTGCCCGAACGTGTCATTGATGGGCTTCAGCCCGTCCATGTCTATCATAGCGACCGTCAGCGGCTCGGAGTAGCGCACGGCTCGGCGCAGTTCCTCGTTCAGCCGCTGGCGGAAGTAGTCTTTGTTGTAAAGCTGCGTGAGAGGGTCATGTATCGCCCGCTTCTCCAGGTCGCGCACGGAGGCGTTGTAATAGTTTTCGAGCGAGCTGAGGGCCAGCTCGTCCAGCAGGCGGTCGAAGTACTGCACGAACTCCACTGAGATTGCCAGTTCCTTCACGGCCATCTCGACGCGCAACACATCCCAGGCGATCTGCCGCAGCATGATCCACTCCAGCAGCACCTCGTGCAGCTCGTATTCCTGGGTGTGTCGCTGCTTACCCTGCGAAGCGGCAGCAGTGAGCGCCCAGGAGAACGGGCCACTAAGCGGTCTGGTACCTCTCGGCTTGCGGGTCTTAGGGTCGGGGGGCGTGCTGCTGTCGGCCCCAGAGATGAGGAAAAGAGGCAGCGTCTCGTGCTCCGGCGCTTCGCTGCCCTCCACCGCCTGGGCAAGATTCGCCAGCATCGCCTTCATGCCGTCCACGATCTCGGCGGTCAGCATGTGATTCTGCACTTCGGTGCGCTGGCTCTGCCGCAGCCCTTCCACCCAGCGCCGGGTTATCTCATCAATATTGTGCGTGAGGATTTCGGCTATCTCTTTAAACATGAGCATCCGCTAGCTGTATATTACGCCTCAACTGCTGGTAAAAGGCAAGGTGCATGCCACCGGTTTCTCGACCGCCTGTGCGACCCACCGGCAGACCTGGAACCAACCCCAGGCGGCATCGGGTACACAGCCTGACCGGGCCAGCGGCGACAGTTATAATGCCATAGTAGTAAGGCTGCACACACCAACGCTGGCCCCATTACCGGCTTTTCCGAAGCAAACTTTCCAATACTGTCCACACCAGGGATGCGGTAGGCCAGCCAATACCCCTACAGGAGACGACAAGTTGCGATTCAGAGGAAGAAGCGGCGCAGTCACCTCGGGCACGTTCATGCTGCTGTTGTCCGCGGTGGCGTTCGGCCTGATGCCCGTGTTCGCCAAGTTGGCCTACGCGGAGGGTGTCAATCTCAACACGCTGCTTGGAATCAGGTTCACGCTCGCCGCGGCGGGTATTTGGGCGATATGGGTTATGTCGCGTGGTGGCACCTGGACCGCGAAGGGTAAGGTCTCATGGCCCATGGTGGTGCTACCACTGGTCGCCTTGGGGGCGCTCGGCTACGTTGGGCAGTCATTCTCCTACTTCACCGCACTGAGCGAGATTTCAGCCTCAGCGACGGGCCTGCTCCTCTACACCTATCCCATCCTCGTCACGGTGCTGGCCTTTCTCATCTACCAAGAGCCGCTAACCCGGCGCAAGCTGTTTGCCCTTGCACTGGCGAGCCTCGGCGCGCTGCTTGTACTGCGGATATTCTCCTCGCTTGCAGGAGGCGGCGACCTCGGGCTCGGCAGCCTCAAGCCAAGCGGCGTGGCCTGGGCGCTCACCGCGGCTGCGGTCTATTCGCTGTACATCATCGCGGGGGCCCGCTTCACGCGCGATGTCAGCCCGCTCTTCGCCAGCGCCGTGATAATAACCTCGGCTGCGGTGGTCTACCTGGTTTGGGGCGCGCTGGCCGGCCAACTGCGATTTGACTTCGGGCTAATGGGCTGGGTGTGGGCGCTTGCCATTGCCCTGGTGTGCACCTCCCTTGCGATCACCGCCTTCTTCATGGGGCTGGCTGAAACGGGCCCCTCCCGCGCCGCAATCATCAGCACGCTGGAGCCTGCAGTGACAGTCATGACTGCCGCGTTGGTGCTTGGCGAGAGTATCAGCCCTGAACAGTTGCTGGGTGGGGCGCTAATACTCGTCTCGGTGCTGGCGCTACAGTATCGCTCTGGGGGCATACCCCCTCCAGAATGAACATTGATTTTCTCCTGAACAAAGTATTGACAAAGCTTCTTTGCTGTGATAGTATATGGAGGCAAGCGCCGGAGCCGTGGTGCTCGCCCTCCACTGAAATCGCGGCTCCGTGTGCGGGCCCGCACCCACAAAGTTGGCCGGGCAACTCGGCACTGTGAAGCCAATCCGGCATGCAAATTGCCCTAGAGACAACCTTCTGTAGCTCGCTCTCCTGGAAGCAAAAAGGTCATTTCGATGCTTCAAACGTACAGTCGAATTAGCGCCGTGAATAGCAAGCACATAGTCATCGCGGGCGCGGGGCTTGCGGGGTTGGCCGCAGCCAAATACCTGTCAGATCAGGGCTTCAGGGTCACCGTACTTGAGAAACGCGAGGTAGCAGGTGGCAAAGTCTCTTCCTGGCAGGACGCCGATGGCGACTGGTTGGAAAGCGGTCTGCACGTCTTCTTCGGTGCTTACCGGAACCTCCTCACCTTCCTGCGGGACAACGATCTCGACGACGCGCTCGCCTGGATGCCCCATGCCCTGACCTTCTCGATGCCTGGCGGGGGGCTCTCTCCCCTGGTATTCCCGGCGCGGCTGCGGGCGCCATTCCACGGCCTCACCGCGATTGCCCGCAACCGGGGCGTGCTCACCAACCCTGACAAACTCCGAGCAGGTCTGGGCCTGCTATGGCCCATCCTGGGCAACCAAGCATACATGGATAGACAGGACGACCTCACGTACGAGCAGTGGCATCTGCGGCATGGCCTCAGCCGCCGGTCCCTGCAAGACTTCTTCGACACCATGGCCCTGGCGCTCAACTTCAGCAAGAGCAACGAAGTATCGGCCAAGCTGCTGTTGACGGTGCTCAGCCACTTCGGCAAGGACACTGATGCCTCTCGTGTGGCTTTCCTCAAGGGGTCACCCGAAGTCAGGTTGTTCCGCCCCCTCCTCTCTCGGCTGCGGGAGAGTGGCGTAGAGGTGCTTTTCAACGCCAGGGTGAGGCAGGTGCGCTTCGACTCTCGTGATGCCACCGTAGAAGGGTTCGAGCTTGAGGACGGTTCCATCGCCACTGGTGACATTTACGTGTCTGCTATGCCTGCTCACAGCCTTTGGAAGACGCTGCCACCGAGTATGCGGGCCTTGCCCTCACTGGCAGGCATCAAGCACCTGCACGGCGTACCCGTGATGACCGTGCAATTTTACTTCGATAGGCCGGTAACGGGCGTGAAGAACCTTGTCTTCTCAAGTCGCTCACACATGTCCGTGTACGCCGAACTGGGCCAGATATGCCCGGACTTCAACGAAGGTCCAGGTGGCAGATCAGTGGTCGAGATCGTGGTGGCCCCTGCTGCTCAGTGGTTCAAGCTGTCCGACGAAGAGGTGGTGGCCCACGTGATGGAAGAGTTCGCTGATAGGCACCTGTTGGCAAGACAGGCAACGCTACTAAAG
>JAXDKH010000127.1:0-14326 GCA_034667185.1 Chloroflexia bacterium | reverse complement strand
ACGACAGGTCGCTGGGGCTGGGCACGCTCAACCAGCGGGCGGATATCGTCACGGTGAGCCACGACAACCCCCACCACAACGCACTTGCCGGCGTAAAAGGCGAGCCGTACGTGGTGAAAAGCCCCGGCGAGTACGAGGTGCGGGGGGTATTCATCACGGGGGTGTGGTCGTTCGCGGACGACCAGCAGGGGAAGGTGCGCGGGCGCAACACCATCTTCCTGTTCCAACTGGACGACCTGGTCGTGTGCCATCTCGGCTCGCTGGGCCACACATTGAACGCCAGCCAGCTTGACGCGCTCAGCAACGTGGACGTGCTGCTGGTGCCCGTGGGTGGCAACACCACGCTGACACCCAACAAGGCCAGCGAGGTCATCAGCCAGGTGGAGCCCAAGATCGTGGTGCCCATGCACTACGCCACAGGTCGCGAAACCGTGGAACTGGGTTCCCTGGACGCCTTCGCCAAGGAAATGGGCCTGAAAGAGTGGACCGCCGAGGACAAGCTCAGCATTAAGGCCTCGGATCTGGACGAGACGACGCGAGTGGTGGTGCTTGAGGCGAAAACCTAGAGGAATTACGAATTACTAATTACGAATTACAGTGAGCCTCTAGTAATTCGTAATTAGTAATTCGTAATTCCGTCCGGAGGGCGGAGATGAGCGACCTGTATTACTTTAACGGCCATGCGCAGGAGAGGCACGATATGCAGCCCGTGAATACGCAGCCGGTGGTGTCGCAGTACATGGTGTACGTGGACTTGCAGGACGAACGGGTGCAGGATGTGGTGGGGCGCGTGCAGCGAGCCATCAGCGACAAGTACCCCGACGCCGAGTTCGCCACCTACATCGGCACGCAGCCTTTGGGCGTCTACATAGACGTGTACACAGAGCGCGACGAGTTCAGGGGCATCCTCCAGGTGCTCGACGACCGTCTCGGCAACCTCTACATAGCCGCAGGGGTCGCGGTCTGCGTTCAGCCCCGAATGAAAGCCCAGGTGAGGGCCGCTTGAGCAATTACGAATTACGAATTACGAATTACGGGTAACATGTGGAAATCCTGCTTCCAATTGATGGCTGGTTTCCTGTAAAATAGTATGTTGGTTTTAAAACACCTTGTAATTCGTAATTCCCCGCAGGGGAAAGGGGGTCGGTGATGGTTAAGTACATCTTCGTGACCGGTGGTGTGGTTTCGAGTGTGGGCAAGGGCATCACTGTCGCCTCCGTCGGGCGGGTGCTCAAGAGCCGCGGCATCTCCGTCTCCGTCCAGAAGCTCGACCCCTACATCAACGTTGACCCCGGCACCATGTCGCCCTACCAGCACGGTGAGGTGTTCGTCACCGACGACGGCGCTGAGACCGACCTCGACCTGGGACACTACGAGCGCTTCATCGACGAGAACCTCACCCAGGCCTCCAACGTCACCACGGGCCGCATCTACTCCAACGTCATCTCCCGGGAGCGCCGGGGCGATTTCCTGGGCGCTACAGTGCAGGTAATCCCACATATCACCAACGAGATCAAGTCGCGTATCGCCGCGGTGGCCCGCACCGGCGCTCCTGATGTGGTGATCGTTGAAGTAGGCGGTACGGTGGGCGACATCGAGGGACTGCCGTTCCTAGAGGCTATTCGCCAGATGCGCCGGGACGCGGGCCGCGAGAACGTGCTCTACATGCACGTTACGCTGCTGCCGCAGGTCACGGCCACCGACGAGCTAAAGACCAAGCCAACCCAGCACTCGGTCAAGGAGCTACGGTCCATCGGCATCAACCCCGACGTGATCGTGTGCCGTTCTGACCAGGCGGTGGGCGAGGACATCATCAACAAGATCGCGCTATTCTGCGACGTAGAGCCGCGGGCGGTCATGCCGATGCCGACGGTGAAGAACATCTACCAGATACCCCTGCTGCTAGAGGAGCACGGTCTGGGCGAGTACATATTGGAGCGCCTCGGCCTGGAGGGGCATCAGCCTGACTACAGCGGTTGGAAGCAAGTGCTGGAGCGCATGGACTCGGCACGCGAGACGCTCACCGTGGCCCTGTGCGGCAAGTACACCGAGTTGCACGACGCCTACATCAGCGTGGTGGAAGCGCTCCGGCACTCAGGAGCCTACAACGACGTAAAGGTAGAGGTGCGCTGGGTCAACACCGAAACACTGGAGCAGCAAGGCCCTGACGAACTGCTAGAAGGCGTGGACGGCATAGTGGTGCCTGGTGGCTTTGGGGACCGGGGTGTAATGGGTAAGATAGTGGCTGCCCAGTACGCCCGCGAGAACAACATCCCCTACCTGGGGCTGTGCTACGGCTTGCAAATGGCAGTAATAGAGTTCGCCCGCAACGTGCTTGGCCTGCCGGGGGCCTTCACCACCGAGATCGACTCGCGCTGCACCGACCCTGTAATTGACATAATGCCCGACCAGCGCGATATAGCGGACATGGGCGGCACGATGCGGCTTGGCTCTTACCCCTGCAACCTGGTGCCCGGCACGAAAGCAGCCAGGGCATACGGCGAGCCTGTGGTGTACGAACGGCACCGTCACCGCTTCGAGTTCAATAATGCCTACCGCGAGAGGATGCGTGAGGCGGGGCTGCTCGTATCGGGCCTGTCGCCGGACGGCAGGCTGGTGGAGATCATCGAGTTGCGCGACCACCCCTGGTTCGTGGCTACCCAGGCCCACCCCGAACTGAAGAGCCGCCCGACCCGCCCGCACCCGCTCTTTCGCGACTTCGTGAAGGCGGTCAAGGCTTACAGCCACGCGGCACAGGACGCCGAAGAGGGCGAGGAGAAGCCGCTGGATATGCGCAGGATAGTGGCGTAAGGGCCTCATGCTCTGAGTGGAGGAAGGGACGGCCTGACATGGCTGCCCCTTCCTCTTTGTTTGCGGTAAAATTGCACGGTGCCGTGCTATACATTGGGCGCACCATATTCTTACGCGGAAGTAGTTGGCTATTTGGCAGTTGCAATCGCGGAACCCAAGATAGATGCACCCATCAGGCTACGTGTTGCCCGGTGGCGAATTTCGCCGGATTGGGCCATGTCGGGGTTGCTGCTGGTGCTGGCCTTCGCTTTCATGAGCCCCGGCCTGCCTCCCCTGCGAGTAGCTGCACCGATGGAGTACATACTGCCTCTACACCCCTGGCAGCGGTACTATCCCGGACTAACCAGCCCCTTCATCGGCGGCGACCTGCTCTACTTCCTCCTCCCCTGGCGGCACTGGGCCCAGGATGAGTTTCTCGCCGGGCGATTTCCTCTCTGGTCCTCCGGTCCGGTGGGTGGCATGCCTTTGTTCGCGAGCATGCAACCGGCGGTGCTCTACCCCCTGCACCTGTTGTGGGTGTTGATGCCGGTTGGGGCAGGACTGGGTGTGATCATGGCTCTCAAGCTCTGGCTGGCGGGCCTGGGTATGTGGCGCTTCTTGCGCGCACTCAACCTGCATGCGGTGGCTTGTGCACTCTCGGCCCTCAGCTACATGTTCTCCCTATCTATCGTGAACTGGCTGCCCTGGCAAATATCGGGCGTAATGCTCATAACGCCCTGGCTGCTGTGGGCTGTGTACCTGTGGTGGGAGAAAGGCTCCCGCTGGGCCCTCGTAGCAATATCGTTACTGGTTGGTTGCGCCATCCTGGGCGGGCACCCGGAGACGCTGTCTCTTGTAGGACTTACGACAGCCGGTTGGGCGGCGGGCCTGGTGCTGGCTTCACGTGGCAGTTGGCGGCAGCGCCTGGGGCGCATATTAGGGGCTATGCTGGCTGTAGCGTTCGGCTTCGCTATCGGCATGGTGCAGTTGCTGCCTTTCCTGGACGTGGTTGGTATGAGCAACCAGTTCGCGCTGCGTAGCTCGATGAGCCTGGAGGCCAGGGCTACCACGCATTTGCAGTCCTGGTTCATGCTCGACTGGATAGTGCCGCGCAGCCAGGGTTACCTGCCCGACCTGGTGGTCGGGCGCAGCTTCGGCTTTACCGAGTCCAGCGCTTATGTTGGCATCATCTGCATCGTGGGCATCGGGCTTGCTCTTGTAGCGGCGTTGCGGCGCAGCCTTAAGCCGTCGCTTGTGCTGCCGTGGCTGGCCATTGGTGTATTCGCTCTAATCGTTGCCTACGATGGCACGCCGTTAGGCACTCAGATCCGTTCGCTCCCCGTGTTCGCGGAGAGCCTAAACGTCCGCTGGGTGACAATAGCGGGTTTCGCGCTGGTTATGCTGGGCGCTTTTGGCTGGGACTGGTTGGCGCGCACGCTCTCTTCCCACCGCGACTCCGGTCCCGGTCCATCTAGCAAACTGGCAGTGCTGCAGGCGTGGCTCCTGATAGGTTTGGGGTGTGTTGTCATGGTGGCCCACGCGCTGGGCATCTTCCCCTATCCCGTAATGGAGCCGCTGGGTGGGTGGTTTCAGGCGAACGACAGCTACCGATGGTACTGGGTGGTCTGGGCGGCTGGGTTGCTTCTGGCAGCGGTGGGCCTGGTGTTCCTGTGGGCCACGTGGTGGCGGGGTAACCGGGTGGTGCCTGCGCTGCTCGGGCTACTGCTCCTGGTGGACCTCTGGTCCGTGGGCATGCCCATCAACGGCACCTCTCCCACCGATGAGTATTACCCGGTCACCGAGTTCCACCGCCAGGTGAAAGCTGCCGTGCCGGAGACGGAGAGAATACTAATAGAAGGCGACGTGATGCCGGCGAACACCGGTCTCGTTTACAACATCCGCGACTGGCGCACGAGCGACCCGGTGATGACCCGGCGGGCATACAGGGCAACCCGCGTGTTGGCTCCCAAGACGTTCGAGACTATTACAGACGAGTACAACGTCTACCTGAGAGAGCCACGATACGAGTTGGCTCCTCTGCTGGGCATGCGCTACTTCATCACGCCCTGGGACCAAAACCCCAACACCTACGACCTTCCTAACAGGGCCGATTTCACCCGCCTGGCGCGCAAAGACGGCCTCGCCCTGTGGCGGGCTGAGGGTGTGCCCGGCTTTACGTACCTGAGCGACAACGTGCAGGCTGCACCCGACGAGGAGCAGGCCCTCAACTGGCTCAAGGGGGCTACCTGGGACACCGCACGCAGCTACTCGGCGGTGGCGGAAACGGGCACTGGCAAACTGGCGGGCATTCAGCACGTAGCAGGAACGTCACCGGGGAACGTTGAGGTGCTTGAGTACACTTCCGGCCACATCCGGCTGAAGGTGAATGCTGATAGGCAGGCGCTGCTGGTGGTGAGCGAAAGCTGGTACCCCGGTTGGCGCGCTACTCTCGATGGGCAGGCATCGGAGATATTCAGGACCAATTACCTGTCGCAGGGCGTAGTGGTGTCGCAGGGTAGCCACGTTGTCGAGATGAACTACCAGTCCGACGCGCTGAACCTGGGGGCCGTGCTGAGCCTGCTGGGGCTTGTGGGGACGGCGGGGCTGGTGGCGTGGGCGTGGCGCTCAAGGCAGCCACAACCCCGTAAAATTGCTATAGCTCCAAACAGCTAATCGCCAGGATGCAAAGATGGTAGAGCCTGTTCATGCCAAGGCGGTCTGCCTCACAGCCTCCACCGCCCCGTCGTAGTCGGGCTCGCGCATCTGGTCGGGGACGTACTCGGCGTAGGTGATATTGTCATTGCGGTCGATAACGAACACGGCGCGTTGGAGCAGCCGCCATTCCTTGAGAAGCACTCCGTAGTCCTGCCCGAACTGCTCGCTCTTGTGGGCCGATAGCGACTTGTGCCCGACTCCCTCCGAGGTGTGCCATCTTGCTTGCGCGTAAGGGAGGTCCATGCTGACGGTGTACACTTCCACCCCTTCCGGCAGGTCGGCGCGCAGGCGGTCCCACTTGCGGGTCTCAAGGTGGCATACGGGGGTGTCGAGCGAGTTCACCACGTTCAACAGCCGTACCCTGCCAGCGGAGTCCGCCAGGCTGACGGTGCTCATGGCCGACTCGCCGGGGTCGAAGTATTCCAGGCTAAAGTCAGGTGCCTTGTCGCCGGGCTTGAGCTTGCTGCCCATCACTGTAAGTTGCTCCCCAAATTCGAATGCCTCACCGGTACGTTCTTCCATCAGGTGTCCTCCAGGTGTGTAGTAGCCGTGAGCATAGCACCCGCGGTGTGAAGCGTCAAGACGGACGATGGACGACGGACTATGGACGATGGACGATAGTATAGGAGACGGAACCGCCAAGACGCCAAGAACCCACCAAGAGGATGATGGTGTGGTTCTACTAACCACTAACCACTAACCACTAACCACTCCTACCATCGTCCATCGTCTATCGTCCAACAAGGAGCAAAGCCGCCGGGCTGTGAGACCCGGCGGCTTTGCTCCTTGTTGGGCTTGCGATTGGCTTCCCGACCAACCACTTTGTACGTGTTAGTCGAGCGTCAGGGGCTTGCGGTAGGAGGTGCCACTCTTGACTACCTGGTACCCCATGCTCTGGTAGAGTTGGAGCGCGCCCGAAGGGTTTTCAGTGTCTACGCCCAGGGCGGCTTCGGAGAGACCGAACAGCTTGAGCAGGTGCAGGCTGCGGGCGATGAGGGCTTTCGCTACGCCCTTCTTGCGCCATGCCCTGCGCACGCTGATGTTCTCGGTCCAGCCGCGCTTGATGCCGGTGCGGGTGTTCCAGTCGTAGTCGATGAAGTTGCGGACCATGCCCACCACTTCATCGCCCTCCCAGGCCACCATCCATAGCTCAGGCGTGAACTTGCCCCACGCGCCCCAGCGTTCGAAGTCGGCTTCTTCGGTCTCCTCCATACCCCAGTGGTCCTTGAACGCTTCGACCTCGGCGGCCCAGATCTTGTGCATCTGCTCGCGGTCTTCGCGATTAGTCGGGCGTACCTCGATGCCTTCAGGCAAGGGTATGCCGGGGATATCGTCCAGGTTGGGACGTATCATCTCGTACCAGTGCCGGATAGGCTCGTAGCCCTCGCTCTTGATCAATTCGACAAGCCCGGTGACGCTGTCGTCGCTACCGGCATCCAGGAGTTTAGGGGCGTCGGCAGGATGCTCTGCCGCTAGCTCTCGGATGCGTGCTTCCGCCCGGTGGAATAACGCCCGCCCGATGCCCTTGCCACGCCAATCGGGGTGAACGAAGCCCCAGTGGCTGTAGATGTAGGTGCCATCCTCGACTTCCTTCGACCAGGCAAGGCGGTTGTAGCCGACGAGCCTATCAGCGACCTCCACCACGACCATGTCCTTCTGGAGGTCGCAGTTCTTGGGATCGGCGTATTGGCGCTGCATTTCCTCCAGGGTGGATACCTTGGCGTCGTTATCGGCGCTCCTGCACGCGTCAAGCAACTCCACCATGAGAGGTAGGTCGCTTTCGCCCCTGTAATGCCGGAATAACAGCCCCAGAACGTCCGGCGCGTCCGGCAGGTAGATCGCGTCGTCTACCCTTTGCAATGTACTGGTCAATGTTTTCTCCTTTGGTCCTGTATTTGCCCCGATGGTGCATTAGGTACCATCACGTTTCACGTTTCACGTTTCAGCTAAACGTCTTTGTTGTACGTGGTGCTGGACCTGACTTGCTTGAAGCCTACCCCTTCGTAGAGGCGCAAGGCCCCGGTGGGGTTCTCGGCGTCTACACCCAGCACCGCGGTGTCCATGCCGTCCTCTTTGAGCTTGCGCATGCCGGCCAGGAGCATTGCCGTGCCCAGGCCCATTTTGCGGTAGCCCCTGCGGGTGCCCAGTATGTCGATCCAGCCTTCTTTGCGGCCCCTTGCTTCGTTGTCGTCAGGGTAGATCATGCAGAAGCAGAAGGCTGCCCATGTACCGTCGGGGGCGATTGCCACGAGGTCGCGCTCTTTGACGTAGTCGGGGTGGTTCGTCAGCCAATGCCCGTGACTCTCCGCCGTCTCGTCGTGGTGGCCCCAGTGGTCCACGAACGATAAGTTGAACGCCTCAACCCACTTCGCGGCGGAGGCGGCTCCCTGGGTGTGGGCCAGCGTGTAGCCTTCCGGCAGCACAGGCTCAGGTATCGGCTCATTCAGGTCACGAGCCATCTTGAACCAATAGCGAACCGGCTGGTAACCATGGCGCTCCAGCACGTCTTTGCTGTAGGCCATGAATTCGGGAGTGCCATCGCCGGTACCGCTACGGACCTTGCCAGGCTTGCCTCGCTCCTGGGCGACTATACGCACCTGGGCCTCGGCCCACTCGAACATCTCTTCCTCAAGCCCCTGGTTCCGCACATCGGGGTGGACTCGCATCATGAAGTAACCATCATTGAACGGCTCGTCGTCTGGTGGGGAGAACCAGAGCCGCCCGAAAGCAACAATGTGACCCGTCTCGTCCTCCCAGATGCGGGCGTCTCGCTCGACTACTGTATCCGGGTGCTCCATAGTCTGACGCCAGTCGGCTACGGTGGCGAAGCCTTCGTCCATGTCTTCATGCCGGTCGATGAGGTTCAGCAGGTCGCAGATAGGCTGAAGGTCCTGCTCGCCCTCGTAACCTCTGAATTTGAAGCGTGTCTGTGTGTCCATTGGTCCTTCCTCTGCGCGTGCGATTGGCCTGCACGGGTCATATGCCTGGCCGGGTGAATGTCAGCCGCATCCTACCAGATGGGCGTTGGTGTAGCATCGGGCTGTGAATGTAGTCTTGGTCCGACCGGAGTAGGTCTCAAGTCCCGGATGCTGGGAGGGACGGGTTCTATGCTTTCGCGGAAACAGTTGTCCTGGCTGGACTAAGCAGGTACAATCAGCAGTACAGCCGCTAATTACCAGGACTGATAGGTGGTGCCAATGGACTCACACGCGAACACGGGTATGGAGCAAATTCCCTGGCAAGTCCGCTTCTACCGCGAGGACGACATCCCTGCGCTTGCGGAGTTGATAGGTGCCGCCGACCGGGCAGATGGGGTGTACAAGCACACCACCGAAGAGGACCTGCGCGACACCTTTGGGACGCCGGGGCTGGAGCCTGAACGCTGGGTGATACTGGTTGAAGGACCATCGCTGCCGGGTGTAGAGGCTGGAGTGCTGTTGGGCTTCGGGAGAGCCTTTCCCGGCAGCGCCAAGACCAGGAACGAACGGATTTACAACGTGGCCTTGCGAGTGCGCCCGGAGGTCAGGCAGTACGGGCTTGAGCAGGAGATCGCCCGGCGGCTGGTCGAAATGGTACGGCAGCACGAGGCGGAACACGGCATGGAACCCGTTAGCAAGGTACGGCTGCGGACTTTCCTCTTCGACACGCACGTCTCGGCGCGTCACACCTGGGAGCAGACTGGGCTGCGGCGGGTATACACCGGCTGGACGATGCTCCGCCCCCTGGATGACTCCCTGGCGGAGCCTCAGTCCGTGGAGGGCATGAGATTGCGCACCTACCAGCGCCCTGAAGATAACGAGGCGACTTTGCAGGCCCTCAACAGCGCCTTCTCTGAAACCTTCGACTTCCAACCGGTGAACGAGCGTCGCTGGGAGTACTCCATGTCGGCGTCCTATGTGCGCCCCGACCTCTCGTGGGTGGCGGAGCCGCAGGACGCGCCGGGGAGGATAATTGGCTTCTCAATTTGCTGGATAACCGAAGAGGAGAACGCGCAGATAGGCCGCAAGGAAGGCTGGATCGAGGGGATTGGGGTTGTAAAGGATTGGCGCAGGCAAGGTGCAGGGCGGGCATTGCTCCTGAACAGCCTGCACTCACTCAGGAGCGCGGGTATGGAGGCTGCCCTGGCCGACGTGGACTCGGAGAACGAGGCTGCTACTCGATTGTTTGAGCTAGCCGGGTTCGGCGTACGCAACAGCCTGTCGCAGTACGAGTGCTACCTGGAAGAGGCCACGGTTTAGGCTGCCTAGCTAATTGTCGCGGATCCAGGTTCCGGGCGCTTGTGCCTTTATGTATGAGAGCCGGAATAACAGGACCATCTTCCCCCTTGTCATTCTGAACGCAGTGAAGAATCTCGTCCCCTATGCAGGTGTTCCCTCTTTCTTATGAGAGATACGGACTCGAAGAAAGGGGCGACATAGTGCTATAGGACGAGATTCTTCACTGCGTTCAGAATGACAAGGGGGACAGGGCTCCCCTATATGGCGTTCGGCACAGCCGTAGCTGCGCAATGCTGCTACTTCTCGCCTTCGACGTAGAGCATGGGCGTGGTCATATGCAACTCCCCTTGCTGACGGGCGATCTCGTTCAGGCGGCTTTCCACCTCGCTGAAGATATTTTCTTCGTCAGCCGGTTCCACTACGCTCCGCCAAGCATCGAGGAAGCCTAGCTGGGTGAGAGTGTGGTTGAACAGGGCCGTGCCGTCAGCGAAGCGCATCTGAAAGCTGTCTTCCACTACCTTTGTAACCCGAAAGCCCGCGCCTTCCAGCAGCGCCGACACAGATTCCTTTGTGCCCCGGTGCTCTTCATTAGCATCCAGTGCCTGAATGTACCGCGTCTTGCCTGTTTCGGCTATGACCGCGCGAAAGACCTCATAGAATTCCGCCCAGTGTCCCTTCACGTTGGTGGTGAGGGCGAGTCTGCCGCCGGGCTTGAGCACACGATGGCACTCAAAAAGCACGGTTGGTGGGTTATCGAAGTTATTGATGCCGAGGTTGGACACCACCAAGTCGAAGCGTGCGTCCTCGAAGGGCATAGCCGAGGCGTCACCATCCACAATCTCGACATTCGGGATGTTGTAGGCTTGCTGCTTCAGCCTGGCCCTATCGAGAGCTTCCTTCCACACGTCCAGGCCCGTCACGCGGCACGTCTCGCCGTATCTACCGGCAAGCTCGAACAGGGGGAATCCGGTGGCGGGTCCGACGTCTAGGATGTCCAGGTTCTTACTCATCTGCAGGTTGTCGAACAGGAGCGCGCCAAAATGGCTGGCCCAGAAGGTCAGTTCGTCGAACACGGGGGCAATGTTCTCGATTTGGAAGTTGCTACGACGCTGCAGGAATGACGGCATTACTTTGCTCCTCACTTTTGCTACACGTCTATTATTGCTGCTACGGCATGAATAGTCACGGCGCTATTTTCTTTGGTACGCATCATGCACCTGTATGGGCGACGCTCGGTAAATGTGTGAGTACGAGTTGCATGCCATCCTCGTATGCGGAAGAGCAATAGGAGGTACACGATGGGACTGATAGGACGACAGGACGACGAGCAGGACCTGCCCAGGGGCGACGAGGAAGACTACGATACCGAGGCACCAGGCGTGGTCGCCATGCCCGGCCTTGGCACTATGGGTATGGGGACCGCGGGCCCAGGGGTAGGAGGTTTGCCAATAGGGCTTCTTAGCGACACCGAAGGCGCGCAGTCAGAGGAGAACGACGACCACAATCTCACCGACTCACCAGACCAGTTCACAGGCGGTGGCGCGACAAGCTCCGGCCGCGACGCCAACGCCGACGTACTGGACAGGTAGAGCTTATCTAAACGCCAAGACGCCAAGACGCCAAGGACGCGCCAAGATTAAGGATTGGGGTGTTCTTAGCAAAGAGGACCAGAGTACGACATCATGTACCCTGGTCCTCTTTGCACTCTCTAAACTTCTATTCTCTTGGCACGCTCTTGGCGTCTTGGCGTTTAGATTTCTTACACCCGCTTAGGCAGGCACTTTCTCCATTGGCAAGGTGCCCGTGTTGACTTTGAACCTGCCGTGGACGTGGAACATCATGTCGAGGGCTTCCGCCGACACGGGACGGCCGAAGTGGTAGCCCTGGCCGCAGTCGCACTCCAGGTCGAGCAGGTGCTGTAGCTGCTCAGGGGTCTCGATGCCTTCTGCCGTGACGGTGAGGTTGAGCGCCTTGGCAAACGCCAGGATGGCCCGCACAATGGCCGTGTTCTCGGCGTCTCGACCCAGCCCTTCCACGAAGGAGCTGTCGAGCTTGAGCGTGTCCACGGGGAAGCGCTTCAGGTAGCTCAGGGCCGAGTAGCCGGTGCCGAAATCGTCAATCGCGAGTTGGATGCCGAGGGCCTTTAGCTGCTGCAAGGTGGCTATCGTGGCCTCCGCGTCCTCCATGGCCGCCGTTTCGGTGATCTCCAGCTTCAGGCTCCTGGGGTCGAGGCCCGCCTGGTCCAGGGCACGGACTATGTCGTCGGCCAGGCCACTGTGCTTGAACTGCTTGGGCGAGAGGTTGACGCTTATCCTGAGCGGATGGCCGGGAGGTAGAGCATCTTGCCACTGCTTCACCTGTCTGCAAGCCTGTTCGAGCACCCACTGGCCGATGGGCAGTATCAGGCCGGTCTCTTCTGCTATTGGGATGAACTCGGCGGGGGATACGATGCCCCGCTGCGGGTGCATCCACCTGACCAGGGCCTCCAACTCACGGACCGTGCCGCTGGCGAGGTCCACTACTAGCTGGTAGTAGAGGGTAAGCTCGTTGCGTTCGAGGGCGCGTCGCAGGTCGATCTCCATCTGGAGTCGCTCCCAGGCGCGGGCGTTCATGCTGGGGTCGAACACGGTGTACCTGTTCTTGCCCTTGTTCTTGGCCTCGTACATCGCCACGTCGGCGTTGCGCAGCAGGTCGTCCGCGCCATCCTGCCCGGCGGTGCTGACCGCGATGCCGGTGCTGGACGTCACGAATACCTCGCACCCCTCTACGTAGAAGGGCGCGGAGAGTTGTGCCGCGATGCGCTCCGCAGTGGCTGTGGCATCGTCCATCTCTGCGTCTTCCAGGAGCACCGTGAACTCGTCGCCACCGAGGCGAGCCACGCTGTCGCCCAGGCGCACGCAGTTTTGCAGCCGCTTGCCCACCTGCACCAACAGGGCGTCACCGGCCCTGTGCCCCAGGCTGTCGTTGATCACCTTGAAGTCGTCCAGGTCGAGGAAGATCACAGCCAGGGATGATTGGTGGCGGGTGCTGCGGGCCAACGCCTGTGACAGGCGGTCCATGAACAGGGTGCGGTTGGGGAGGTCGGTCAGCGCGTCGTGGAAGGCCTGGTGAGACAATTGCTCGCGCAGCAGCTTCTGCTCGGTCACGTCGCTGAACACGGCCAGGTGGAAACCGGGCAGGAAGTTGGACTTGGAGGTGAATTCTACGTCGATTAAGTCGCCGTCCGGCCTGAGTACCTGGAACTCTCCCTTGACGGCCCCGTGCTCGTGGAATATGCGGGTGATCTGGTCGATGTCACCAACGCGGCTGGGCGGCACCAATTCGAGTATGTTCATGCCGCTCAGTTCTTCCCGAGAGCGCGCGGCTAATTGACAGGCAGCGGGGTTCACGTCTACGAACCGGCCCTGGCCGTCCATCACGAAAATCGCGTCTATGGCGTCCTCGAACACGGCACGGAAGCGCGACTCGCTGGCCCTCAGAGCCTCTTCTGCATGCGTGCGATCATGAATCTCTTTTTGCGCGGCCTCATACAGGCGGGCGTTTTCGAGTGCTAGTGAGGCAAGCTGCGAGAACCGGTTGAGCAGGTCTGTGTCCTCCGGGCTGAACTTGCGATTGTCCTCAACGAAGGTCAGGCACAGTACGCCTGTCACCGTGTCGCCCGACCTCAATGGCACGCCTATGACGGCGCGCAAGGAGTCGTAACCCGGTAATGCGCCTGCCCATGAACGATAATCATCCACGGACATCGGCGTATTCGTCTCCCAGACGCGGCCCGACAACCCTTCTCCCTTATTTAGCCCGTGCTTTGGGATGCTGGAGAACATGCCGGTACCAACTTGCATTGACATCATCTCGGCATTCGGTTCGACCACGTAGATACAGCCGTGGGGTGAACCCATAATCGCGGCGGCCCTGCTCAGTATGTCTTCGAGCAGGCTGTTGATATCGAGCCGGTTGATGAGGCCCAGGGTGGTCTCGTGGAGGAGGGCCAGCTCGTCGTTGCGGCGGCGCAGGGCCAGCTCGGCATGCTTGCGCTCTGTTATCTCGCGTATGATGGCCTGCACACCGCCGTCTTCAAGCAGCCTGGCGCTAATCTCACAGGGTATCTTCGTGCCGTCCTTGTGCAGCAACACGCGCTCACTGAGCACGATCTGCCCCGTCTGGAGTAGCTCTCGGCGTATCGGGTTGGCGACGAGGTCTTCGGGGTCTATCACATCCAGGATAGTAAGGCTAAGAAGCTCCTCGCGCGTGTAGCCGAGCATCTCATAAGCGCGCGTGTTTGCCTCCAAGATTCTGCCCTGGTGATTATAAACTGCGATGCCGTCAGAAGCCTGCTCCATAAGCAGGCGGTAACGGCTCTCGCCATCGTCGCGGCCGGGAGCCGCCGTGGACTCGTCCCGAGAAGCCATCATGCTGCAAGAGTACCCCATCCGGGAGGGTACAGGAAAGGCCCCATTGGTCCTAAATAGGCCGTCATGATTGGCTACGCCGGAGTAGTAGCTGAGGGATTAGGACCGGGAGGAAATTGGGAATTGGGAATTCGGATTGCGGATTTGCTGGATACCTAATAAATCCGCAATCCGAATTACCAATTCCCCATTACC
>JAXDKH010000126.1:0-17562 GCA_034667185.1 Chloroflexia bacterium | reverse complement strand
CTCTCGCGTACTGCCGGTCTTGTGGTCCTTGCCCTTGTCAGGGGAGTCGCTCATGCCTTGCCTCCCGGTATGCGAGCTACAACGTGGTCTCTTAGCCACTGCTCGAACGCGAGTACCGACGTCTTCTCGGCGTCAACGAGCACCTTGATGTCTATGCCAACCGCCTTCAATTTGTCCCACGGGATGCGGTAGGGCTCTCCACCTTCCCCGAACCGTTTCGCCAGCTTAGTTACCCATTCTCCCAGCTTCGGGTGCAGGCGGGCAGCCAGAGTCGGCCCTCCTACCTCGATGTAGGCTAGGCGAGGCGGCTGGTCCTTCCTCAGCTCGATGATGATGCCGTCTGCCTTGCCCATCTTGCGGCCATGCAGGTCGACAAGCTGGTTGTCCAGCACGTCCCTGATCAGGTCGAGCGGTTCTTCGTCCATCCTAACCTCCGATGATCTCAAGCGGGATCGCCACCAACGACAGCACAAAGGCCAGTCCGATGATGAGTATCACGACCGTGTTGCTGATAATTCCGTTGCGGTTCTTGCCGACGTACTTTTCGTCGTTCATGAGCACAAGGAAGGGGATAATCACAATCGGCAGCACGGTGGCGGTGAGGGCCATCGTGAAGAGCGTCAGTTGCAACGGGTCTATGCCTGCCACCATCAGTAAGGCCGACAGGAAGATCATCACCGTATAAGTGAGGCTGAAGCGGGCTTCTTTGGCGGGCTTCTGGGTCTCAGACCAGTTCCAGCCGAACGCCTGCGCGGTAATGAACGCCTGGTCCAGACTTACCTCCATGGCAGCGCCGAAGCAGGAGATGCCTAGCGAGGCCGCAAAGAGCACAAAGCCGAGGAAGCCCAGGGGAGCCACCAACGTGAGCGCGACCTGGTCGTAGCTTTCTACCTGGATGCCCTTTGGAAAGAGCACCAGGGCCGCCGCAATGAGCACGCCCAGCGACACCAAGCTGCCGAAGCCCATTCCGATGACAGCAATCGCCCGGTTGGCCCCAATGTAGCTCTTGTCCCATTTCTCCTCCACCGCACCGGATGAATAGAAGAAGAACAGGTACGGGCTTATCAACGCGCCTATTATGCTGACCGCTATGAAGAGGTAATGCGCAGTGTCGTGCCGGCTCAGGCTGGGGAAAGAGCCCGACAGCGCCGCGCCCCAGTCGGGTTTTAGCGACACGGCGGCGAACACGAACACCAGCGTCACGAGCCCCAGGAGCGCGACCCCGTTCTCGATCAGGCTGAAGGTGCCCTTCCACAGGAGTACCCAGAGCACCAGCGCCACGGGCAGCGCCCACACCTGGAAGCCGATGCCCGTGACCAGTTGCAGGGCTATGCACACCCCGCCGATCTCGGCTCCCAGCACCAGGAAGTCCACTATCACTTCGACGGCGTACTGGATGAAGTAGAACCTGAAGCCGAAGCGTTCGCGCACTGCGTCGGCCAGGGTATGCCCGCTGACAGCCGCCAGGCGGCCCGACATCTCCACCAGGAAGACTACACATATGGTGCCCAGCAGTATCGCCCAGATGAGCTGGTAGCCGAAGGCAGCACCTGCCTGGGCGGCGGTGGCGATGGCTCCCACGTCGAGGAAGCCCCCGATGCTGGTCAGGATGCCAAGCGCTATGCTGAGGACTTTCTTCATTGCTCGATACCCATATCCTTAGCAATCTTATCAACGGCCTCTTGTTCGCCCGCCAACTGGTCGGCCAACCCCGTGAGTTTTGCCCTGTCGCCACTCTTCACAACGTCTAACAGGCTGTCTGTGTCACGCTTGATGGCCTCCAGGTGCGGCAAGAGGCTGTCGTCCTGGTTGGCCGGGTTGCTGACCTGGGGTAGCTGCGACAGGGCTTCTATGGAGCTTTCGAGGCTCGTCTTGGAGGATTCGATAGCGCCCTTCGCGTATTCCTGGGGCACGGCTCCTCGCGCCAGGTTGCGGACCACCATTTCCACGATAGCCGCATTAGACTTCACAGCCTGCAACTCAGCCGTGAGCGTCTCCTGGGGCGATTGCTGCCCGCACCCGACAAGTAATAGGAGCACCAGGGCCAGGCTGATCGCATATTTTGGCATCGTTTGCAAACCCCCTCGGCTGCTCGCTCTAAATAGAAGCTATCACAAGAATAATAACGCCGGATATGGGCAAAACAGTACGCCCATGTCATTCTGAACGCAGTGAAGAATCTCGTCCTCTGTGCAGATATTCCCCTTTCTAGAAAGAGAGTGCTGGACAAAGAAAGGTGGTACTTGGGAGGTGAGGGACGAGATTCTTCACTGCGTTCAGAATGACAAGCCCTTCCTGGTGCTCATCTACTCTCAAATTTTCTTGTTATGACTCAGATCACAGCAGCTTGCTTCCAAATCTTAGCACCGGCAGTACACCCCATCATACATTTCCACAAGCCTGCGTACGCTCCCAAGTTGAGGTTCAGGAATCAACCAGACTGTGGAAAACTCATTTGCCACGTTACGCCTATAGCACGCGTGAATTGTCCCTTGAAATGGCCTCTGCACAATACGTCCACCGCATTTCCCCACGTTATGCGCACAATCCGCACAAGTCCCATCCTCTGTGCTAATATGGTCATGTAACGACTTCGCAGGCACAAAGTCAGCAGGCGTTACGAAGATCAGGAGGAGCGGCAAGGTGCGCGGAGTGCTATCAGCCTCAAGCCCACGCCAAAAGCTGAGAAGCACGAGCTAGAGTAGGGGAGCACGGAGATGTTACAGGCCCAATCGAACCAAATGCCTTCTATTGCCGACCTGCTGGTGCGGGGCAAGCAGGCAGCCATGAGCGGCCAGCGTGAGTTGGCCCGCGAGACGTTGGCCCACGTGGTCTACCTGGACCCGGGCAACGCCGAGGGTTGGCTGTGGCTGTCGGGCGTCGTGGACCAGCCGGAGCAGGTGCGTTACTGTTTGGAGCGCACGCTGCGCATCGAGCCGCACAACGCGAGAGCGCTACGCGGTATCGAGTGGCTGGACTCGCGGCAGAAGGAAATCGATGAGGCCCGCGCCGCCGCCGAGCGAGTGAAACCCTACTGGCAGACCTCCAAGCCCAAGCCGCTTCTCAACCTGATCAAGGGGAATGCGAGCGCCGCTTCGGTGGGCACTTCAATGCCCCTGCCCCGGTCCGGCGAGCAGTCTCAGCAGCCCGCAAGCTGGACGTCTGTTGCCGCGAACATCCCGAACACTCGGGTGGCTCGCGCCAACATGCCGACCATGCCCGTTTCCGGCGAAACGCTGGATAGGCTGCAGCGCAACCCCCAGGCCGCGCCCGTCAACGATCGCCAGTACCGCGAAGAGGTGCTAGAGACCGACGACGAACTGGCCCCGCGCTTCGTCACCAACATCGCCCTCCACAACCTGATGAAGGCGGTAGACAAGGTGACGGGTGCCAGCGGCCTGGCGGCGATGCTGCGGATAGCAGGGCTGGAGGAGCTTGAGGGCCTGGACCTCGAGCCCGACGAGACGCCCGCTATCAACTACACCCGCTTCTCCGCCTTCGCGGAAGCGATGGAGGAGTTCTACACTCACGCGGTCGACACGATGGAGTACAAGGTGGGTCGCGAAATGTTCCGGCAGGAGCTTGCCATGAAGGGCAAGATGGTCGCCATGAAGGGCATCACCTTCAAGCTCATGTCGCCCGACAAGAAGCTGCGCACCATCCTCATGGAGCTTGCCGACGCGCACGCCCGCATGGGTATGGAGGCCTACTTCGAGGAGCGAGAGGGCGGCTACATGTTCGGGATCGAGACCTGCCCCTACTGCTACGGTCGCCTGACCAACGCTCACTGCAACGTGACCACCGGCTTCCTGGCCGCTGGTATCGAGTGGGCGACAGGCCGGGACATCGCGATACAGGAGGTCTCCTGCCGGGCGCTGGACGAAGAGTTCTGCGGCTACTGGATACCCGTGTAACAGCAGTCGGGGCCGAGCGCGCCGAGGACTGGGAGGGGAGCATGACCTGCTTCGCTCCCAGTCCTTGCCGTCTGTGCACCTAACGCAACCGCGCGGCATTACGCACGTTACTCTCACAAGCGGCACATCTATGCAGAACCCGTAACACAAACAGGCTCATATAACAGGGTATCGCTCATGCACTATAGTAAGCTCTCTTCCAAGCGCACCTTCTTTTCTCTCTTCACGGTGCTCGTTACACTCGCCACGAGCCTCATACCTGCGTCCGCGCGGCAGGTGAATATCGCCACCCCGCAGGCCGCAGAGCAGTCGCCTCAGCCCACCTGGATCACCCCGCGTAATGCCGAGCCTCTGTTCGTGGTTGGGGCCAATTACGAGGGGCCGGTGGACCGTGGCTGGCTGATGTGGGAGGATGACAAGTTCGATGTTGGGTTGATCGAGCAGGACTTCTCGCGGGCAAGTGGGTTCGGCATAAATACCTTGCGCATCTTCGTGCAGAAGCCGTTGCGCGATGACATCAACGGCGGTGACTTCTCCAAGCTGGACGCCGTGGTTGGGCTGGCCCGCAAATACCACCTCTACCTGATTGTCACCTTCACCGACTGGGCTGAGCCGGACCTTGCGAAAGCCGCCGGCCTGAACGGCAAGATCGCCACGCACCTGGCGAACGAGCCTGCAATTCTCGCCTACGACGTCAAGAACGAGCCTCAGTTCAGCGACGTGATTGGCGCTATCTACTCAAGTGTGGGCTTGACCGTGCCGTTGCAGGTGCCGGACACCGTTTCGGTTTACGGGGAGCGCGTCACGAGGGCCGACCTTGCCGCGTACAGGCAGAGCAGCGAGGGTCGCTCCGTCATTCCGGCTCGCATGAACGAGGACCAGGCCTATTCTGTAGCCAATTACTACAAGCTCTACCTGGAACTGCTCAACGCCGGGGCAGCCTGGGTCAGGGACCACCCGAACACCACAACGCTAGACTACCTCGACTCCGCGGACGCGATCTCGTGGGCACCGTACCTTCGCGCCCTCGACGAGACGTTAGGCGCGTGGGTATCGTCACAGATAAGCAGCGTGCGCAACGCCGACCCGGGCAGGCCCATAACGGTTGGTTACAGCAACGTGGTGCTAGCGAAGATGCCGTCCAACCGCCAGCTAGGCTTCCAATCGGTGCACCGCTTTACTCCACATGGCTACGCTGGCCTGAACGGCACCTTCCTCGTGCTGGAGAACTTGCGCCGCACCTTCGCGGGCCAACCTGTGATGTTGGAAGAGTTCGGCTATCCAGGCGCGGTGCGTAGCGGGGGGAGTCTCACCGGCTTCGACCCGCGTACCACAGCCAACCTTGAAAGCGGGGTGTGGGCTTACCTCTACAGCCGGGGCTTCGCGGGCGGGGCCAAGTGGATGCTCAACAACTTCCCGGCGGGCGACAGCGCTGCGGAGAACTCGTATGGCCTGTTCGATAACGACGGCAAGCCCAAGGTAATCGCATACGCCCTGCGCCGCCTGTCCGACCTGTTCAGCAAGCACTCGCCGGGCACCTTCTCAGACTTTCGCTCCGAGGCTTCGTCCGCCGTCAACTTCGCGTACAAGGCTAATGATGCGCTTGTGGCGGGGGGCAAGGTGTACACCAGCACGAACCTGACCTTCCAGGCCAACGCGCCCTCTCAGCTTGTGGTGGGCACGAGCGGAGGCAGCGTCACCCTCTTCGCCACCGACGTTGCCACCACCGAGTTACACCTGCCCACTGTATTCGGCATCGCCACGCAGGACCTGGGCAAGGTAACGCTCACAGGGTTCGATCCCGCAGGCCGGCCCTCCATGCCCTCCCAGCCCACCCTGAACGGCAACTGGCTCAGGATTAACCTGGCACCGCTGTATACTTACCGACTCTCCGTGGTGCCGAGGGCCGTTGAGCAAGCGCCCGCCCAGGTGGACCCAAACACCGTCTACTTCCCGCAGACCGGGCACAATCTGACGGGCGAGTTCCTCAAGTACTGGCAGGCGCACGGCGGGCTGACCATCTTCGGCTACCCGCTGACCGAGGCGTTCACCGAAGGCGGCTACGTGGTGCAATACTTCGAGCGCAACCGCTTTGAACTACACCCGGAGAACCAGCCGCCCTACAACGTGCTGCTCGGCAGGCTAGGGGCCGATCTCACCACGGGCCGCACCTTCGCGGGAGTTGAGCCTTTTTCGCCGTCGCTAGGCCACGCCTACTTCCCCGAGACCGGCCATTCGCTCCATTTTGCCTTCCTCGGCTACTGGCAGCGCAATGGCGGCCTGGCCCAGTTCGGCTATCCCCTCTCCGAGGAAATCCGCGAAGTCAGTCCTACCGACGGCAAAACATACACGGTGCAATACTTCGAGCGCGCCCGTTTCGAGTACCACCCGGAGTACAAAGGCACCCCCGCCGAAGTGCTACTTGGGCTGTTGGGGGTGGGCACGATGAAGGACAAGGGTTGGATACCGTGAGGAATTTGGAAATTGGAATTTCGAATTGCGAATTTAGAAGAACTCCTAACAAATTGGCAATTCGAAATTCCAATTTCCAAATCACCTCCCCGACAGGGTCGTCAGCCACTCTATAGTCATGCCTGTGGGGCTGCGGGTGGAGAGGGGCACGTAGCCTTGTTCGAGGTCGGCTTTGAAGTCATCGAAGTAGGCGGTCCATTCCTTGAGGATGTAAGCGGGCTTGCGGTCGAGGACGTAACGCGGGTCGGCCTTGTCGTGCCCGGCCTCGTGGGTGCCCATGCTTGCGACCTGTAGATGGCCTATGTGCAGGTCGTTCAGGCCGAACATATCGAT
Organism: Chloroflexia bacterium; assembly: GCA_034667185.1. Classification (GTDB taxonomy): domain Bacteria; phylum Chloroflexota; class Chloroflexia; order QHBQ01; family JADMIH01; genus JADMIH01. Next base: position 10,843 of record JAXDKH010000126.1, on the reverse strand, counting down.
GGTAGGGCGCTGGCTGTAGTAGGCGACGGCCCCGGCCCCCTTGGCCGCTGTCACCATCTCCGGTGTAGTGTGCTCTCGGAGCCAAAGGCCCGCCGAGCCCCAACGCTCCACGTAGGCGGTGTGGAGTTGGGTGGTCTCTATCGTGTAGCTGTCAGGCGCCATTTGCTCCAGCATGCTACCCGAGTACGCGACCGCGCCCAGGGCTAACAGCGAGTAAGTGGCTGCTCGCAATAGAGAAGGCGACGGCACCCACGCGATCAGGCGTCGCACCGCTTCCTGCCCGATAAGCAGCATAGGGGCGATCACCGGCACCATGAAGCGCCAGCCGGGGAAATGGTCGCCACCGATCCACAATACATATCCCGCCTGCAAGACCGAGAACAGGGCGAACGCGGTAAGTATTCCACCCTTGCGCCAGCCCACGACGAACAGTAACACACCGATTAGCCCCAGCAACGCGGGAAGCCAGTTCTCCAGCAGGAAGAATTGCAGGTAGACCCACCCGCGTTCGAGTACCTCGGGCGTCTCGGACCCGGTCTTTGCGTAGAAGGTGTTGGGTAGTGGGTAGCCGTAGTAGAGCATCCGCCAAACCTCGTGAGGCACCACAATCAACAGGTATGCTCCCGCACTCCATAGCAACGGGGCCAACCACGGCTTGCGGGCCGCGATGTTCTGGACGCAGTACACGCCGAGGAACACGGCTGCGAGCAGTAGCCCCTCTGGGCGTGTCAGCGTAGCAAGACCAAGCACGACCCCTGCTGCGACGCGACTGCGCCAGGAGCCACCGGAGGTCTGGTAAATTAGCACCGCTGCAAGCATGGTGAGCGCCGCGAACAGCATCGATTCCATTCCACTGCCGCGTGGGCCGTAGGTCACAAACGCGGAACTCCCCGCCAGCAACACGCACGCCACTGTGGGCCAGAGATATTGCCGGCCTGCAAGTCTGACGCCCACCAACCAAACAAGTGCCAGCAAAGCTATGCTCAGGGCTATGTTGGCGACGAGGGATACCGTGGCAGGCGGAAGGCCCAGGCCAATAGCACCAGCGGCCAGCATGGTCCAAAGGAAATTAGTGTAGCCCTCCACCACCTCACCGGGGTTGTAGACGAGGCCCTGGCCGTGTACGAGGTTCCAGGCGTACCGGTAAGAGATGTAGGCATCGTCCAGCTGCCATTCCCCCAGGAGCCGCCCCGCCAGCACCACCCACGTACCACAAGCCGCCAGCACCAGGGCCCACGCCGGCCGCCCTCGTGGCGCAAGGCATACAGCAGCCAACCAGGCGAGGGCGGCCAGGGCAATCTCCACAACCGGCGGCAGCTCGCGTGCGATATAGGTGCAATGAAGCAATATCAGCGTGAGGAGCAGGCCACTCCCGAAAATGGCCGCCCACATTCTGCCCAATCTCCGCATGCCAACCAGCACCACAATAGCCACGGAAACCGCCCAAACCGCAGCCTCCAACAGCACCTCCACGCGGCTGCGCTCCGGGCGCACCTCGATCCAATCGACCTGCACACCCAGCGTGCGACCGTCGTCGGGCGATACGAACGTCCGGCTCGTCAGGTCAACCTGGATGTGAGCGGGGTCGAGGTATGGGTTGGGCAGCTTCTGGGTGTCCACCTTCACCTCGAAGACCTCTAGCTGTGGTGTTACATTGACCACCTCCATGTCGCTACCGTTGACGGCGATCTTTACCGGCATCGGATATGACCCAGGGTAGCCGGAAGCAGCCATGCGAATCGCCACGGTAGCGTGCCTGCCCAGGTTGGCGGCATAGGGGAAGGTGATGCTGGCGTCTGGCCCAGTCCACCTGTAGGTGAAGCCGTCGGGAGTAGTCTCAGCGGGGTAGAAGCCGAAAGCAGTGGTGGATGGCACCAGCAGGGCCTCGTCAAGTACCGGTGCAGGACCCATGTCGGCGCGGGAGGCAGTAGGCTGGATAATAGCGCTAAGAACCAGCGGCGTGCAGAAAGAGAGGAGCAACGTGATCAGCAGGGGAATCGCAGGGTGCAGCGAAATACCCAGCATTCTATAAGGTCGAATACCGGGACGCGCGACAACGGGACCTGTCGAAGAATTCACACGTTGGGCCCTCAGGCGAGCACGAAAACAGTGCTGCCGAGGAAATTATACCAGAATTGCTGTATGTACTGTCTGCTGACTATGCGGCGAAGTTGATTCGATTTTGGGTAAACAAGCGCTTCGGTGTATCCCGGTCATCAGAGGTGCCTGGTCACCGCTGTACGGCGGCCTGCGAGCCGTGCGATCCAGTCCCGTATCTGCACCAATACGAGCGTCGAGCACAGGACGAAGTAGGCTTCGGCGGGCGCGCGGAACCTCGCACCGACCCAGAACACCAGCGTAACGATGAGCGCGCCCGATCAATCAGCTTCGCCTCACCTGCTTCCATACATGAAAAAGGCCTCCTACTAATAGGAGGCCCTGGTGGGGTGGCTGACCGGGCTCGAACCGGCAACATCTTCATCCACAGTGAAGCGCTCTGCCATTGAACTACAGCCACCATGACGATTTGGGAATTCGGAGTTCGGATTTCGAACTTAGCAGGTATCCAACTAAATTCTAAATTCGCAATCCCAAATCCCAAATTCGATAGAGTTGGCAGGGGCAATACCGTACTAATAAGCCGAGTTTTGTACTGGTGACCATCTCTCTCAGGCCCGCAAGGGCCCGGCTACCTCGTCGCCTTGGTAGCTGCTCTCGCCTCCGACCGTCTTGGCGAGCCACCTCTCGCACCATGCATAACACGACGCCGCGGTCGATTCGGAGATTGCTGCAGGGAGGATTGCCCTTTTCACCCCACTCCGGAGAGTGGTATCGTCTCTGTTGCTCTCACCTTCAAAGAAGGTGCCCATCTGGACTGTCAGGACCCACGACCGGCCCTGCCCACGCTTTCACGTGGCACCCCGCTCTATGCAGCTCGGACTTTCCTCTACACTCGCGTGCAGCGGTCACTGGCACGTCATGCCTTGCCCAACTCTGTTGTCGTGTTTAGTTTGTTAAGGTAGCCACCGTTCACACGGGGCCTCTCACGTGCAATTATACCACACAAGGCGCGCTTACGCCAGCCATGAACCGCCTGCTTCGTGTGCTATGTGGGTCGAGCGTGGCTAACTGGCCTCCGGTTGGCGGCGCTTGGCGTTCTGTTCGCTCCTGGTCATCCAGCGGCAGTTCTCAGGGGTGTAGTCACCATTGGGGTCGAGCCTGCCCAGCCCGTGCTTGGAGTCGGGGCGAGGCCCCATGTCCGCGAGGAAGTTCTCGAAGTTATCGCGCCAGCGGTCGCACACCTTTATGCCCCTACCCCCATAGTAGGGGTAGCCCCCGGCAGTGGGGATGTAGCACCGGGCTTTCATGGACAGCCACGCCACGTACTCAGGAGTGCCCTGTGCGGGAGCCCCGTACTTGTAGGAGCGTGTGCTTTTCTTGGCGCCGGGGCGGTCCAGGCTGGCTATTCTCCGGTCGCGGGCCTTGGCGTTCATGCGCTCTACGTAGGCCTTGCCCTTTGGCGTATTTCGCCAGGCCATCTTTCTTGCGTGGACCAGGCGCTTCTTCTCCGGCGACATATTCTCATACCACTGCCTCTGGTACTGCCGCACGCACTGCTTGCAGTCGGTGCTGGCCCCGTCCTTGCTCCTGGCATCGCGGCTGAACTCCCCAAGGGGCTTGGGCAGCTTACACTTCCTGCAGACTTTACTTTCTCGTGCGGAAGTCCCCCCTGATGCGTCGGATACGCGCGCGGCGGGGACTACTTCCAGGCTTGCATGGTGCATATGTGCATTCCAATCTATGGGAGGACTGGTGGTCTGGACGCGACGTTACATGGCACACCGGATGCGCTATGAATTATGTATATCAAATTAATAGGCCCAGTAGATGCACAGCAGGTATAGCATTAGGTATATGGCGAGGTATACAAGTCACATGTAGCTTCGCGCACTGAAGCGAAGCAGCCTGCACGAAGGGAGACGCTGACATGTGCAAGAAGGAAACGGAGATCTAGACCGTTCAAAGCAAATGAATGAATACAAACGAATGGTGCTAGTTTAGAGGAGCAATTTACGCGTGAATTTCCCACAAAGAGGCCCAAATGACCGCTGTTACGGTGCTTTCTCCCCACCTAGCTGCTGGTGCCTCTAGACCGGAGTCGGTTTTCATCCCAAAGTGGGGAGAAATGCTCATTTTCGGGCTGTTATTACTCCTTCGGTGGGAGAAATCCTCTGTTTTAAACTAGCACCATTGGTTCCAAAACAAAAAGCCTGTACTTTGCTGAGGTACAGGCTCTGCTCATGCGGTGAGTTGTGGGTTCCGGGGCAGGGATTCGAACCCCAACCTACTGATCCAAAGTCAGCTGTCCTACCGTTAGACGACCCCGGAGCGCGGCGCAACTCCAATTATAACCCAAAGCTATATAGCAGTCAAAGCGCCCGTGGCTGTAGCGACCCTACGTCCGCAGACCTGAGAAGGTGAGGGGGCGGTATTTCTTGTACCTCCCCCTCACATGTTTGTTGTCCCATTATTCGGCGGCAGTTGTTGCAGGCGTCTGCGGCATCGCGCGCCTGGTGCGACGGAGGAAGATGGTGGCTATGAGAGCGAGGGGCAACAGCCACCACAAGTACACCACCACGGTTATCGCCAGCGTACCCACGTTCGCCAGCAGTCGCAGCGAGGCTTCCCAGGCCTGGCTCGCAATCTTCACCGGGTCCCAGGCTTCGGCAGGCTGGGCGCTGGGTTCCACCGTTATCGCCTCCGGGTAGAGGCTGACCGTGATCGTGGACATCTCGGTGCGCTTGCTCAGGAAGTTGACCCGGCCCTGGATGCGCTCGATCTCTCCCTGTATGCCGCGCAGTTCGCGGTCGAGGGTGAGCACGTCATCGATTTGCTCGGCGCGCTTCATCAGGTCCAGGATGCGCGTCTCTGTGGCTTGCAGGTTCCGCAGCTGCGAGTTGAGGTCGGTGTACTCCTCCGTCACGTCGCTGCTGGTGACGTTCTCGTTGAGCACTTTGACGCCGAGCGTGCGTAGCTGCGTCATGGCCGCGTCGAACTGGGCGGCGGGCACCTGCACGGTCATGCTGCCTACTGTGTAGTCGCCTTCCTGCCTGCTCTCGGACCCTGTGATATAGCCCGCGTGCCCGCCGACTACATTGCGTACCTGGTCCATGCTGGCGGCAACGTCCTTCACCTGCAGTTGCAGGGTTGCCGTCCTGATGATCATACGGTCCCAGTTCTGCGCGGTCTGCTCCGTATCCTGGGCTCCCGAAGGTTCTTTGACGGTCCCATTGCCCACGTCCTCCCTCACCAAGTAGAGGTCTTCGCCGTTTGCGGCTGGTATGGCCCCGCCTGTATGGCCCATGCGATTTGCGCCGTAGATACCCGTCGCTGCCACTGCAACCAATAGGAACGCTACCAGCAGCACGGTGAACACCACGCCACCACGCCTACGGCTGCGACCCTCGGGAGCCTGGCCGCTCGTGGCAGGCCGGCCCTTCGATAACAACCCTCTTGTTCGCTCTAACCAATTCGGTCCGTTCATGTTAAGCCTCCCAAAAGCTGGTCAATGTCTGTAGTTGCTTTCCATATCAGTGCATGCAACTAAGTGACGGCGGGAGGCTCAACTTTGTTCCACATCTTTTCCCCTAAACGATCTTGTTCTCTAAACGCCAAGACGACAAGACGCCAAGGACGCGCCAAGGTTAAGGATTGTCTATTCAAGCAAAAGGAGCAGGGTACGACATCACGTACTCTGCTCCTTCTTATACCCTCTAAACCTTGCCCATCTTGGCATGATGCGTTTCAACTATCCCTACGAGTGTCGCGCCAATTCTCGATCATTTCGGCGTGCTCCTCGTCGTGGTTGGTGGAGACGGAGATGCAGGCGGCGATTGAAAGCTCGGCGTGCTCGTCGCCGGGGGCGGGGGCGAAGAGGGCGTTGTTGTCCACCTCTCGCAGCAACGTGACCATCTCTTCGCGGGCGGCGAACAGCTCGGTTATGATTTCCTGGAGGCTCAAGTCCTTCAGCCGTACGTGGTGCTCCTGGTTGAAGGACTCGTTTTCCTCTTCTTCGAGGTCGAGCAGGGCCGGGCGCTCGCCACGGAGCATCAGGCGGTACGCCTCGGTCTGCGCGCGGTCCCAGGCGGCGACGTGAGCCAGTATGTCACGTATGGACCAGTCGCCCGCTACCCCAGGCTCAAGCATCTCTTCGTCGGTCAGGCCCGCGTAGGAATTTACCAATCTCTCGCGCGCCTCTTGTAGTTGTCCGGCCAGCATCTGCCGCCGGGCGGTGGCGAAGAAGTCCAACCGCCTACTCGCCTACCTGCACGATGACCGCGTCACCTTGCGCCGTACCGGAGCAAATAGCGGCCATGCCGATGCCACCACCGCGCCGCTGTAGCTCGTAGATGAGCGTGAGCAGGATACGGGCACCGGATGCGCCTATCGGGTGGCCTAATGCGACAGCCCCGCCGTTGACGTTCACCTTGTCCTCGGAGATGCCCAGCTTGGCCGTGCTGATGAGGGTGACGCTGGCGAATGCCTCGTTGATCTCCACCAAATCGAGGTCGTCCACGGTCATGCCCAGCTTCTTGAGGGCGTTCTGTCCGGCCATGGCCGGCACGTAAGCCAGGTACGGGGTGTCCCAGGCAGCCTCGCCGTAGCCGAGTATGCGTGCGATGGGCTTCAAGCCGTGGGCCTTGGCATACTCGGAGGAGGCCACGACCATGGCCGCCGCGCCGTCGTTGATGCCGGGGGCGTTGCCCGCCGTCACAGTGCCCTTCTCGTCGAAAACGGGCTTCAGCTTTGCCAGGGCCTCCATTGAAGTCTCGCGGCGGGGCATCTCGTCGGTGTCCACGACCGTGTCGCCCTTCTTGCCGGGGATGGTCACGGGGGCGATCTCTTGGGCGAAGGTGCCGTTGTCAATCGCGGCTATCGCACGCTGGTGGGAGCGTAACGCCCAGGCGTCCTGCTGCTCGCGGCTGCACTCTTCCTCGGCGGCCACCTGCGAGCCGTGCGCGCCCATGTGCACCTTCATCAGCGGGTCGGTCAGTCCGTCGTGCAGAACGGCGTCGCGCAGCTCACCATGGCCCATGCGCAGACCCCACCTGGTGCCAAACGAGTAGAAGGGCGCGTTCGACATGCTCTCCATACCGCCCGCCACAATCAGGCTGTGGTGCCCCAACCGTATCAGGTCGTTGGCTAGCTCGATGGAACGTATGCCACTGCCGCACACCCGGTTCACCGTGTCGGATGTGACCTCGCGGCCCAGCCCGGCTGCGAACGCCGCCTGCCGTGAGGGGATCATGCCCAGGCCGCCCTGTAGCACGCAGCCCATGATGTTGTGCGTCACGTCGTTTCGGTCGATGTTGGCGCGGCTCATGGCCTCTCGCATCACGTGCGCGCCAAGCTCCACCGCGCCCACGGATGCCAGCGAACCACCGAACTTGCCGAAGGGTGTGCGCGCTCCCGCGAGTATGACAGGGTTGTTATTGTTGCTTGCCATCTAGGTTGCCTCCTGTTTTCGCCGCAACGCCTTTGTCACGGCACTTGTTTCATTTCTGTACTCTACATTGTCCAGGTTACATTCTAGTTGCCATGCATGGGGGTGGCACCTTCCTCGGTCTTCATGGGGAATGGGAACGGGTAGTGTAGCGCGCTCACCGGGTCGTATGCGTCTTTGCGCTCGTAGCCGACGGCGGGCGGGGGCGGGCAGCGGTACGGCCTGTCCTGTCTGTAGCCCAGCGCGTACTCGCCTTGCATAACTGTGTGTACTTCGCGGGTGCCTTCGTAAATGACCGCGCCGCGTGCGTTGCGCAGATAGCGCTCCACCGGGTACTCGGAGGAATAGCCATACGCGCCATGTATCTCAATCGCGTCGTTGGCGCTCTCGAAGGCCACGTTGCAGGCGTGCCACTTTGCCAGCGAGGTCTCGCGGGTGGTCTTCATGCCGTGATTCTTCATCCAGCCGACGCGGTAGCACAGCAGCCGGGAGGTCTCGATGCCCGCCACCATCTTGGCGATCATCTGCTGCACAAGCTGGAATTTGCCGACCGGGCGATTGAAGGCGTGGCGTTCGTTGGCGTACTTCACCGAGGCGTCCAGACATGCCTGCGCCAGCCCCACCGCGCCAGTAGCCACCGTGAAGCGGCCCCAGTCGAGCGCGGACATAGCGATCTGGAAGCCCTCGCCTTCCTCACCTACGCGGTTGGCAGCGGGCACCCGCACGTCCTGCATGATGATCTCGCCCGTGTTACCCGCCCGCACGCCCAGCTTGTCGTGTATCGTGCCTGTAGTGAGGCCCTCCATACCACGCTCCAGGATGAAGGCGGCCATACCGTGGTGCTTCTTGGAGCGGTCGAGGGAGGCGAATACGAGGAAATGGTCGGCCACATCGGCCAGGCTGATCCAGATTTTGGACCCGTTGAGGATATAGTGGTCGCCGTCCTTACGGGCGGTCGTGGCGATATTGCCTGCGTCGGAGCCTGCGCCGGGCTCGGTCAGCCCGAACGTGGCTAGCTTTTCTCCCCGCGCCTGGGGCACCAGGTACTTCTGCTTCTGCTCCTCGGTGCCCCACTGCAACAGCGACAGTGAGTTTAGGCCCACGTGCACGCTCTGTATAACGCGAAAAGCGGTCTCGGCGCGCTCTATCTCCTCGCAGATGAGGCCGAAGGAGACGTAGTCAAAGCCCGAACCGCCGTACTCTTCGGGGATAGGACCACCCAAAAGCCCCAGCGTACCCATTTTCTTGAGCGCGTCCCAGTTGATCTTACCCTCTTCATCGTGCTCGCGGGCGCGTGGGGCGATCTCGTTCTGAGCAAAGTCGAACGTCAGTTGCTGGACCGCACGTTGCTCTTCGTTGAGAAGAAAATCCATTCCAAACAGCTCCTCGTCATTGAGTGAGTATGTAGTAGTGTGGGTGGAAAGTCGAACAATTGCTGTGCCAACTATTTTAGGCCGCAGTCACCCAGACTATCAGCAAGTCAGTTTATCACAGGGGTATGGGGCTGTCAAACGAGGCAGAGGCGGAAAGTGTTCAGACTCGAGATGGCGTATACTGAAGTCAATTCAAGGGGTGGGGCGCATGAATCAGACCGATCTGGACCAGAAAATCTCGGTGCTTAAAGAACATAAAAATGAGTGGGCGCGGTTGTCTGTCGGCAAAAAGAGGGCCTTGCTGATAGATATGCGCCGGAGAACAGGCGCAGTCGCCGAAGAGTGGGTGGCAGCGGCGGTCAAGGCCAAGGGCATAGAAGGTCAGCCTAACCTGGCTATTGAGGAATGGTTAGCCGGACCATACGCGGTCCTCCTCCTTCTAAATGGACTGATTACAACCCTGGGATATATAGAAATTGGCCGGACTCCTCCTCTGAAGCGGGTCCGCACCCGGCCTAATGGTCAAGTTGTGGTTGAAACGTTCCCCCTTTCCGTCTACGACCGCGTACTTTTCAATGGTATGCACGGCGAAATCTGGATGCAACCCGATGTTACGCCCGCTAATCTGGCAGAAACTATAGCTCCCTTCTATAAGCAAGTCGCGCCGGAGGGCAAGGTAGCATTGGTGCTAGGGGCGGGCAATGTAGCAGCCATCTCGGTGAAGGATGTACTTCATAAGCTATATACCGAGGGGCAAGTGTCCTTGCTCAAGATGAACCCAGTCAACGATTACCTAGGGGTCTTCTTCGAGCAGATCTTCGCGCCGCTTTGTCGGGCTGGCTACGTTCAGTTCGCCTATGGAGGGGCAGAAGTTGGCGCTTATCTGACTGCCCATCCCGGCATTGACGAAATCCACATGACCGGCGGTGCTCGCACCCACGACGCAATTGTATATGGAACCGGTACCGAGGGTGAGGAACGCAAGCGCCAAAACCAGCCTATAAATACGAAACGCATCACCAGCGAACTGGGGTGTGTCACCCCCACAATTATCGTTCCCGGCCCATGGACCGAGGCTGAGTTGCGTTTCCACGCCGAACATATTGCCACGCAAAAACAGAACAATGCCGGGCACAACTGTCTTGCCGTGCAAGTGCTTATTACGAGCGCGGGGTGGGACAGAGGGCCCGCATTGCTGGATGCGATACGAGCGGTCATGCGCGACATGCCGCTGCGCCCCTCTTACTATCCCGGTACGGCGCTTCGTCGCCAGGCAATCTTAGCGGCGCACCCGGATGCCGAAGTGCTTGACTCGGTTGACTATGTAGGGGATAGGCGGGACGATATGTTTCCTCGTCTGCTGATTGCGGATTTGGACCCCACCGCGATCAACGAGGTTTGCTTTACCCAGGAGCTGTTCAGCGGCGTATTGGCAGAAACCCGGCTGCCCGCCGGCAGCCCCGCCGAATTCTTGCAGCAAGCGGTGCGCTTTGCTAACGAGACTTTGGCTGGCACACTGAGCGCGAATCTAATTGTCCATCCGAAAACGGCGAAAGCGCTCGGCCCGGCCCTGGAAGAGGCGCTTTCTGATTTGCGGTATGGCTCAGTGGGGGTCAATTGCTGGGCGGGGTACGGCTGGATGTTTCCGGTGCTCACGTGGGGGGCGTTTCCCGGCCATAGTTTGAACGACATTCAGAGCGGTATAGGCGTAGTTCACAATACCTTCATGTTTGACCGCCCTCAGAAGAGCGTGATATACGCGCCCTTTGTAATGCACCCCAAACCTCCATTCGTTACGCATCGCAACGGGGACGAGCTAGGGCGGCGGATGGTTGCCTTCGCAGACGGCCAGGCGCTGTCCAAATTGCCGGGCGTTGTTCTGGCAGCGCTCAAAGGCTGAACCGACAAGCTGCTTAGAGTCCACCAAGATGATAAGGACTATTCACCGCAGAGACGCAGAGAGCGC
>JAXDKH010000125.1:0-10635 GCA_034667185.1 Chloroflexia bacterium | reverse complement strand
CCTGTGCCCTTCCACATGAAAGGCAGTGCGCCGCTCGACCTCATGCACCAGAGCCTCCAGTGCCCTGTCCTCGTGAAAATCGGTCACTTTGCCGCACGAATTGCAGATCAGGTGATGGTGGTGGTGGTCCTCGCAGGCCAGGTAAGCGTGGCAGCGGCCCGCTTCGGCGTCGCGGTGGATGCGCTGCACCACGCCCAGCCGGGTGAGCAGTTCGAGCGTGCGGAAGACGGTGGCACGGCCTATAGTGGGGGCGCTCTGCTGGATCGAGTCCCACAACTCGGCGGAGGTAAAGGGCGACGTGCGCTGCAGCACCTCCTCCAGCACGTAGCGGCGGGGGCCGGTCAGCCTGTAACCTTCGTGATTCAATCTTTGGAGCACCGATTCGACGCCTGGCATGGAACTCTCCCAATCTACCGGGAAATGAGACCCGGTGCTAAGCCTCAATGCACATGACTATGCCCATCGGACTGCGCCAGCACCCCTTCCGGCCCGGCCAGCTTGCTCTTAGTAGCGGGACGCAGGAAGCGGCTCAGGTAGCCATGACGGGGTGCGATGAGCAGCGAAACGCCGAACCAGACGGTTACCGACAGCACGATGGTGCCGCCCGCCGCCAGGTTGGCGTGGTAGCTGACCAGCAGGCCCAACACGCCCGCCAGTGCCCCGAACAGCGCGCTCAAGCCCAGCATCACCCGCAGGCGGTCGGTCCAGAGGCGGGCGGCGGCAGCAGGGGTGACCAGCATCGCCACCACCAGGATGTTGCCCACCGCCCGCAGGGACACCACAATCGTCACCGCGATGAGGAGGAGCAGCCCCAGGTTCAGCAGCCACACCGGGAGGCCGGAGGCCTCGGCCATGTCGTTGTCGAACGACACCAGCACAAGCTCCTTGTGGAAGAGGACCAGCAGTATGAGTACCAGCGCCCCAATAACCAGGCTGGCTGTCAGGTCTTCTACGCTCACGCCCAGTACGTTGCCGAACAGGAATGAGGCCAGGTCGGCGGTGTAGCCCTGCACCTGACTGATGAGCACGATCCCGAGCGCGAACATACCCGCGAAGAGCACACCGATTGCCGTGTCCTCGGACACCCGGCGGTTGCGGGCCAGCGCGCCAATCGACAGAGCTGTTACCCCTCCGAACACGAGCGCCCCCAGGAAGAAGCTGGCGTGCAGCAGGAAAGCGATCACCACGCCGGGGAAGATAGCGTGGGCCAGGGCGTCGCCAATGAAAGCCATACCCCGCAGCACCACGTACGTGCCGATCAGCCCGCACGTAATGCCCATCAAAATCACTTCTACAAGGGCGCGCTGCATGAAAGGGAACTGCAGCGGGTCCGTGAGCCAGTTGAAGAAGTCCAATCTTGCCTCTACATGGTGCCGCTAAAGCACTTTACTGGTGGTGCCGGGAGGGGGCTGCCCGCCGGGGTGGCCGTGAACGTCGGGCACCACCGTGCTCGCCCCGAGGTTGCCATTGCCAACTTCCGGCACCAGGAGCACCTGCCCACCATATGTCAGTCGCAATACTTCGGGACGCAGGGCCTCAGCGGGCGTACCATAGCCGACGATAGCATGGTTGACCATCACCAAGCGGTCGCACCAGGCGGCTGCAAGCTCCAAGTCGTGCGTCGCCATGAGCACCGTGCCGCCCTCCGATTTCACGCCGCGCAGTATCTCCCCAATCGTCTCCTGGGTATTGGCGTCCACCCCGTTCAGCGGCTCGTCAAGCAAAAGGAGACGGCCACCCTGCGCCAGCGCCCTCGCCAGGAACACGCGCTGCTGCTGCCCGCCTGATAGCTGGCTGATTTGCCTGTCCGCGAATGCCGACATACCCACCTTGTCCAGCGCCCCGGCGACGATGCGGCGGTCGTTGGCACCGGGGAAGCGTAGCCAACCAAGGCGGGGCGTGCGGCCCATCATCACCACGTCGGCCACCGTGACCGGGAAGTCCCAGTTGACCACCTCACGCTGGGGCACGTAGCCAATCGCCTCCCGCGCCTCCCTGGAGCTTGCCGCGTAGCCGGCCACCTCCACCGAGCCCTCCCAGGCCCGCAGCGTGCCCAGGATTGTCTTAATGAGGGTGGACTTACCGGCACCGTTCGGCCCGATAACGCCCACAATCAAGCCCCAGCCAACCTCCAGGTCGGTATGGGCGAGCACTGGGGTGCCGTCGTACCCCACGGTCACATCCCGTAGCCGTACAGCAGGAGCACCTGTGCCGGGCGCTTGTGCAGAGCTATTTTCTGAGATGGTCGCTTGCATTACACATTTGCCTTATTGATACTTGGTATCTATAACCGGACCAGCTTATCACAAGGTGGGTTGGCTGTCAAGATGATTGACCTGACTGCGCATATTTGCGTATAATAGTTAATGCTTCGAGCGCAAGCAGCATGGATATCCTGGCACGTGAACAATACTGCTATCTGACCACGGTGGGACGCCGGACGGGCAATCCTCACACGATTGAGATCTGGTTTGCCATGCCGGAACACGGGCGCAGCCTGTACATGCTCGCCGGTGGCGGCGACAGGTCGGACTGGGTAAAAAACATACGCCAGGACCCCGGCGTGCAGGTACGCATCGGCGACAGAATTTTCAGCGGCCTGGGCAGAGTAATCGCCGAGCCCGCCGAGGAGAAGCTGGCTAGGCGGCTGGTGGTAGCCAAATACTACGGTCGCGAGGAGGTCCGCAGCACGGGCTGGGAAGCCACCTCGCTACCCGTGGCGGTGGACTTGGCCCTGTAGAGTTGTAGGGCAGTAGAGCAAGAAGCAACAAGCCGGAGTGGCGGAACGGCAGACGCGCCCGCCTCAAAAGCGGGTGAGGGTAGCCTCATGTGGGTTCGAATCCCACCTTCGGCACCACAAGATAACACTAGCTAGCACAGTGTAGCACTAGACGAACCGGATAGCACCCATTGGCACATGCTGTGCCGGATATCAGCGCTTCCGATACAACAATGTTCTTTGATTACCTAGTCGCTAGCGCGGGTTGAGCACCTAGAATTACTGTCTCAGCCCTCGTTGGCGTCCATAAATAGAGATCATGATAAGCAGAGTCCCGCCCAGGACCATCCGGCGCACAGACTCCGGCATCTGCATCGTGGTCAGCAGACTCGTGATGAGCGTCAGCACCAGGGCGCCCGCCATCGTACCCCAATAACTGCCTTTGCCGCCGGTTAGCAACGTGCCTCCCACGGCCACGGCTGCGATTGAAGGGAACAGGAACGGGTCACCAATTCGTATGTGGACCACGCCCGTATTACCCACCACAAGGAAACCGGCCAGCCCCGCGAGCATACCAGCCAGCGCATAGGTGCCCACCACCATGCCTGTGACGTTTACGCCCGACAGCCGAGAGGTGACCCGGTTCGTGCCTACGGCGAACAGATTCTTGCCATATGTGGTCCGCTGCAGCAAGAACCACATCAGCGCACCAAACACGATCCAGATGAGGATGGCACCTGGGATGCCTAGCAGGAGAGGTCGCGCGATCACCTGGGTCATGACGGGCGCAACCGCACCGCGCACGCTACCCTGGGTTATGACGATGATCAGGCCGGTGACCACTCCCGCCATACCGAGCGTCATCACGAGTGGGGCGATCCTGAGGTAGGTGATACCCAGTCCGTTCACAAAGCCCACCGCGGCGCCGACAACCAACGCCGCCGGAAGCGCGAGGAGCACGTTCTCGTTGTTACCATTGACGATTGAATAGGTGACAATGGCCGATAAGGTCACCACCGCGCCCGCCGACAAGTCGATGCCCTCAGCGCCGCTGATGATTACGAGGGTCTGTCCGGCGGCCACTATTCCAAGGAACACAGCGAGTCGTATGATGTTGGTGGCCTGGGAAGTGGCGATATCAGGGTTGCTGCCGAAGCCGTTGGGCAACAGGCCGCTTAGCAGGAACAGCACGATCGCCAGCAAGACAGCCGCCAGCGGTGGGGGAATCGCGATGCGTCTCATGCTCATGTGCGTCTCCTCCGGAGCAGGTTTATGAAGCCGGGCAATGCCAGGGCTATCACGATGATCGCGGCATTGAGGAATGTCTGCCACCACGTTTCAACGTTGGCGAAGGAGATGAGGTTGGGGAGCAGGCTGAGGATGATAGCCCCCATAATGGCCCCAGCAATAGTCCCGGTGCCTCCGCTAAGGGCGGTGCCCCCGATCACCACTGCGGTAATCGCCGCCAACGTCAGCGAATCTCCAATTTGCGCGTTGCCGGACCCGGTAAGCAGCGTGAGCGCGATGCCCCCGAACGCCGCCATCAAGCCCGATATCACGTAGGTGCTGAACTGCACCACGTTTACAGGTACGCCGGTCTGGTAAGCCGCGTCGGCGTTGCCGCCCACGGCGAAAAGGTACCGTCCATAGCGCGTCTGGCGGATGCCATACCACGCCAGCATTATTACGACGATAATGAAGAATGCCAGCGGCAGGCCCAGCGGCATTGTGTCCCGGTAGAAAGTGGTGAACTGCGAAGGCATACCGCCGCCCGGACTCGGCAGAATAAGCAGTGCCAGCCCGCCGAACAGGAAGCTGGTCGCGTAGGTGGTGATAATAGGCTGCAAGCGCAGGATCGCCACGAAAAAGCCATTCACGGCTCCTGCCGCCATGCCCACAAGGAGGACAGCCAGCATAATCAGGGTCGCTGTGCCTGGTTCGCCCTTTACTCCGACCTGGGTCGCCAGGATAGCGTTGGTGATGGAGACAATCGCGCCCGCCGAGATGTCGATGCCCCCGGCCAGGATGACTATCGTCTGCCCCACGGCCACCAGGATGAGCGGTAAGAATACGCGCATGCTGCCGTTGAGCGTGCCAGGCTCTAGCAGGTTTGGTTGCAGGATGAGATTGATTATGACCACCGCCGCAAGGAGGACCATCGCGAACGGAATGCGGTTCTGATTGGCAAGCCTTCGCCAGCCGTGTCTTATCATGGCAGCGCCTCTTGTGTAGCGCCCAGGCTGGCCGCTATCAGGTTGGACTTGGTAAGCGACTCGCCAGCCAACTCCGTACTGATCCTCCCGTCGTGCATTACGAGTACCCGGTCGCTCAAGCCTATCAATTCTTCGTCGTCGCTGCTATAGAGCAGGACGGACTTGCCTTCATCGGATAGCAGCGCCAGCAGCTTGTAGAACTCGGCTTTGGCCCCTACGTCAACGCCTTTGGTGGGGTCGTCCAGCATCAGTATGCGAGGGTTGCGCAGCAGCCACTTGCCGATGACCACTTTCTGCGCGTTACCACCCGAAAGGCTGCTCACCGGAGCGTCCAACCCTGCCATCTTCAGACTCAGGCTCATCGAGATGTTTGTGGCTTCTTGACGCGCCTTACCTATTCTAAGGGGGAAGCCGTAACGCCTCCACGAAGGTATCAGGAAGTTCTCCAGGATGGAGCGGATAAGCAACAATCCTTCTTTGGCCCGCTCACCTGGGACCAACGCCAGCCTCTTTTCCATCGCCTGGCGTGGATGGGTGAAGTGCACGGGGGTCACATCGATGGTGACGGTACCGGAATGTGGGATGTCGCCAAACAGAGCGAGCAAGAGCTGGTGCTGCCCCTGGCCTCGCAAGCCCCCCAGGCCGAGTAGCTCGCCCTCGTGCAGTTGGAAGCTGACCCCATGCACCCCATCGGCCCGCAGGTCTTTGACATCCAGCGTGACTTTGCGCCCCGCAAGCTCCTCCGCGGAAGGCCGGGTGCGTTGGACCACGCTCCCCGCCGTGATGCCGGCCACCATCATACCCACAAGATCGCGCGAGGTGACCTCTTTCATGGGGCCTTCGCCTACGGTCTGGCCGTTGCGGAGGACGGTATAACGGTCGGCTATCTGGAAAATCTCCTCCATGCGGTGGGAGACGAAGACAATTGCGGTGCCTTCCTCTTTCCAGCGGGTTACAAGCTCGAAAAGGCGTTGCACCTGGCGGCTGTCGAGGCTGGCGGTGGCTTCGTCCAGGATCAGCAGGCGGGGGTTGAAGCTGATCGCCTTGAGTATCTCGATGATCTGTTTCTCGTCGGGTGGGAGAGGCCCAACTTGCGTATCAGGGGTGAGATCGGTCTTGAACATGCCGCCGAACAGGGCCAGCAGTTGCTCCGTCCTCTGCCGGATTGCGCCGCGGTCTACCAGTCCGCCCCGTAGCGGTTCGCGGGTGAGGAAGATGTTCTCGGCCACCGTCATCTGCGGCACCAGGCTAAGCTCCTGGAAGACGGTGGAGATACCCAGGCGCTTGGCGGCGTGCGGTGATTGAAAGCGGACCGGCCGACCATCAACGAGTAGCTGCCCTCCATCGAGGACAACTACTCCGTTGATGATCTTGCTCAACGTGCTCTTGCCGCTGCCGTTAGCGCCGACGAGCGCCAGCACCTCACCGCTCTGGATGTCCAGGTTGGCGTCAGAGAGGGCTGTTACCGCGCCGTAGCGTTTGGCGACATTGCGCGCCGAGAGCGATATTGGCATGATTTATTTGCTGAAGTACTGCTGGACTTCCTGGTCGCTCAAGATGCCGTCTAGCAGGTAAGCCGCAGGCTTGCCCGCGCACTGGCTCTTGAAGACTTCCTGGAAGTTGTCCTTGGTCACGGTCACAGGCACGGGGATGACGAATGATTGGCCGTTCGTGCCGCCGAGCTTGCTCTTGTCGACCTTCTTGCCCTGGAGCATGTTAACCGCGATGCGCAGGCCCGTGGGGGCTACACCCGGCGGGTTAGCCACGGCGATGCTCTCGAAGTTCGGGTCGTCCTTGAGGCGCTGGTCCCAGAGTTGCAGGGCCTGGCAGCGTCCCTCCAGCACGGACACGGGGAACTTGGAGGGGTTGGCGGCTAGCACAGCCTGGAAAGCACCGATAGCCATACCGTCCTGCGTCCAGTAGCCGTCCATGTTAGGGAAGGAAGCGAGGAAGTTGGACATAACCTGCTGACCCGTCGCCTCATCCCACTTGCCGGTGTCCTTGCCAAGTATCTTGATGTTGGGGTAGCCCTTGAGGACTTCGGCCACACCGCTCATGCGGGCTTCGTTCGCCGGGTGGCCGGGGAAGCCTTCGATTTCCACGATGTTGCCCTTGCCGCCCAGCTTGTCGGCGAGCCACTTGGCCGAGGTCTTGGCCCACTCCTTCTGGTCGATGCCCACATTATACACATTGGGGCTATCGAGCTCCTGGTCGACCGAAATCACGATAATACCCTTGCCGACCGCGTCCTGCAAGGTAGTGTTCAAGCCACTGACATCGCCGGGGTTGACGAGGATGGCATCCACACCCTTGTTGATAAGGTTCTGCAACTGTTGGATCTGGCCGGGCACATCGGTATCGGCGCTCTCAATCGCCAATTCGGTCGTGATACCCTGGTCCATGTATTCTTTGTTGACGTCGATAAGCTCCTGGATCATCTGCGTGCGGTACTCGCTGCTGATGAAGGGGTTGGAGATGCCGATGGTAAACGGCTTGCCGGCAGCGGGGGTAGTCCCGGCGGCGGGGGTTTCACCGGCCGGTGCAGAGGTAGCAGCGGGCGCGGCGGGGCCGGTAGTGTTGGTGGGTGTGGCGGTCGTCCCGCCGCATGCGGTCAGCAGCGAGGTGAGGCCGACCAGCAATGGAAGCGCAATTTGTAACTTCTTTTTCACGGGTTACTCCTTTGGGTCCTTGTCCTTAGTTGGGAACATGCCGTTCGCGCGTGTGCTCAAACCGGGCACACTGCGATATACTCTCATCCGTTGCTCCTCCCTTCTTGGTAATCTGGCTGATCAAGGCACAATATGGAAGTG
Source organism: Chloroflexia bacterium (assembly GCA_034667185.1). Taxonomy (GTDB): domain Bacteria; phylum Chloroflexota; class Chloroflexia; order QHBQ01; family JADMIH01; genus JADMIH01. The sequence goes on along the minus strand of JAXDKH010000125.1, from coordinate 2,893 downwards.
ATAGGACGCTTACAACAGTTTCCATGCCCCGGATAGAACGACAGCCCGCGGCAAGCACAAAAAGCACCGGCTCTAAAAGAGCCAGTCGCTGTAAGAAGCTGTGCGATTGTGGCCGGGGAGACCTGCGAACTCAACATTGAGCACCAACTGTGGTTAGAATAAGCTGCGGAGCCTATTGCGGCTGCAATTTGTATGCCTTATACTGGGACAGCAGCTTTGTTCCGAAGTTCGCACAAATAATACCATACTTTGCTACGAAATGTACATACTTATGTAAAAATATGATATAAGTCTCCTGTGCGCCCGTTGTGAGGGCCAGGCGAGCCACTTTGTGGGTACAGCTTTTGGTAGAAAGAACACCAGGTAATCCCCGATGAACACCAAGAAGACCGGTAATGAGGCGGTTCCAGCTCTACCACGTTTGCAGGTTACCTCGCAGGAAGCGCAGGTGCTGGATGCGTTGCGGCGACAGGTAGCCGTGTCGCGCACCGACATCTCCCGTGTTACGAACTGGTCGCGGCCCAAGGTCACCACGGTCGTCAACAGGCTGATCGACCGTGGTGTGCTGATGGAGACGGGGGAGGGCGAGTCGCAGGGCGGGCGGCGTCCTCAGCTCCTGCGCCTCAACAGCCGCCTGGGCTACGTTATCGGCCTCGACATTGGGGCTACGAGCGTGGACCTGGCGGTGGCCGATCTCAACGCCGAAGTGCTGTCGCGCGACAGTGACCAGATAGATGTGCGCCAGGAACCCGCTGTGCTGCTGGGCGAGGTGAAACGCCGCCTGTCCGATATGCTCCGCAGGGAAGGGCTGCGGCCCGAAGAGATCCTGGGCGTAGGGGTGGGCGTGCCCGGCCCGGTCGATTTTGCGAAGGGCGTACTAGTGGCTCCGCCCCTCATGCCCGCCTGGGGGAACTACCCCATACGGAGCTTCTTTCGTAACCTCTTCCCGAACGCCTTTGTCTCGGTGGACAACGACGTGAACATGATGGCGTTGGGTGAGCTTCGAGCAGGCGCGGGCAAAGGTATCGACAACTTTCTCTTCATTAAAATTGGCACCGGCATCGGCGCGGGCATCATTTGCCACGGCCTCGTGCACAGGGGTAGCACCGGGAGCGCGGGCGATATCGGGCATATCTCGGTCGACCGCAACGGCCCCACCTGCCACTGCGGCAACATAGGCTGCCTAGAAATAATGGCGGCTGGCCCCGCTATTGCAAAGCGAGCAGCGGAGGCCGCGCGCAACGGCTCCAGCAGCATACTGGCACGGAAACTGGAGGCGCATAGAGCGCAGCTGCGGTCGGAAGATGTGGGCACCGCGGCGCGCGAAGGGGACCGGGTGGCCCTTGAAATCATCCAGAGCAGCGGCCAGATGACCGGTAACGTGCTGGCAGGGCTGGTGAATTTTTTCAACCCAAGCCTGATCCTGATCGGCGGCGGCGTAGCAAACATCGGCAACCAACTGCTCTCTTCCATCCGTCAAGAGGTGTTGCGCCGGTCAACCTCCCTGGCAACCAGGGAGCTTGTTATCAGCTACTCACCCATGGGCCCGGAAGCGGGAGTAACCGGGGCCATTCACCTGGCGCTCGACCATCTATTCGTTATCGAAGGTACCAGGAGGTCAACCGCGTGACAGCATCAACCTGGCAGGTAGGAGTTATCGGTACCGGCTTCATCGGGCCCGTGCACGTCGAGGCGCTCCGGCGGCTGGGCATCGAGGTCGTGGCCCTGGCCGGGAACAACGCAGAGCGAACGGCGGAGAAAGCGCGACAGCTTCATATTGCCGAGTCGTATGGCTCCGTTGACGAGATGCTGGAGCGGTCCAACATCAACGTCGTGCACGTCACCTCCCCCAATCACCTGCACTTCCCCCATGCCAAAGCTGCCCTGCTCGCGGGTAAGCACGTCGTGTGCGAGAAGCCGTTGGCTATGGACACGCGCGAATCGGGCGAGCTTGTGAGGCTGGCGAAGGAACGCAAGCTGGTGAACGCCGTCAACTTCATGATCCGCTACTATCCGCTGTCCCAGCACGCGCGCTCGTTGGTGCGTCAGGGCGAACTGGGCGACGTCTTCATCGTGCAGGGCACCTACCTGCAGGACTGGCTGCTTCTACCCACCGACTGGAACTGGCGTCTCGAACCCGAGTTCAGCGGCAAGACACGCGCCATAGCGGACATCGGCTCGCACTGGCTCGATTTGACCACCTACATCACCGGCCTGACTGTCGAGTCGGTGTTTGCCGATTTCGGTACTTTCCTGCACACGCGCCAGAAGCCAACCCGGCCGGTCGAGACGTTTACGAACAAGGAACAGGCCCCCGTTGAGTACGTGGAGCAGCCGATTCACACCGAGGACTACGCGAGCGTGTTGATCCGGTACAGCAGCGGGGCGCGAGGCGTGCTGACCGTGTCGCAGGTGAGCGCAGGACGAAAGAACAGGATGTCTTACGAGATCGATGGCTCGCGGTCGGCTATCGCCTGGGACGGCGAGCACCCGAACGAGCTATGGATCGGGCATCGCGACCGGCCCAATGAAGTGTTGATAAAGGACCCATCGCTCCTGTCAGCGGAAGCTAGGCAGTACGCCTTCTACCCTGGGGGGCACGCCGAGGGTTTCCCCGACACGTTCAAGAGCCTCTACCATGCTATCTACCGCTATCTCGACGCAGGTGACTTCGAGGCGACGCCCGACTTTCCCACGTTTGAGGATGGGCACCAGGAACTCCGCATAGGCGAAGCCATCTGGCAGAGCGCTCGGGAGGACCGTTGGGTCGGCGTAGGCGAAATAGAGGGATAGAGGGATAGAGGGATAGAGGGATAGAGGGATAGAGGGATAGAGGGATAGAGGGATAGAGGGATAGAGGGATAGAGGGATAGAGGGATAGAGGGATAGAGGG
>JAXDKH010000124.1:0-9323 GCA_034667185.1 Chloroflexia bacterium | reverse complement strand
GTCTGGTCTATTTCGCTGAGACTACTGACGTGCGGGATGCCATTGCGAGGGAGAAGCAGATTAAAGGCTGGCTGCGGGCCAAGAAGATAGCCCTTATTGAGGAGATGAACCCGGCCTGGGAAGACTTTAGTGCGGGCTGGTATGATAACAGCAGTACGTTTATGGAACATCCCGGTGAGGGACGAGATTCTTCGCTGCGCTCAGAATGACAAAGTCGGGGCTTGGTTCCGTAAGTTGGGGTAACTGTACTTTCGATAGTAAAGCACTGAGACCCTGATGCTATTTGGTACGAGGAGTGATAGAGAATTGGTTAAGCGCAACCCGATTACGCGTCTGCTCGACTGGCTTACCTTGAAGGCCTCGCTGCGGCTTACCGGGGGCATAACAGAGCGGCATGTGGCGGTCTATCGCAAGACGGGAGGGCTGTTGGGCGGGAGGTTACGCGAGCTGTCCGTGCTGCTCCTGACCACCACGGGGCGCAAAAGCGGAGAGCAGCGCACCCAGCCCCTCAACTACCTGCGGTACCGCGACGCCTATGTCGTGGCGGCATCCAATTCCGGCAAGGACAGCCACCCGGCATGGTTCTTGAACTTACAGAGCAATCCCCATGCGACCGTGCAGGTGCGCCGCAAAGTCTTCCCGGTGGTCGCCAGGGTGGCGACTGAGGAGGAGCAGGCGAGGCTCTGGAAGGAACTCACGTCGAAGGGCCGCAACTACATCGAGTATACCAGGATGACCGACCGCCATATCCCCATGGTAATACTTCAACCCGAAGCCACGAACAAGGAGCAGCATGTCTGACAAGAGGCATATATCGTTCGGCATGGTGTTGCACAACCACCAGCCAATAGGTCAGGCGGATAATGTATTCGAGGAGATATATGAGAAGTCTTACGAACCGCAAGTAGCCGCGTTGGAGCGCCACCCCGGCGTGCGGGTCTGCCTGCACTACACCGGGTCGCTCCTCGACTGGCTGAGGCAGAACAGGGCGGAGTACATCCAGCGGGTGAGGGCGCTAGTGGAGCGCGGGCAGGTGGAGGTGCTATCGGGCGGATACTACGAGCCGATTCTGCCGTCCATACCGGACGATGACAAGGTGTCGCAGATCCTCAAGCTCAACCGGGCCGTGCTGGAAGACTTCGGCTACAACCCCACCGGCATGTGGCTGGCCGAGCGCGTGTGGGAACCAACTCTGCCCACGTACCTGAGCCGCGGCAACATCGCCTGGACGATAGTGGACGACGTGCACTTCAAGATGGTTGGTCTCACCGACGAGGTCGTGACAGGCTATTTCGTGACCGAGAACAACGGCGACGTGGTGAACGTATTTGGCACCTCCAAGATGCTCCGCTACAACATACCCTGGCAGCCTGTTGCAGAGACGATAGACTTCCTGCGCAAGGAGGCCCAGCCCACGCCCGGCAAGATACTGGTGATAGGCGACGACGGCGAGAAGTTCGGGGCATGGCCCGGCACGTTGGAGCACTGCTGGGGCACTAATGGGCACAACGGCTGGGTGGACGACTTCTTCTCGGCGCTGGAGGCGAACGCGTCCTGGCTGCACTGCATCACGCTGGGCGATCACGTGCGCAACTTCCCAGCGATAGGTCGCGTGTACCTGCCAACTGCTTCTTACAGCGAGATGATGGAGTGGGCGCTACCCGCCAAGGAGTCGCATGGGCTGAACCAGCTGATGCACAAGATTGGGCAGTTGAAGAAGGAGCCGCCGTATGCACGCTTCATGCGCGGTGGGTTCTGGCGCACCTTCCTGACCAAGTACGACGAGATCAACTCGCAGCACAAGAAGATGCTACGCGTGCACGACAAGCTACAGCAGGGCCGCTGGCTGGCAAATGAGCGCGGGGACGACCTGGCGCAGTACGGCGATTTCGGGCAGGAAGACCTGTGGCGCGGCCAGAGCAACGACACCTATTGGCACGGACTGTTCGGTGGTGTCTACATGACCGATATCCGCGCCCGCATCTACGGCCACCTCATCCGTGCGCAGCAGGCCGCCGAGCGCGGCATCTACGGTCACCAGGCCTGGTTGAGCCACGAGATCACCGACTTCGACCGCGACTCCATGCAAGAACTGCTAGTGGAGGGTAACGCGCTCGATCTCTACATCGACCTGGCGGACGGCGGCACCATCTTCGAGTGGAACCTGCGCAGGCACTTCTACAATCTCGCCTCCACGCTCACCCGGCGGGAAGAAGCTTATCATGCAACGCTGAAGGATTATGAGAAGCAGCGTAGTTTCCTGGGTACCAGCAGCAAGGAAAAGGAACCGGCTCCTAAGGCTGAAAGCTCTGACGTTAAAGCCGGGGAGGAGGAAATAGAGTCGCCGCACGACTCGGTGCGGGTGCGCGAGGAGCACCTGGACCGCTACCTCAGCTACGACAAATACCGCCGTGCCTGCATGCGGGACCACTTCCTCGGCCCCGGCACCACACTGGAGAGCTTCATATCGGGGCAGTACAACGAGGAGGGCGATTTCGCCGGTGCGGCCTACAACGCGGAGCTACAGGAGGGCGGCCTCCATATCCTGCACGTGATGTTGGAGCGCGACGGCTTCCTCAACACGAAGCAGGGGCAGCGCCCTGTACGCTTAAGCAAGCGATTGTCGTTGCGGCCCGGCTCGTCCGACTTCCGTGTGCTCTACACCGTGCAGAACACCGGCGACGAAGAGCTTACGGGCGTGTTCGCCTCGGAGTGGAACCTCAACCTGCTGGGTGGCGGGCGCAACCCTTCCGCCTACTACAGGGTAGAGGGTGCTGAGCTGGAGGACACCTCGCTGGAGTCGATTGGCGAGTCGCGCGACGTGCGGGAGCTTGCGGTGGGTAACTCGTGGCTCGGTATCGAGATGACATTGCGGGCGAACGTCGAGGCTACTTTGTGGCGCTTCCCCATCTACACCGTATCAGGCTCCGAGGCGGGCTTCGAGCGCACCTACCAGGGCAACTGCGTCCTCCTCCAATGGCTGTTCAAGCTACCGCCCAGCGAATCGGTGGATATTGAGCTTGAGTGGGTATACACAGGCAGCGGCGTGAATAACCCCGACTTCCTGAGCGAGTGATTCGGGATTTGGGAATTCGGATTGCGGATTTGAGGGTGGCTTTTGATGCCCGCATGGTGCACTATCGCCGTGCGGGCATTGGGCAGTATAGCGTCAGCCTGTTGAGGGCTATGTCTAAGCTGCCTGAGTTGGGGCCGGGTGCGCGCATGCAGGTGCTCCAGATGCGAGGGGACAGGGAGCGCATCGTGAGGGACCGCCGCTTCCACCGCGTGCCTATGTGGACGCCGCCGCACAACCGCTTTGAGCAACTTGCATTAGGGGTCGAACTGCTCAAGTTGCAGCCCCGGCCCCAACTCATCCACTCGCCCGACTTCGTGCCGCCCCGCTACCGCACAATGAAGGCCGTCGCCAACATACAGGACCTCGCTTTCCTTAAGTTCCCCGACCTGACCCTGCTCACCGAGGAAAGCAAGCGGTACTACAGCCAGGTCTATCGCGCCGCGCAGGACGCCGACGCCCTGATAGCTCTCTCCAATTCGGCCCGCGACGACATTGTGTCGCTGCTGGGCGTTAAGCCGGAGAAAGTGACGGTCATACCGGGCGCGGCAGGGGGGCAGTTCAAGCCCCCCGTAGACTTCCAGCAGGCCCAAGAGCGCGCGTCCCTGGCCTCTGGTGTGACTAACGATGGCCGGGGCTACATTCTCTTCGTGGGCACGATTGAGCCGCGCAAGAACCTCCCTACGCTGCTGGAAGCCTACCGCAAATTGCTGGACAGCAAACGTGCGTCACACATACCCGATCTTGTGATTGCCGGGCGCGAAGGCTGGTTGTTCGAGCAGGTGCATGCGAAGGTAGACGAGCTACGATTGCGCGAGCACGTGCGCCTACCGGGTGCTGTCTCGGAGGCGGCTCTGGTTGGCCTCTACCAGGGTGCGCGGGCCTTTGTGATGCCGTCGCTGTACGAGGGATTCGGGCTGCCGGTGCTGGAGGCGATGCAGAGCGGCGTGCCGGTAGTGTCGTCCAACGCCGGGTCGCTGGCCGAGGTGGCCGGGGAGGCGGCCATACTGGTGGACCCGCACGACGTAGATGGCTGGGCGGCGGCGCTGGAGCGGGTGCTGCTGGACCAGGAGGCGGCGGCGCGGCTGGTGGAGGCTGGATTGAGGCAAGCGAGGCGGTTTTCCTGGGAGGGGGCAGCACGGGAGACTTGGGAGGTGTATGGTCTGGTAGTATCGTAGACCCGCATTCAGGCCTGTTCAGACGTTGGGAAGCCCGGAGGCAGGTTGCTACTGTACACGAACTCCATAGCTTCGATCTTGTCTTGCTCCTGGCTCTCACGCGCCTTGAGAATGTCCTCTATGATGCGCGCGACCTTGAAAATGGCTTTCTCACATTCTTTGTTCTCCATATAGGGTAGCCAGGACAGCCTGATCTCGATGTCCAGCGACCGGTATATGGAAAGCTGGTACCAGTCCGGCGTATCCTCGGTGGAGCGCTGGGTAAATGGCACGCCTTTGAGGAGGATGTTGTCTAGGCCCCGGCAGACACGTGTGATGCGCGCGCAGGGCGGACCTGTCACATACTCAGTAGTGATGGAGAGTCCGGGGATACCTTCGGCGGCATTGCTGCTTGCTGTCTTGATCTCCTTGTCCCAGACAACATGCCTCAGCACGCAGCCGGGGACTCTCGCGGAGGGGCTGTTTTGCCTTTCCCGGTAGACCGACCATGCACTTACAGTGCTCACCATCCTGAGGGTAATATGTAGGATCTGGTCGAAGTCGGATAGGCGCTCATAATCGCTGCTGTCGCGTCGTACATAGATGTTCGACGGTCCGGCGATTAGGGCTTCAGCAATCATCCGTCGCCGGTAGCTGTCCTGTGCAGGGCGAAGGCCAGGGCCATCTAGCAGCCTGCTAGTTACGTGTAGTGCGTTGGTCTTACCGTGGATATCTGGCATCTATACCTGCGCCGCCCGCCGTCTCTTTCTCCGCTGCCGCCACTTCCAGACCACCCACGCCGCCAGAGCGAGTATCGATCCCATGAGCAGTGCGGCCACGATGGGCGCGGCGAGGGCCAGCACAGTGGCACCTGCCGCTATGATGTCCTCCACCATGCTGACCAGGGGGTTGGCTAGACCGCCCGTGGTGGCGGTGATGATGGGGCGCGAGGTGGCCTTGACCGCGTGCACGCTACCCGCCGATAACATCCCCAGTATGAAGCTCAGTGTTGGGTCCATCCCTCCGACGGCACCGCTATGTGCCGCGAACAGAATGCCGCCGGCGACCGGACGGATGAAGGTGTGGATGATGTCGTTGATGGTGTCGACGGCGGGTATCTTGTCGGCGAAGACTTCGATCGTAAGCAGCACGCCGATGATGACCAGCACCCAGGTCTCAGTAAGCAGGTCGAAAGGGGCGTTGAGAGTAAGACCGAACAGGTGGAACTTGGCGGCGAGACCTGTAATCAGGAGAGGCAGCCACGCGTTCAGTCCGGCAGGCGCTGCCAGCCCGAAGCCCGACAATAGGAGGGTGAATACATCCATAATGCCCTCTACTTTACCAGATTCCGTGCCGTTGAGTAAGTGAGTCTGCGAGGCAGTTCTGCAAGCAAAAGCATGCCGAACACCCCGGCCATTAAAGGTGGCTGGATGCGCGGCAATTCGCGTGACCTGTCTTTATTACGTAAGGGAGCCTCTATCTGTTACGCGCCATATGGCGGCGATTTAGAGCGGTATCTAAGGCGATGGAATCAGAGCTGGCTTGGCATCGGTAATCACGTAGTCACTGCCCACGGTCTTCACCGTAATCTGTATCTCGTACAGCTTATTGTTGTCCTGACCTTCAAGTTCTTGCCTCCAGAGTGAGGTGTTGGTGGCGCTGTCCAGTGTGTAATCTCCCACCGTTATGCCGCCGGTTGCTTTGGTCAAACGTTCCCAATCAGCCTTCAGCTTGGCAGCGGTATATTGGCTCTTGAGGTCGGCGGACAGGTACTGGCGGGCGTCCTCGTAGTTGCCGGAGTTGAGATCGTTGTAGAACAGCCACGACGGGATGCCTCCGACGTTGGCCTCCACGGTGCTGAAGGCAGTGGTTATGGACCGGCTGGCGGTGTTGAGTGCCGCGCTGACTATGAATGCCAGGGTGCCGCAGATAAGCAAAATGGCTACAAGAGAGCCGCCGAGCACCCACACTATCACGGGCACGCCGCCCTTCTTAGGTAGAGGCTGGGCCGGTTGGGCGTACCCAGGTTGCGGATAAGTTGGTGGGCCGGGTGGAGGGTATTGCCCCTGCTGGTACTGAGGTGGGTACTGTCCTTGCGTGTATTGGCCCTGCGGGTTCTGCCCAGGAGGCGGATAACCCTGCTGGGGGTACTGGCCGGGTGGAGGGTACTGACCCTGAGGATAAGGCTGCTGCGGGGCCCTGGCCTGCTCTCCCCCGTGTGGCTGTTGAGAGGCGGGGGCAGCGCCCATTGGCTGCGTGTAAGGGGGAGGTGCAGACCCCGGTCCACTCGCGGGCGGCGGTTGCGGCGAGTAGATGGTGGTCTGGGGCATGGGCATGGTGTATTGCGAGGGGTCGGGCGCGGGTGGTGGCTGGAAGCTAGGTGGAATTACGCGTTCCGTGGGCTGGCCGCTAGATGGAGTTTCACCGGGTACTGCGGGTGTTTCCCCGGACGGCTGTTCGGGAGCATTGCCCGGCTTGTTCGGGTCGTTGTTCATTTAGTTACATTCCTCCTATGCACCGGTTTGATGCTGTCATATGGTACAAGTAACCTCAGGGTAGGCCTGGCACCAGGGGCATACCAACGTTGTTCGCCATGAACGGCGCGAGCGAGGCCCGGCCCCACGATAGCAGCGAAATCTCAATCAGGCTGAGCAGGAAAGCCACCAGCAGAGGTGTCAGCACCTCCGAGAAGGTCGTCGCCCTGCCTTCACGGCGGGTGGCGATAAGCACCAGCATGGTGTTAGCCATAGTCAGCATCGACAGCATGCCTATTATACTGAGGAATGACAGCGGGTAGAAGAGCCAATCGCCCCCGTCGAGCACGAGTGCCACCATGAGGCCCACCGCTACCATATAACCCGCAAGCTCTAGGGGGCTTTCCAGCACGCTTTCTCGCTTGCGGGCCTCCCGGCTCCAGAGGCTCATGTTGAACACGGGGTAGAGGAAGAAAGCGACCGCGGTGCCCGCCAAACTGCCCGTGATGAGGCGCACCAGGTTGGTGCTCTCCCAGATGTTGCTGCCGAACGTCTGTAACGTCGAGTTGATGCCGTCGATGACCATCGCACCGAAGAATACCGCCAGTATAGTGACCATACTGCCCACCGGCAGCCTCGCCGCCCTGCGCCTGATTACGAGCAGGAGGCTCAGCGAGGCCAGCGCCGACAGGTAGATGCCGGAGCAACGAGCGCACAGGGGCAACTGGTGGCCGTCCACGAAGAAGGAGTGGGTGCTTATCTGGTGGCACACGCCGAAACCGAGCGCATCCAGCTTATAGTCGAGGTCGCCCGGCACTGCCAGCGAGTAAAAGACTATGGCGGCGAGCACGCACACCTGCAGGAAAGTTATTTCCAGCGAGCCAAGCCGCGCCCGCATACCCAACAACCCTGCCCTCTCGCTAGGTGGTGGCGCTATAGGAGCCTGGCCGGGGAGTGAGGACATAGGGGGTTCTGAAACGTGAAACGTGAGGAGTAACGCGTTACGCGTTACTTGTGACAGGGTCAGTTTGAAGCTGCTGAAGCCATCTTAACAGAAGGATGGGTGAGCGTCAAATAGCACGCGATGGCTGCTACTTATGCCCACTGCGCTCTATGTACTACACGCCACGAGTTAGATGTTACTCGGAACTCGGAACTCGGAACCCCCTACCTCCACCGGCGGGCGAGGCGGGAGGTGAGGGTGCACCATAAGAGGGAGAGGACGAAGGCCCCTAAGCCTGCCGTGATGAGAGTCACGTTGTCAAATACCGGCTCCTGGGGCAAAGTGATGGGGATGCTCGGGCGAATCACGTCAGTGGCGAGCCACGCACCCAGCAGCCCGAACAGAATGGCACCGACGAAGCCAAGCGGCACCCTACCACCTACCAGCAGGTGGGCTAGGTAGCCGAGCACTGCGGCCAGTATCAGCATGACGAAGATGCGGGGCAGGTCGTCTACTGTGAAAGCGAAAGTCATAGGCGGACGATGGATGATAGACGATGGACGATGACATAGCTGGCAGAGGCTAACTGAATCGCGGGCACAGGTGCCTGGGGCTATTATATATGCCCCAGACTGCGTGCTCGCCTCAATTATCTTCTATCGCGGGAAAATGTCAACCACTCGCGCCGCTTAGTGACTTCTACGCGCCTTGCTATCGTCCATCCTCCGCAAGCTCAGGACCCATCGTCCATCGTCTACTGGTTACTGACCGTCACCAGCTTCTCCAGGCGTTTGAAGCCGCGCAAGACGAAGGCTATGAAGGCCAGGACGGGCCTCCAGCCGGGTAGGCGCTGGCGGTAGTAGAGGTAGTCTTCGCCGCGCACGCCTATATAGCGGCGGATGTCTTCGGGGGTGAGGTCGCGGAATACCTCCCGGACGCGGGCTTCCGAGGCGGGGTCGCGGTGTGGGTGGGCGCTGTAGTCGCGGAGCTTCGCCAGGGCCACCCTGCCCATCGACAGGCGCAGCTTCTTGCGGCCCGCGGTGCTGCTGTAGGGGAGCATTTCGCCGCTTTCCTGGGTTGGTGCCAGACCCTCGTGAGGGGCCGGGGTGCGCAGGGCGGCGGGATTGATGCCGAGTCGGTCGGCCAGGCGGCTATCCAGACGCCTGCGCGTGGCCTCAGCAATCTCAACGTTAGGACGGCGGCTGACACGTTGTGCTATGAAGAGCAGGTCTTCGACTTCGGCCTGTTGCTCCGGGTGCTGCGCCAGGTACCGGGCAACCTCGACAGGTAGCTCCTGCCCGGTGGTCAAGGCCTGAAGGCACTGCTCCAGCAACTCTTCGGTACGCATGTCTCGATGGTTTCTCCGTCTCTTCTGGCCAATATGCACGCTCTTGGCATAGACAATGGTCTTGCAATTATAAGAAAATCTCTGCGCTTAATCCAACGCAAGCTTGCTCGGTTTGTTACGCATATGAAGAGAGACGGAACCGCATAACGCCAAGGACGCCAAGAACCCGCCAAGTTAAGGATGGTTTAGAGAGTACAAAAAGGAGCAGGGTACATGATGCTGTATCCTAATCCTTTTGCTTAGAACACCGTGCTAAACCTTGGCGTCCTTGGCGTTATGCGGTTCCGTCTCTCTTTAGTTTCGTTCTTGGATTAGGCGGATTACTTCT
>JAXDKH010000123.1:0-3158 GCA_034667185.1 Chloroflexia bacterium | reverse complement strand
GAGCTAGCCAACGCGATAAAGCCCGTCGTCCTGCCCGGCGAAGAGATGAACGTGCACGTCATCCAGGAAGGCAAAGAACTAGGCCAGGGCATTGCATACCTGGACGACGGCACGATGATTGTAGTCGAGAATGGCCGCAAGTACATCAATTCCGACGTAGACGTAACAGTGACCCGAGTGCTCCAGACGGTGGCGGGCCGGATGATATTCGCGCAGATGAAGAACGGGAAGGCGAGTGGATAGTGGTTGGTGGTTAGCAAAGAGCTCCTACTAACCACCAACCACTAACCACTAACCACTAACCACCCCAGGAGAGCAAATGCCAAACGAACTAGCAGCCATAATAGTCGCCGCGGGGAAGAGCCAGCGCATGGGCGGGGTCGATAAGCAGCTTCGCACCATTGCGGGGGTGCCCGTGCTCGTGCGTACCGTGGCTGCGTTTGAGGCCTGTGACGACGTGGGTGCCATCGTGCTAGTGCTCAACCCCGACAACATGGAGGGTGGCCTCGAGCTTCAGCGCGAGTTCGGCTGGGGCAAGATTTCGGCTATAGTACCGGGCGGTGAGCGCAGGCAGGACTCGGTAGGCGCGGGGCTGCATGCGGTGACGGGGCTGCAGCGCGATGGTGAGTCTTACGAATGGGTGGCGGTGCATGACGGGGCCAGGCCCTTGGTGACGCCAGACCTTATCAGCCGGGGCCTCCAGGCTGCTCGCGAGACGGGTGCCGCCATCGCCGCGCTGCCCGCGACCGACACGGTCAAGACGGTAGATGGTGAGGGGTTGATAACCGGCACTCTCGACCGTGGCAACCTCTGGCTGGCCCAGACGCCCCAAATCTTCCGCACATCGCTACTCACCGACGCCTACGCAGCCCTGGCCCAAAATGGCAACCACCACGAGGCCACCGATTGCGCCCGCATGGTCGAACTGGGCGGCCACCCCGTCCGCGTGTTCGAGGGCGAGCGCACCAACATCAAGATTACCACGCCCATAGACTTGCTGGTAGCAGAGGCCATTTTGAAGGGCAGGAGGGGCTGAAACGTGAAACGTTATGGTACATAAAGTACCAAACGAGCTAATACAGGATTCTTACTTAAGCCGCATCACGTTTCACGTTTCAGACACATGGACACCACCTATCGCTCAGGCTTTGGATATGACGTTCACCGGCTCATAGAGGGGCGGCCTCTAGTCCTGGGCGGGGTGGAGGTGCCGTTCGAGCAGGGGCTGGAGGGGCATTCGGATGCCGACGTGCTGCTGCACGCGCTGATTGACGCCATCCTGGGTGCCGCCGGGGAGGGCGATATTGGTACCCACTACCCCTCTTCGGACCCGGCGCTTAAGGGCATCTCTAGTGCCACTATGCTGGCCGAGATGGTGCAGCTTGTTGGAAGTAAAGGCTGGCGCGTCGAGAACGTAGACGCTACTATTGTGGCCCAGCGTCCACGGCTCTCACCCCACACACCCCGTATGAAAGCCCGGATAGCTGAGATATTGGAGATAGAGCCGGAGCGCGTAAACGTCAAAAGTAAAACGACAGACGGGTTGGGTTTTACCGGCACAGGCGAGGGCATGGCCGCCTACTGCACAGTCATGCTCTCCCGCACAGAATAGCTCGGCTCTCAATACTCATCGCTTATCACTATGAAAGCAGTCATTCAGCGAGTGCGACATGCCGGCGTGGTAGTGGACGGTGAGACGATCGGGCAGATCGGGCCGGGGCTGCTGGTGCTGCTGGGCGTGGGGCGGGACGACACCGAGGAAGACGTGCGGTATGTGGCGCGCAAGGTGGCTGAAATGCGCATCTTCTCGGACGCCGACGGCAAGTTCAACCTGGCGTTAGGTGACATTGGCGGCGCTATCCTGCTGGTGTCGCAGTTCACCCTCTACGCCGACGCGCGCAAGGGCAGGCGGCCCTCTTTCATAGGCGCGGCGGCCCCCGAAGTCGCTGAGGCCCTGGTGGAGAGGTGCGCCCAGCTCTGGCGAGAAGCGGGCATCACGGTAGCAACCGGACGCTTCGGGGCTCACATGGACGTGTCGCTGCTCAACGACGGCCCTGTGACAATCATCCTGGACACCGGCGACAGCCAGAAGTGAGCGACTGGGTGGGGTGCCATCCTGTTAAGTTATAATGGAACTGACAGGCCACTTCTGATACTGTTTGCCGCCCTTCGCATAAGCACCCGATACTTCGCTAAAGGACCCTGCCCTGCTCTCCCCACCGGGCACAGACCCCATCATCTCGCGCCTGCGGCCCCGTAGCGTGCCGGAGATACTGGACCAGGCTTTCAGGCTGTATCGCAGGTACTTCTTCACCTTCCTGGCGATTACTGCGGTAGTGTTCGTGCCCGTTAATATGGCCGTGCAACTGATGAGCGTCGCGCTGCAGGGTAGCAGCCGGGCGCTGCAACGCTCTACCGCCCCCGGCTCCTCGTTGCCAAGCTCTGAAAGTCTCAACCAGTCGATCGTGCTTCTGATCGTGCTGCTCGTGGTCTTCATGGGCCTCGCCATCCTGGCCGGCTTGCTGCAATACCTGAGCCAGGGCGCGCTTACCTCGGCGGTGGCCGATAGCCACCTCGACAGGCCTGTGTCGTTCGGGCGCGCCTACCGAACCATGTTGAAGCACGTAGGGCCGCTGATTGGGACGATTGGCCTGCAGATACTGCTCGGTATTGGCATATTCCTGCCTACGATAGCCGTCTTCCTGCTGGCGATAGGTGCGCTCACAGCCGGGGGCGATTCTGGAGCAAGCGCTGGGCTCCTCTTCATATGTTTCGCGTTCCTGTTGATGTTCGTTACCATAGTCTTGTACGCTTACATCTTCATACGCCTTTCGGTCATAGTGCCCGCCCTCATGGTGGAGAACCTGGGCCCTGTGCAGGCGTTACGCCGAAGCTGGCAACTGGTGCAGGGCTACTGGTGGCGTACCCTTGCCATAGTGCTTGTGCTTGGGCTGCTTAATGCTGTAATTTCCGCAGGCCCCGCTTACCTGATCGTGGGGCTGGTCACGCTATTCACCAGGTCTCTTGATACCGTGTTCACTGGCGTGATTACGGCTGTTGTCACGGTCATCACGGAGGCCCTCTTCATACCGCTTTCTCTCACGTGCTACACCCTCTACTACTTCGACCTGCGTGTGCGCAAAGAGGGCTTCGACCTG
>JAXDKH010000122.1:0-29699 GCA_034667185.1 Chloroflexia bacterium | reverse complement strand
AAACGCAAAGACGCAAAGACGCAAAGAACGCGCAAAGATTAGACATGGTTTAGTGGGTACAACGAAGGCCCAGGCTAAGTAATCACGTGCCGTGGTCCTTCTAGTTAGAAGACCTTACGTTCTCTTTGCGCGTTCTTTGTGTCTTTGCGTTTTCGTCACTAATTTCTATCAAACGGGAACATTCCTCAGCTACACGACGTTCATCCACTACTTTCAGCAACTTGTCTACTCTCTGTAGCTTGAGGAGGCCCATAATGGGAAAGCATCGCAGAACTGGCGGAAATAAATGGCTCAATCTACTGGTGTTGGCGCTGGTCGTCCTGGGAACGGCGGCTTGCGGAGGTTCGAGTGCTGCTCCCACCGTTGGCTCAGCACGTCCGGGCTTGAACGACTCTTCTAAGACAGACTCCGGCGACGCCTACCGAGTGCCGGAGAGTACAGCAGGCTTCGCAGCAGCTGAGGCCACCGCGACAACCGGTTCGGCGGCACCGGGAAAAGAAGCACCCGCCGCAGCAGGTGGTACAACAGACGCGGGTGGCGCTTATGCCGACTCCACGGACAGCACCTTGCGCACCGGCAGCCTGCCTCCGCCTGATTACCAGTCTTCCCTCACTGCCGGGCAGTTGGATGACAACGCCAAGTTCCAGGAGTACCTCGACTACCTTCGCAAGCACAGTAGCGAGGTCGCCATTCCAATGGACGTGTCGCAGCGGCTTTTCCTCAAGGTGCTGGACGGCGAGCAGAAGCCGGTAGCGGGTGCTAAGGTGGAGCTTTACGACGGGCAGCGCCTACTGTACGAGGGGCAGACCGTGAGCGACGGGCATGTGCTCTACTTCCCTTCCATGTCGGACGCAGCACAGGTCCAGAGCCTGCGGGCCGTGGTCAGCCGGGCCAACTCGGCGGTAGAAGGCCAGGTGAACATCGCGGGGCCTGAGCAGACCATCACCATGCCGGACCTGCAGGACAACAACGGCCCTGTGGCGCTGGACCTGGTGTTCCTGCTCGATGCGACCGGCAGCATGGCGGACGAGATTGCCGAGATCAAGGCTACCGTGGCAAGCATCGCGCAACGCATAGAGCAACTGCCGGGCAGCACCGCCCCGCGCTTTGGCCTGGTGGCCTTCAGGGACGTGGGAGACGACTACGTGACCCGCTCCTGGGACTTCACCAGCGACATCAGCCGGTTCGGCATGAACCTGGCGAACGTGTCGGCGGGCGGCGGAGGCGACACCCCGGAGTCGGTGAACGCTGGGCTGCACGAGGCTATCAACCTACCGGGTTGGGCCGACAACAGCAGCGGCCGGCACCTGCGGATGATCGTGCTCGTAGGCGATGCCCCGCCCCACCTAGATTACGCTAACGACTACGCATACCCCGATCTGCTGCGGCAGGCGGTCTCGAAGGGCATCAAGATTTTCCCGATAGGCGCGAGCAACCTCGATAGCGGCGGCGAGTACATCTTCCGCCAATTCGCCCAGTTCACTATGGGCCAGTTCGTCTTCCTCACCTACGCGAACGGTGTATCAGGCGCACCGGGACCATCCACCACGCATGACGTACCATCGGACTTCACGGTGCAGAACCTCGACAGCCTGGTGGTGAGGCTTGTGGAGTCTGAGGTTGCCAACCAGACAGGACAGCAGGCCCAGGGCAACGCACCCGTAATGGTGCCCGTCGCAGCCACGGTGCTCAAGCCCGTTGAGCAACAAGCAACGTTGCTCGCTTCATTGCAGGGCATCTTCCAGCACGTCACCGGTGAGCTTTTTAGCTGGACGAGCCTCTTATGGCTGGCGCTGCTCGCGGTAATGCTGCTGGTAGCCCAGCGGATACCCCAGAAGGCCAGGGTCGCACCCGCAATAGCTACGCAGGCTGAAACTACGGAAGAAGACATCGTCGCGGACGACGAACGCTACGACTGGACCGAGAGGTACGTACCCCTACCTATCGCTTCAACAACGCACCCGCGCCTCCTCGACTACCCCGCACCACAACTGACGGTACCCCTCCCCAGCCTCGAAGCCGCCCTCCGCGACTACAAGGAGCTAGCCGCGGTGGAGGACCGATAAGCGTAGGGGCACCATGCATGGTGCCCCTACGCGGTGGATAACTCGGCGCGCCCTGGCACGAGTGTGCTAACTTCTTTACAGGTCTACTCGCCGTGAAATGTTTGGCTATCCCTGGCCTGCGGTGAGTGGACCTTTTTCTTTGCAACAAAATAGGGGATTTCAGGCTGGAGCCTTGCTTTGGGCCTGTGGTATCATAGAGGCCAACGGGGACATTTTGAGCTAAGCGCCGCCATCTGCCCATGTACGAAGCGATTTGGTTGGATTGAACAGCACAAGGAGCAGGACATATGAGCCAGGGACACGATAAGCCGGACCTCACAATACCCGTGAGTGATGACGACCACTTGATCGGGCGCGCTGATGCCCCAATCACGCTGCTTGAGTACGGTGATTTTGAGTGCGACTCATGCCTGATGGCGTACCCCATCGTCAAGCAGCTCAGGCAACACTTCGGCGATGACCTTCGTTTCGCCTGGCGCAATTTCCCGATCACGACCACGCACCCCCACGCCATACGAGCGTCGGAGACCGCCGAGTGCGCAGGAGAAGGGGGCAGGTTCTGGGAGATGCACGACGTGCTCTTTGAACACCAGACGGCCCTCGCAGACGAGCAACTACGAGAGTATGCTGAGCAGGTCGGGTGCGACATGGCCGGGTACGAGCGACACATGGCCGAGCACACCCACCTGCAAGACGTCCGTGACGACTACCAGAGCGGGCTTGATAGCGGCGTAGCCGGTACCCCCACTTTCTTCATCAACGGCATGCGACACGAGGGTTTCTTCCGTTACGAAAATCTGCTCGCCGCAATCGAGAAGGCCCGTTCCTGAGAGGCAAGCTCACAGTGCGCGTTTCAAGAGGCTGCCTTGGCCTCTACCGGGAGCCCGGCAGACTGCCACGCCTCCCAGCCGCCGGTGAGGGCGCGAGCTTTAGACCAGCCGCCGCGGTGTAACTCTCGCACCACACGGGCGCTCGTTGCTTCGTTCCTTCAGGCACAGAAGACCGCGACCCACGCCTCACGCGGTATGCCCAACTTCATGGCCTGGTCGATGATGCTCCCCGGTGCCGTGCCGCCGGCCCCCGGTATGATGCGTTGCGCCCCTGAAGCGTGTAGCTCGCTGCTGTCATAGGTGCGTTCGGTGCGGGTGTCGATTACAACTACCTGTTCGCCCTCTTGCAACAGGCTCCGAAGCTGCTCGACGCTGATGCGGTCCTGCTCTGCGGCCTGGGATTCGCCGTCCTCTGAGGCTCGCGCGCGATCAACTATGCCGTCCGCACGCCCGTGTGGAGGCACCAGGCTGCCCGTCTGCCCTTCCACTGGAGAGCCATCCTTGCCAACCTTCGCAGGTGCGGGCGGCCTGGGCATGAGGGGGAGCGCGGCAGCTTCACCTATGCCCGCTATAGGCTGATTGCCATCGGGCGTTGCTGTTGCAGTGGCCTGTGGAGTGCGCCGGCCGCCCCTGCCCTTGCCAACCAGCATGAGCGTGCCGCCGTGCACTACCACCGACAGCAGCACCACCAGCGAACAGATGGCGAACATCTGCGCGCCACCCTCCACCCCGGCGAACACGGGCAGGAGCACCAGCAGTAACGTGCTGAGGCCGCGCGGTCCAAACCAGGAGATCAGCGCCTTGTCGTACCTGTTGAGGCGGGTCCGCGCCAGGGCTACCGAGAAGGCGACGGGACGCACCATCAGGACCAGCACCGCGAACACGGCAGCCGCGAGGCTCCACACGGTGAACGCGCTCCAGATGAGGGAGCTACCGAACAGCACGAAGGTGAACAGCAGGGCCATCTCGGCGGTGGTCTCTCCGTATTCGAGGAAGCAGTCGCACAGTTCTACGTCGAGCGCCGCAATCGTGAGGCCCGCCGCGAAGGCAGCCAGGAATCCGCTACCGTGCACCGTCTCGGCTGCCGCGAAGGCCGCGAACGCCACGCCCAGCGAGTAGATCGACTCGTAATCTCGCCGGATGCCGATCCTGCGGCGCACCAGGTCGAGGGTAGCCACGGCGAGCAGCCCGATCAGCACGCCCGCGCCCGGCCCCAGCAGCAAGAGGTCGAGGGCCATTCTCGCCCAGTCGGTGTGTTCAGCGGTGCTGCCGGAACCGTTCGAGGTGTCCAGGAAGGTCATGGCTACCAGCACGATGGGTAGCAGCACCACGTCGTTGAGGCCGCTTTCGAGGCGCAGGGCCTGGCGGGCAGTGGAGGGGATGTCACGCCGCAGGAAGCCCCGCAGCAGCACCGGGTCGGTAGATGCCAACGCCGCGCCCACCACAACAGCCCCAGCGAGAGGCAGACCCAGCAGCCACCAGCCAGCGGCAGCTATTAACGTAGCCGAAAACAACGTGCCCGGACCCAGCACGAGCATGGTCAGCCCGAGATGCTTGCGCACTTCCTGGATGTTGAGGCTGAGGGCGTCGGTGAAGAGCACCAGCGTGAGGCTGAGGGTCGCTACCACCCGCAGCACCGGCGACTCCAGCGTGATGTTCACGATGCCCAACCCCGGCGGGCCAAGCACCGCCCCCAACGCCAGGAACACGGCCACCTGGGGCAGGTTGCTCCGCTCGATCAACCCCGATATGAGCGCCGCGATCATGATCACCACGCCAATAAGCGCCAGGATCACCGCAAACGACTCCCCGCTGAACCCTTCCACCTACTCCCTACCTCCAACATGACTCTACACGCACCCGCTCTTACTTGCAACCAGTAAACCGACGGGGTACATAGGCGAAACGAGCACGATGAAACCGCAAAGGCGCAAAGAGCGCAAAGGACAGCTAAGAATGTGATGGTTTAGTGGGTACAAAGAGGAGCAGGGTACTTATCATCGTACCCTGCTCCTTTTGCTCAGAACACCACCTTAATAGCTAGTGTCCTTTGCGCTCTTTGCGCCTTTGCGGTTTCATCGTCTCTATTAACTGACGCCCAGCCAGGTGCGGAGCGGCACGGAGAGGAAGTAGAGGACGAAGGCCGCGGCGGAGAGGTACATGAGCCAGTGCACTTTGCGGGCAGCGCCGGTGAAGAACGACATGAGGACGAAGAGGATGAAGCCGAAGCCGATGCCGTTGGTGATGCTATAGGTAAGCGGCATGGCTATCATGGTGATGAGCACGGGGAACGCCTCGCGGAAGTTGCCCCAGTCGACCTCCCTCAGCGTTTGCAGCATGAAGAAGCCTACCATGATGAGCGCGGCGGCCGTGGCCTGCGGCGGCACGATGCCGATAATCGGGGTCAGGAACGGTACGAGCAGGAAGAGCACGCCCACTGTGACTGCCACAATGCCAGTACGCCCACCCGCCGACACGCCCGCGCCGGACTCGATGTACGTCGTGGCGCTGCTGGCCCCGAACGCCCCGCCCACGATTGGGCCAACCGAGTCTACGAGCAGCGGCTTCTCAACCTCGGGCAGCTTGCCGTCCTTGGTGAGGAACCCGGCCAGCAAAGCCACGCCCACGAAGGTGCCCATCGTGTCGAAGAAGTCGCTGAGCATGATAGAAAAAGTGTCAAGCGAGCTTGTAATAGGGCCCGCGGTGCTGAATGCACCCAGGTCGAGGCCGAAGAAGTAGGGCATTGTGGGCAATGCCACAGGCATGCCAGGCAGTTGTGCAATGCCGTTCCCGTAGAGGGGTGGGTTGCCAAGCCCCATGTTGATGTAGTTCAGAACGATGGCGAAGGCAGTTGCCCCCAGTATGCCGATGAGGATGGCCGCGCGGTTCTTACGAACGTGCATCCAGGCCGTCAAGAGGATGCCGAACACCGAAATGAGTATGGTGACGGTGCCGAAGTTGCCCAGTTGGACAGGTGGCACCGTGGGATCGGACGCGTAGACCGGGTTGCCCGCCACCAGGCCGCCTTCATTGAGGCCGATGTAGAGGATGAAGAGGCCGATTCCGGCGGCAATCGCTCGCTTGAGGTCCATCGGCACGGCGTCTAGGATAGCCTGGCGGAACTTGGTGAGCACCAGCAGGGTGATGATGATGCCTTCGAGCACGATGATGCCCATCGCTTGCGGCCAGGTAAGCCCCTGCCCCGCTACCAACTGGAAAGTGACCACCGCGTTGAGGCCCATGCCGGGCGCCATCGCGAACGGCCTGCGGGCAAAGACGCCCATCAGGAGGCAGAGCAGACTTGCCACCCAGCAGGTCGCCGTCACTGTGGCATTGAAGTCCAGCTTGAAGCCCGTAGAGTCGGGTACGGTGGTCAGGATGCGTGGGTTTACAAATGCTATGTAGGCCATGACCAGGAAGGTGGTCGCCCCGGCCATGATCTCGCTGCCGAACGTGACGTTGTAGCGTGCTAGCTCGAAATACCGCGCGATGCCCGACTCTTTGGCTACCGGGCCTGCGCTAGTTTCTATAGTTGACATGTGCGCTGTCCTCCTCCTTGTGCGCTCCGACAACTGTCGTTTCCGTGCAGCTCCGGCCACTGCAACTCACCGGAATGCTACCAAGTGCTAATTCCCAGCCGAGCTTGAGCACCCTCCTTTCATGCTATGCTAACAACGCCAATGCTCCCTGCCGCATACCCACATCCTCATGGGCCAGCGCCGGGAACAAACCAATGGGAGCCAGGCTACGGGGCATTTTCGCCAATAGCCTCTACCCTGCCATGCCACTTCCTACAGCGGCAGACTGCTTAATCTACCTCTGATTGTCGGGCATTATATAGGATGAATTAGTGGGAGTCAACGGCCCTGACAGGAACCGGCCTATGTGGAAAACTCCGCCCCATCCCATGTAGCCGCGCGTCTATGCCTGGTCGTTTTACCCTTGCTCAACGACCATCGTCCGCCTGTTCGCCGGGCGGAGCCGAGTAGAGCAGACCCTCCGGCACCAACAGTTCCCCTGTGGCCGGGTCAATAAGCCCATTGACCTCCTGCTCGATGCTGGTGGCCTGGGTATACACGTCTCCGGCGATGGGTCGCTGCCGCAGCTCGTGCTTGTACGCCTCTATCTGCGCCACTCGCTCCGACATTTCAGCCGCGCCACCGTACTCGAAGAAGCCGAAGCCGCCCCACTCGCTGACCACCAGCGGTATCTGCCCGCGGTAGAAGAAGGGGTCGCCCACCACCAGCGGGTGCGGGGCCACACCTTCATTTTCGCCACCGGCCAGGCGGTCGAGCCATTCCTGCCACTCGCCAAGCTCCTGCCGGTAGATGTGCGCCGTCAGCAGATGCGACTCCACCCTGCCCTCAGTCGAGACGTGCCGCCAGCCGTCGTTGTCCACCACCAGTAGCTGCGGGTAGTTCACCCGGAGATAGGCCCAGGTGCGGGCGATGTACTCTCGCGTCAGGACGTTGAACTGTATGTCCTGCACGCCCCAGTCCTCGTTGTACAGCGAGAGAATCACCACCGAAGGGTGAGAGCAAACGATAGGCAGCATGCGCATCAGCTCGGCCCAGTGGTTGTCGCGGCTGCGTTGCGTCGAGACGTGCGGGCTGGGCACTTCCACCCACAGCAGTACGCCTATCTCGTCGGCCAGGTCGTAGATGCGCGGGTCGATGCCGGCGATGTGGACGCGCACCAGGTTGCAGCCGAGGGCCTTCATGGCGTGCAGGTGGCTGGCGATCTGCTCGTAGGTGGAGGTGCCGGGCTGGTACAGGATGCCATCGAGGTAAGTATCCTCATTATTCAGGTAGATGTGTCGCCCGCGCGCCTCTATCCTGCGCAGACCGAAGTGAGTGGCTATTTGGGATATGTCGCCACCGGGCGTGGTGAGCTGTGCTGTAAGCTGGTACAGGTTTGGCTCGTCGGGCGACCATAGCTTCGCGCTGGGCAAGTACATGACCAACCGCTGCCGCTTCACACCCTTTTCCAGTTGCAATTGGAACTCAGATACGACAGGGGCGAGCGCTTCGTCACGCGATGTGACCACCAGGCGCAGGTTGTAGGTGCCGGGCGTGGCAGTGCGGGTCGTGACCACGAACTCCACCAGCCGGTCCTCGATGCTGGTGATTACCTCGAGCCGGGAACGCAGCCTGTTGAGCATCACCGGCTCGATCCACACGCTTCGTACTGGACCGCTAATCGTCTGGTACCAGATACCACCCCGTTTGTACACCCGTGACTCCTGCTTGCCCCGCGTGATCTCGGCGTCCAGGGTGTCGGCGGTGCGCACGGTGAGGCGGTTCACGGGGCGCAGTAGCTCCGGCGGCAATTCGTAGCTGAATGAGGTGTACTCCCCATAGTGCACAGGCTCGCCCTCTACCGTGCTGAGTTGCACACCGTTCAGCC
Organism: Chloroflexia bacterium; assembly: GCA_034667185.1. GTDB lineage: Bacteria > Chloroflexota > Chloroflexia > QHBQ01 > JADMIH01 > JADMIH01. The sequence goes on along the minus strand of JAXDKH010000122.1, from coordinate 21,397 downwards.
ACACGCGCGTCTCGTAGCCGCACGCTCCGAAAGTGAGTTGCACAATGTGCTCAGGATCAGCCAGCCACGGCTTCGGTATTGAGAAGTCGCGCTCGTACCAGCCCACCACGTTCTCGGGCGTGTACTGGGCAAGCGGCCCGGTGATCCTGGCCTGCTCCACCGCCTTCGCCATGTAGTCTTCAATTGAGGAGGGCCAGTGTGCGGTGCGCTTGTACTCGTGTCCCTTGAACCACTCTTCTCTAAGACCGCGATCCTCCGGGTCCAACTCGAAGCGCCACTCCCCATCCAGCAGTTGCACCTCATCGGGGCGGACCACCGAGCGCGGCAGCGGATTGAGGTATTGCTCTACCTGCCGGGAGTACGTTTCGTCGCGTGTAAAGCCGAAGTCCTTGGCGTCCATGTTTGCTCTCAATGCTCCCGCAGAACTACTGTCGATATCAGCCACGAACCGCGCCCTCCTTCACTTCCGCAAGCAAGTTACCGGCCACACAAGGCAGTATACAGTCGCTTGTTACAGGTGCATTATGGATGCACAGGAGAGACCTGCAAAATAGCCGGAAACTGTAACAGAGACGAAATCCGCGAAATCTTCTCGTAACGTTTATGAGATACAATAGTAATGAGGGTTTATTAGGTGGATATTAGGAGGCATAATAATGAGAAGCAAAGTAGTCAAGTCCGATGCAGAGTGGAAGCAGCAGCTAACCCCAGAGCAATACCGGGTCGCCCGCCAGAAGGGCACCGAGCGTGCGTTCACCGGCGAGTACGCCCACAACAAGGACGCGGGTGTCTACAGGTGCGTATGCTGCGGCGCGGAACTCTTTAGCTCGGACACCAAGTTCGAGTCGGGCACCGGCTGGCCCAGCTTCTACGCTCCCATTTCAGAGGAGAACGTGGAGATGGAGTCGGACAACAGCTTCTGGATGCGCCGCACCGAAGTGCTGTGCAGCACCTGTGACGCCCATCTCGGCCACGTATTCGACGACGGCCCCGCACCAACAGGTCTGCGCTTCTGCATCAACTCTGCGTCGCTGAAGCTGGAGAGGAAGTCCACAAGCGTCGAAACGACTTAAGCACACTGAGCATGAAGCCAGCGACCAAAGGCGACCCTGTCATCCTGAGCGTAGCGAAGGATCAGGTGGGTAGACGAGAATCCTCAACGTTGTCGATGATGCTCGCAGGAGGAACCATGTGCCGCAATAGGGAGGGTCAAACACGAGCTACTGATCCTTCGCTGCGCTCAGGATGACAGGGCCTCTCGCGGTCTCGCCTCTCTAAACTATTGGAGAGACTCTCTACTCTTCTCTTCAGGATTAGCTCAAGATATCCATGCGTACGGGACGTATAAACAACACATAGGAGCAACACAATGGACAACGCAAAGGCAACATTCGGGGCTGGCTGTTTCTGGGGTGTAGAAGCAGCTTTCCGCCAGATCAAAGGCGTAATCTCAACCTCAGTGGGCTACAGCGGCGGGTCGTACCAGAACCCATCTTACCGCGACGTGTGCACCGGGCGCACCGGCCACGCCGAGGTGGTGGAGGTCGTCTACGACCCCACCCGCGTCTCCTACGACGACCTGCTGAGGGTCTTCTGGGACAATCACAACCCGACCACCCTGAACCGGCAAGGCCCCGACGTCGGCACGCAGTACAGGTCGGCCATCTTCTTCCACACGCCTGAGCAGGAGGCCGCCGCGCTCGCCTCCAAGGCCCAACTCGAAAACAGCCGCAGGTACAGCCGGCCCATCGTGACGTTCATTGAGCCAGCGTCTACCTTCTACCCCGCCGAGGAGTACCATCAGCAGTACCTGGAGAAGCGCGGGTTGTCTACCTGCCATATCTAGGCAACACCTTAGAGAGAAAACCGGGCACAAAGAGCGCAAGGGTAAGGCAGAGATTGAGAATTGTTTGTGGCTTTAATAGCGTAGGATAGCAGCATCTCGTCCCTCTTTGTCATTCTGAACGCAGTGAAGAATCTCGTCCCTCTGCACCCAAGGTTACCTCTTTCTTTCAGCCACACCGTACCGTAAGAAAGAAGAAGCATCGCGGTGAGGGACGAGATTCTTCACTGCGTTCAGAATGACAAGGTAGGCTTGGTCCCGTTGTTCGAATTTCACGACCGTGCCGTTGGCCCAGGTTGTGCTATCTTTATTTGCACGTCTTTGTTATAATAGTTATCATATAAACCATCTCCCAATGCGGCTTGTATTTATAGTAATGACCAACACCCCGGACATGAGAATCGCACAGCTTTTTTCGGCCAGCACCAGCAAAGACTGCGCCTGTATGTGTCAGGCCGCGTGCTGTTGTTGCGCGGCCTCAGCTTGCGACGGTCCGGCTCCCCACGTGTAACAGTAGGCATACAGCAATGACGCTGCATGGTAACTAACAACCAGCAGCTACATCACGGGGCCTGACCTGACCGGTCGGCCTTTTTTGTTTCCACGAAGTTACCGGAGGCTACGTTGGAGCTTCTAACGAGAAGAGCGTTATCCACAATCCCAAGCCCCTGCGGCGAGGACATAGTCGCCCAGATTGGCAACACACCCCTGCTGCGGTTGGCGCGCATCGAGGAGAAGTACGGCCTGTCCGAGGGTGTCGAGCTATACGCCAAGGCGGAGTGGTTCAACCCAGGTGGGTCTGTGAAAGACCGGGCAGCCCTCTACATGATCCGCGACGGCGAGCGGCGAGGACTGCTCGCGCCCGGCAAGACGATCCTGGACGCAAGCTCCGGCAACACCGGTATCGCGTACGCAATGATTGGCGCGGCCCTGGGCTACAGGGTTGAGGTCTGCCTGCCCGAGTCGGCAAGCCCCGAACGGAAGCGGCTGCTGAAGCTGTACGGCGCTACCATCATCGACACGCCCCCGGCTGACGGCACCGACGGAGCCATCATCGAAGCCCGCCGCCTTTACGACGAGCAGCCCGACCGCTACTTCTACCCCGACCAGTACAACAACCCCGCCAACTGGCAGGCCCACTACTACGGCACCGCGCCGGAAATCTGGCAGCAGACGGACGGGCGCGTGACCCACTTTGTGGCCGTGGTCGGCACCAGCGGCACCTTCGTGGGCACCTCCCGCCGCCTCAAGCAGTACAACCCTGGCGTCCATATCGTGGAGGTCCAGCCCGACGCTGCTTTCCACGGGCTGGAGGGGATGAAGCACATGCCGTCGGCGCTGGTGCCCGGCATCTACGACCCGGACCTGGCGGAAGAGAGCCTGCAAGTAGGCACCGAGGAAGCCCAGGCAATGACCCGCGACCTGGCCCGGTACGAGGGCATACTGGCCGGGCCTTCGGGCGGTGCGGGGGTGCTGGCTGCTGTGCGCCTGGCACAATCGCTGCACTCCGGCGTGGTGGTGACGGTGCTGCCCGACGGCGGTAACCGCTATCTGCAAGACTCCTTCTGGGACGAGAGCGAGGATGACCGGCGGTGAGTACGGCAGACGGACAGGACAAGAGCAAGCGCAAAGCCGGGCATGGTCCGAGCACCAGGGCAGTACACGCTGGGTCGCATGTAGACCTGGGCGGCACCCAGCCCTCGAACGTGCCCATCTACGCCAGCAGCACCTTCCTCAGCCCCGACGCCGCCACCCTGGACGGGGTGCTGGGGGGCAACATACCCGGCTACGTCTATGGTCGCTACGCCAACCCCACCGTAGCTGCGCTGGAAGAAGCCCTGGCTGCCCTCGACGGGGCAGCGGCGAGCGTGGCTTTCGGCAGCGGCATGGCGGCCCTCCACGCGGCGTTCCTGCTGTGCGAGCTTGAGCCTGGGGATACCGTGCTGGCCGGTAGCGATCTATACGGCGCAAGCCACACCCTCCTGGCTACCCTGCTCGGACAGTTTGAGGTCCAGACCCGCTTCGTTGATATGACCGACTTTGAGGCCGTGGAGCAGGCCCTTCGTAGCGACCCCCGCCCACGCGCTATGCTCTTCGAGACAGCCTCCAACCCACTTATCAAAGTGGCCGACGTGCCCTGGTTGTGCGAGCTTGCCCGTTCGCTGGGGGTGTTGACCATCGTTGACGCGACCTTCACACCACCGCCCATAATCCTCCCTCTAGCTCTTGGCGCCGACATCGTGATGCATAGCGACACCAAGTACTTCGGGGGGCACGGAGACGTTACGGGCGGTCACGTCTCGATCGCCAATCCGGAGCTTGAACCTACACTGCGGCAGATTTCGAGGCTGGTGGGTGCAATACCGGGCCCGTTCGAGGCGTATCTCACCAGCCGCGGTATAAAGACGCTTATCGTCAGGGTAAAGCAGCAGTGCGAAAACGCGGCGGCGCTGGCGCGGTGGCTGGCTCAGCACCCCCTCGTGGCTAAGGTGCATTACCCCGGCCTGCCAGACCACCCCCAGCATGAGATAGCCGCGCGGCTTTTCACGCCACCCTACATGGGCGCGGTGCTGTCCTTCGAGATAGCGGGCGCGGGCAAGGCAGAGGTATTGCGCTTTATGGACGCTCTTGAACTCGTGCTACCCGCCACGACGCTCGGAGACGTTTACACCGAGGTATCGTACTCCATCATCTCAAGCCACCGTGACTGGGCACCCGCCCAACTGCGGCGCGCAGGCATCACGGCAGGGCTGCTGCGAGTGTCGGCGGGCATAGAGGACATAGAGGACGTCATAGAGGACATCGACCAGGCGCTCCACGCGGCAGTGGGCACGGGCAATAAGCAGGTAACGGCTGATCAATAAGAGGCAAAAGGACCGAATAATGACATTGTATCTGGACGACTGCGCACGAGACTCAATCGTGCAACACGGCGAGGGAGGCTACCCGAACGAGATTTGCGGCATCCTGCTCGGCAAGGACGAGGGCGACCGCCGCCTCATCCGCCTGACGATGCCTATAGAGAACAGGTTTGAGCAGGACGAGCAGTACCACCGCTTCCTTATTACACCCGCCGACATGTTCCGAGCCGAAAGGTTGGCGCGGCACGACCGCCTTGACGTACTGGGCGTCTACCACTCCCACCCCAACGCCCCCGCGCAACCGTCGGAGTACGACCGCGACCACGCTGCCTGGACCACCTGGAGCTATGTAATCGTCTCGGTCCGGGAGGGCAAGGCCGCCGACATACGGGCCTGGAAGCTGCGCGAGGACCGTAGCGGGTATGACGAAGTAGAAGTTGAAGTTAGCGCGACGAGCACAACGTAGTAGAGACAGGAGGAGAAATCATGAGCGCGATTAGCAAGAGCAAGAGTCAGCAAGTAAGCGCAGAGGGTTGTGTAGACGACATTCCACAGCCTATAGTAAACCTGAACCGCTGGACCCTCGTCGTCGGTATTGTGGGCGGGCTGTTGTTGCAGCAACCACTGTTCACCACGGTCCTGTTCCTGATACTGGTCCCGGCGGTGCTGTACGGCCAGCGTGGCAGCCTGATTTTCCAGCTTGGTAAGCACCTACTGCCCGGCACTGAGAACGGTGCGCCCGGTGTGGACCGCCGCCTGATGAAATTCAACAACTCGATAGCGATGTTCCTGCTCGGGTCGGCGCAGGTGGCGTTCCTGTTCGGGGCCACAGTCGCCGGCTGGGCATTTGCCCTCATGGTGGCGGTTGCCGCTGGCGTAGCTCTTGCAGGATACTGCGTGGGCTGCACCATTTACTATCGCTTCCGCATTTACAGGTATAAGCTACTCGCCGGACGATAGCAACTCCTACCATCGTCTATCGTCCATCGTCCATCGTCCAACAAAGGAGAACATTACGAATGGCAACAATCCTCATACCTACGGCCCTGCGCCAGTACGCCGGACAGCAGAGCGAGGTATCATTGCAGGGCGGCACGATTGACGAGCTTCTGCAAGAGCTTTCGACCCGCTATCCCGACCTGCGCAGGCAGCTTTATAGCGACAGCGGCAAGCTGCGCAACTTTGTCAACATCTACCTCAACGAGGACGACGTGCGCTACCTCCAGAAAGGCGCCACCCCCGTGAGTGAGAAGGACACCATCTCCATCATCCCGGCCATCGCGGGCGGTGCTCATGCCGCTGTGCTCGACTCCCCTCCTCCGCCGGTGACGAAGGGTGGCGAAGAGCAAACTCTTTCGCACGCGGAGATACGGCGCTACAGCCGCCACCTTATCGTGCCGGAGGTGGGCCTTGAGGGGCAGAAGAAGCTCAAGGCAAGCAGCGTGCTCCTGATAGGCGCGGGCGGTCTGGGGTCGCCACTGGCCCTGTACCTGGCAGCCGCGGGCGTGGGGCGTATCGGCATTGTGGATTTCGACGTGGTGGACGAGTCGAACCTGCAGCGCCAGGTTATACACGGCACCTCCGGTATCGGCACGCCCAAGCTGGAGAGCGCCAAGGCCCGCATCCTCGACATCAACCCCAACGTGCAGGTGGACAGCTACGAGTACCCACTCACGTCCGAGAACGCGCTGGAGCTATTCCGGCCCTACGACGTGATCGTGGACGGCACCGACAACTTTCCCACGCGCTACCTGGTGAACGATGCCTGTGTGCTCCTGGGTAAGCCGAACGTATACGGCTCGATCTTCCGGTTCGAGGGGCAGGCGTCGGTCTTCTGGGCCACGTTTGGACCGTGCTACCGCTGCCTCTACCCCGAGCCTCCCCCGCCTGGCCTGGTGCCCTCCTGCGCCGAGGGTGGCGTGCTCGGCATCCTCCCCGGCACGATTGGCACCATACAAGCCACCGAGACTATCAAGCTGCTCCTCGGCATCGGTGAGCCGCTGATTGGCCGTCTCATGCTGTACAACGCCCTCGACATGCGCTTCCGCGAGGTGCGCCTGCGCAAAGACCCGGAGTGCCCGGTGTGCGGCGAGAATCCGACTGTCACTGAACTGATAGACTACCAGCAGTTCTGTGGTATCAACCCGCAGACCGAGCGCGGAGAGACCGACTTTGACATCTCCCCTCGCGACCTGAAGGCCCGTCTCGACGCTGGGCAGAAGCTGGTGCTCCTCGACGTTCGCGAGCCTCACGAGTGGGACATCGCCCACCTCGAAGGCGCGAAGCTCATCCCGGTGAACCAGGTGACCGCCCACGCCCACGAACTCAGCACCGCCGACGAGATGGTGGTCTATTGCAAGGCCGGCACCCGTTCGGCCCGCGCGGTGAATGAGCTTCGGCAGCTTGGCTTCCGCAAGCTGTGGAACCTCCGCGGCGGCATCAACGCCTGGGCCGAGGATGTAGACCCTTCGCTACCCAGGTACTAGCGCCCTGTAATCTGCACATTCACGTACAGACCCCGGCCCATGAGCAGAGCCGGGGTTTGTGTTTTCCTTTTAAGGCCGCCTCGCAAGGAAACGCCTCACACGTCCGATTGTGGTGGTATACTGTGGACTGAGGAGCTATTAAGCACCGGATTGCTGCCCGCGTTCTTGCTGTGGAGGGATTCCTGTTGGGGGTAAAACGGCGTAGTTGAGGGAACTTGCTATGCAAATCGGCGTTAGGAGGGCGTTCGCGGGGCTGGCGCTGGGCTTGCTGCTCATGCTGCCTCTCTCCGCCTGTGGCGCTGAACCTGCCGTCGGCGGTCTCCAGACCATCCACGAGTCGGTTGAGCATGGCACCGCCCCGAATGCCGGGGTGCTCATCGACATGGCGACCGGGCAGTTGGACCTATCGGACGGCTCAAACAAGCTGATGGAAGGCACTTTCCAGTACAACGTGCCCAACTGGAAACCAAAGATCAACTACAACGGCGATGGCACACCGGGCGTACTCTCCATCGTCCAGCCGGTCGATAGGAACAACCTGCCCGCTTCCAATGGGAGCACAGTCTACAACTGGGAGATCAGGTTGGGTAACCAGGTGCCGCTGGACCTTGAGCTTCACCTCGGCCTGGGGGAGGCCCGCCTCGACCTGTCCAACCTCCAGATAAGCGCCCTGAAGATGGAACTCGGTGCCGGCAAGGTCGACGCCGACCTCACTGGTGATTACGGCAGGGACGTGGATGCGCAAATCACCGGGGGCACAGGCCAGATTACCCTCAAAGTGGGGCACCACATGGCGACCCGTATAGAGGTTAAGGGCAAACTGGGCAAAGTCACCGCGTCTGGGCTATCCAGGGATGGTGAGGCTTACACTAACGGCGTCCGGTCGACCAACAGGCTCAGCGTCATGATTGATAGTGGTGTGGGCGAAATCAAGCTGGAAGGCAGATAAGCATACGCTCAGACTTGCGGCAGCGTCAGAATGACCCGCGTATACTTGCCGGGCACGCTTTCTGTAGCCAGGGAGCCGCCCACAACGGCCATCATGGTGCTGTGTAACGCCAGGCCCTGCCCGCTACCCCCGTTGTCTCGTAGCGAGGGGACCATGCCCACGCCGTCGTCTTCTACAGTCAGTTCCAGGCCGTTTCGCGACATCGCGGCTACCCTCAAGTGGAGGGGCCGGCCAGGGTCACCACCCCGCCCGTAGCGCGCGGCATTGCGCACAGCCTCTCGTGCGGCGTAATAGAGCACCTCGGCTGCGAGCTGCACCACTTCCCCGGACTGTCGCTCCGCCTCCCCATCTATCTGCCAGTCCACCTCGTTGAACGCGCCCACAAATTCCTCAGCCACTGCCTTGCGGAGCGCGCCGAGTAGCCCCAGCCGCGCCACCTGCGGAGCCGCACCGGAGGGCATATCGCGCAACAGGTCCGATATGCGCCGGTGAGCGTCGCCTAGCTGAGCGAGGGCATCTTGCTCCGCGCTGTGCCCGTTTAAAGGGCCGGTGTCGCTGTTCTCAGTCAGCGTGACGTGGCTGCCATCCCCTGGCACCGGCACGCGGGCCTTGCGGCTGCTGAGGGCTATCATGGCGGTGTGCAGCAGGGGCAGCACGTCGTCGTGGAGCACGCGGCGGGCCTGACGGTCGAGCACCTGGCTTTCGGCGAGGCGGCGGCGTTGCAGGCTCATCAGGCGGCGGGCCATCTCTGCGCTGGCCTGCGTGTCCACCATGCGCTCGCCTGAAGCGCGCGCGATCTCGATTTCTTCCTGCGTGTAAAGGCCGCCGTCGCGCTTTTCACCCAGCAGCATCACCCCTATCAGGCCGCGCTCGCTCCATAGAGGCACGGCCAGGCTCGCCCCGTCGAAGTGCTGCGGGTCAACCGGCACCCACATCACCTGCGGGGAGGTAAAACGAGGTGTCAGGTCGGCGGTGGCAAGATGCAACGGCTCGCCCGGCTGCGACTTGCCGTCCTTCTGCTCGGCTGCACGATATACCAGCGGCGGCCCCACCAGCGGAGAGAGCGGCCCCAGCGCCGCGAGATATGCTACCCTCGCCCGGAGCACCTCCCCGCACAGCACCCTGAATGGCTCGGCAATCTCAAGTTGTTGCGAGACGGGGGCCGTGCCTGACTGGTCCAGCAGGTCACCGTAGAGGCTGCGACCCGCCACGAAGGGCCTCAGGAGGTCCATATAACGCTCGCGCTCGACGTAGGAACGCCAGCTAAAGACGGCGTAAAAGACCACCATCAGGATGGTAGCCAGCACCAGGCTGTAGATCGGGTGGGTAGCCACCGTGAGGCTGTAGCCGATGAGCGTGCTGAAGCCCGCGGCCAGCACCACCGCGCTCCACCACTGCAACTGGAGGCTCCTGCGGGGAAGGGCCTTGCCGGTAAAGATTTCGTAGGCTACCACGGCCTGCCCAAGCAGCACAATTGACGCCCCTATCAGAGCTGCAATCACCAGGTCGAACAGGGCAATGGTGGTCAGCAGGGTCTCAGGCGGAACGTTAGCCGGGAGGTTGTAGAAAGGAGTCTCGCGCACGTGGAGCACTATCCACACCATCGCGAGCGTGACGAGGAGACTCACCAGCAGCAGTACGCCCGAAGTCGCGACCAACCAGGGCCGTGCGCGCTCCCGCGCCACCTCGCCCATGAGCCTGCCGGTCGGTCCGGGCTTGCGCAGCGCGTCCATGGAGAGCACGATGCAGAGCACCATATACACGGGGAAGGCTATCATGAGCATCGGCACGCCGTTGTACGAGAAGGGCGTGGAGAGATTGCGTTGCGCAAGCTGCCAGTAAGAAGGCAGTGGGTTGGCGAAGGTAAGGAAGGCCGACATGCTAAGCGCCAGCAAGCTAACCAGGCCGAGCCACGGCCTCTGCCTGCGCCGTAGCGCCGAGCCAGTATCGTCCCAGTAGCCGGCGTACCAGAGCATCACGATGTACCAGGCGAAAGGAGAGGCAAGCACCGGCACCCAGCCGATGTGCCACCAGAAGTCCATACCCCAGCTTACATATGTAAGTCCCTGCCCCAGCATGGCCGAATGGCTGACAAAGAAGGCCGCCCCGCTCAGCAGCCCCAGCCCGGCCACCCAGATGCCCCAGGTCCTGCGCTCGGCGTTCAGCAGCACTGTCAGCCCCAGCCACAGCAACAGCACCGTGTTAAACAGCGAAACCGACATGGCAGCCCACGTCAGCAGCACAGTTGGGTTCAAGAAGTACCCGAACAAGCCCCTTCCCTTCGGGAATTACGAATTACGAGTTACGAATTACGCGTCACGCTACGTATCTTACATAGTGATTAGCCACTGAGACAATAAGCCATCTCGACGTAGCTTGTGAAACCGTAATTCGTAATTCGTAATTCGTAATTCGTAATTACCCAACCCACTCCGCCCATTCACCGCGCTCGTTCATGGCTAGAGGCGTGCCGTCGTCGCGCCAGGCGAGGAGGCGTCCTGCGTTCACGATGATAGAGGCGCGGGTGCGGGCTACCTTTTCGTCGGTGTTGTTGAAGTTGAGGCCCCAGGCACAGTATATCTGGCCGTTGGTGCGGCTGATCGTGCGCTTGTCGCGGAAGCCCATGCGCTCGGCTATCTGCTCGTTGGTCAGCCCCTGCGCCAGCATGCGTGCTACCGCCTGCTCGTTCGGCTCCAGCAGCGACATGGGCGACTGCTCGTCCTTGTGCCGCACTTCCTGCACCCGCGACTCGATCTCCGGGTCGATGAAGCTGTGACCCGCCACGGCGTCCCTGAGCAGCGGTAGAATCATGTGTGGCAGCAGGTAATTCGACTTGCGGACGTAGGCGTAATGGCTCAGTATGCCGGAGCGCCGGAAGTCTCGGTAGTAGCTCTCGTCGTCCTGTATCGAGTAGAAGACCACGGGCAAGCGAGGGAACTCACGGCGAATAGCTACCGCCGTCTCAATGCCGTTCTTGACGCCCGCAAGCTGCACGTCCATCAATATGATGTCGGGTTTGTTGTCCAGGCAGTAGGCAATCGCCTCTTCGCCACTCTCGCAGCCGCCCACCACATCCACGACCTCGGTGGCGGTCAGCCCCTCAGAGAGGGCGGTCCTCAATCTCTCGTTGTCTTCAACAATCAGCAGCTTCATTATCATAGGTGCTCTTTAGCCTGTCACTAGTTGTCTGTCAATCGGCGTTTGCTTGCTGTGGGAGGAGGAGATGCAAGAATACTCCCCACGAGTCGAGCGTATCAGACGCCGGGGTGACTGTCAAGCACATAGGTGCGACAGGAGTGAACGTGAGACAGACGTCTCTCCAGACCCCGCGGATCATCTTATAAGTATCAGCCCTCGGTGGCAGGTGTACCACGTTCATGATTTCCAGCAAGGGCAGGCACGGGGACCTGCCCCTACAAACTGACAAACTGCCTGCAAGATGATCCATCCATTGTGTCAAGCACCTGTGTGCACACAGCGACGGACTCAGAGGGTGGAAGCTAGAGGAACTGACAGATACACTATCCTGGGAGCACTCCAATCTGCCCTACACATTGGCCGCGCTCCATCACACAACCGGAGAAAGACCTATGGAAAGCCACCTGGCTATCGACTCACATACAAGCAGCCCCACGGTGGCTGTAGCAGCGTCCCATCTATCGGGGCTTTGGGTAGCAGCCAAACTCTCCTCGCCGTCCCGCGTGCTCATGGCCGGCCTGGGCCTGGGCATGGTATTCGACATCCTCTTTTTCCGCAAGATGCTCGGCGTATCGATGCCGCTGTTCGTGGGCTGCCTGGTAGGCATGCTTGTCTGGCTAGGACGAGTCGAGGACGTGAGGCCCCGTGTGCGCAACCTGTGGTTGGTGCTCCCGCTCGCCTTCTTCGCCGTCATGGTCTGCTTCCGCGCCGAGGGCTTTCTCACTCTGCTCAACGTATTCGCGGTCATGGCCCTACTTGGGTTGCTCGCCTACTTTTACGCCGCCGGAAGGTTGGACCGGCTAGGGATAGCGGGCTACTTCGTGTCGTTGATGGCAACCGGGCTGCACTCGCTGGCGCTCCCGTTCAGGCTGGTGCCCGGCAGCCTGCAAGGACGGCAACCTCTCGGCATACACAGATCCAGGTGGCTGCCGGTGTTGCGGGGAGTCTTGCTAGCCACCCCGGTGCTCCTGGTCTTCGCTCTGCTGCTGGCATCGGCGGACATGGTCTTCGCGCACCTCCTGGGCGAAGTGTTCAACTTCAGCTTCTTACCCGACGTAAGCGACCTCTTTGGGCAGGCGACAATCGTACTAATCGCCGGTTGGTTCCTCGCGGGCGGACTTACCTACGCAGTGGGCAGGCGAGATAAGGCCAACCCACGCGACGAGGAGCCGTGGGAAGTCGCGCTCGACATGGTGCCAAGCCACATCTCGATCGGCTTCGTGGAAGTAACCACGCTGCTCGTGCTTGTGAACAGCCTCTTCCTGGCGTTCGGGCTCGTCCAGTTCGCGTACCTGTTCGGCGGCGAAAGCAACATCAGCGCGACCGGCCTCACCTACGCCGAATACGCCCGCCGCGGCTTCTTCGAGCTTGTGGCCGTGTCGGTGCTCACGCTGGGGCTAATCCTGGGCCTGCACCACCTGGCGCGGAGGGATACTGCGCGGGAGCGATTCCTCTTCAATAGCCTGGGCAGTCTCATGGTCGGATTGGTGCTGGTGCTGCTGGCCTCCGCTTACTGGCGCATGTCACTGTATGAGCAGGCCTATGGCTATACGCAGCTCCGCCTGTACGTCGAGGTCTTCGAGCTATGGCTGGCCGCAACCTTCGGCTGGCTGCTACTAACGCTCTGGTGGAAACCGAGACGCTTCGCGATAGGGGCATTTATGGCGGCCCTCGGCTTCCTGGTCACGCTCAACCTTGTAAACCCCGACGCCACTATCGCGCGCGAGAACCTGGAACGATATCGCGACACTGGCAAGCTGGACGCTTACTACCTCGAAGGGATGTCCGAGGACGCGGTGCCCAGTCTGCTGCCGGCGCTTGAATACGCGAAGGGGCCGGAGCGAGACGTGCTTACCCGTACCCTGTGGAACCGGCTGCAACGCCTGGAGGGGAATGCCGACTGGCGTGAATGGCAAGCGTTCAACTGGAGCCGGAGCGAAGCGTTCAAGTTGCTAACAGCTCATCGTGAGGAACTGATTACAGCGGTGGAGCCGAGGTGACCGAACGCGAAGTCGCGGTGCGAAGAACCCGAAGCGGAATTTTTGCGTTAGCCAACGTGGGAAGCCAGCGATTAGCAACCAGCGGGACCGGGAGCGTCATGATGTACCGCTCGGGCGCTTCCGGGCCCTGCGATCAGCCCGTTATGACCTGAACTCGGACTTGTGCTGAAGCATCAATTCGTATAACCTTTGAAGGGTAGGCACCACGCCTGCTCTTTTTGTTTGCCGGCACGTGCACCTGTTACCAGACACCGTTACATTTAAAGAGGCTGTGTAGCAGCCAATCCAACATACCGCGAAGGACCAGATGACCAACGAAATCCTGCTACGTGTCTTTCCCGACCTCTTCTACATCTACCACCAGCGTTCCCTCCTGATCACCGACCGCCGTGGCCGCATCAGCGAAGGTCTGGAGGGGCTATACTGGCACGACCTGCGGCTCTTGTCCCGCTATAAGCTACTGGTAAACGGGCAGGAGCCGAGGTTCGACGCCCTCTCCGCCGTGGACCCCTTCTCCTCCCTCGCCTATTATGTTTGCCCAGCAAATCGCGGCGACGGCGACAATCTCGACCACATGGGCCTGCCCGTGCACGAAGCAGACAGGCAGGTGGTGCTCCGTGTATCCCGTTTCTGTGGGCAGGGCCTTCACGAGGACGTAGAGATCACAAACCACGGCACAACGCCCGCATGTCTCGACTTCGAATGGGAGCTAGACACCGACTTCGCCGACCTTATAGAGGCCCGGTCAAGCAAGCGCCAGCAGGAAGCCCCAGTCGAGAAGCAGTGGGAGGACGACAGTCTGCATTACAGCTACAAGCACCCGCAGCTCGATAGGGGGGTCCATATCGAATTTGAGGCGCGTGGTGCGACCATGAGGTACGAGGACGGCATGATCAAGACCCGGCTCGAGCTGCCTCCGCAGGGTACACACCATTTCTGCCTGAACATCTCGCCCGTACGCGAGGGGGAAGTCCTGAGGCCACACTTCGGGTGCGACGCGTTCGGCACCACCGCGACTGAAACGGACCGTCAGCGAGCCGCCTGGATACGGGAATGCACCCACCTCCAGACCCGCAACTCTACCGTGCAGAAAGCCTGGGATCGTGCCATTTCCGACGTGGGTGCGCTGGCGGTGGGTCCCATGTTCGAGGGCGAGAACGAAACGGAATTAGCCGTGCCTATGGCGGGCGAGCCTCTGTATGGCACCTTGTTCGGGCGGGATGCGCTCACGCTGACCGGGCAGGCGATGTTCTTCACACCCAAACTGGCCGAGGGGGCGTTACGGCTGCTATCCAGGTACGTGGGCAACAGGGACGCCGATTTCTACGACGAACAGCCGGGCCGCATCCCCCAGCAGGTGCGCAATGGGCCACTGGGCCTCCTGGGCATCACTCCCTGGCTGCACGACTACGGCGACTACGCGGCCCCGTGCGCTTTCCTGGTGCTGCTCGCCGGGCACCACATAGTGGCGGGCAACAGCGAAATCACCCGGGAGTTCATCGAGCCTGCCAAACGCGTGCTCGACTGGCTGGATACGCGGGCCGACCTCGACGGTGATGGCTTCCTTGAGTACAAAACGCGCTCGTCGAAAGGGCAGAAGCACCAGGGTTGGAAGGACTCGGGCGACCCTGTACGCTACGACGACGGGCGCGAAGTTGAGCCGCCGGTGGCTGCCTGCGAGATCCAAGGTTACTGGTACGCCGCCAAGCTGCTGATGTCAGAGGTGTTCCTGGCGCTCGGCGAGCCCTCTCGCGCCTTCGACCTGTTCCGGCAAGCGCAGGCCCTCAAGAAACGCTTCAACGAGAAGTTCTGGATGCCCAGCGAGAAGTTCCTGGCGTTCGGGCTGGATGCGGACAAGCGCCAGATAAAGAGCATAGCCTCCAACGCGGGCCACTGCCTCACCACCGGCATACTGGAGCGCAAGCACGCCCGCGACCTGGTGAAACGCCTGATGCAACCCGACATGTTCTCCGGCTGGGGCATCCGCACGCTCTCTTCGCAACACCCGGCGTACAACCCGATCAAGTACCACCTCGGTTCGGTGTGGCCGGTAGAGAATGCCACTTTCGCGTTCGGCATGAAGCGGTACGGCTTTTCGCGCGAGTGCAACGCATTGGCGAAGGGGATGTTTGACGCTGCCGCCCTGTTCGAGCACCACCGCCTACCAGAAACGATAGGAGGCTTCCCACGCGACAAGCAGCACCCCCATCCCGGCATCTACCCCGACGCTTGCGCTCCACAAGGCTGGTCGGCAAGTGCCATAGCATGGCTGGTGCAGGCTATGCTCGGTATCATAACCTACGCGCCAGCCCACCTGCTCATGCTCGACCCGGTGCTCCCCCACTGGCTGCCCGATCTAACACTCCGCAACGTGCTCGTCGGTGAGGCTCGCCTCTCGATTCGCTTCCGCCGCCAGCCCGACGGCACCACCGATTACAAGGTGCTGGACCGCAAGGGCAAGGTGTTCGTGGTGAGGCAGGCCCCGCCCGAAGCCATTGGCGTGGGTCTCGGCACGCGGCTGGGACAATTCGCAGGTTCCCTCATGCCCTGGCGTTAGCGACAGGTACGCACCTACACAGCCGCATAGGAACCAAGGGTGGCGCAGCGGGGTATTAGTGGTAATCCAAGACCCCAGGAGCCCAAATGAAATCCATCTCGCCGCCATTCAGGTTCATAGCCGTCGCTTTCCTCGTCGCCCTTATTCCTTCGTTCCCCGCGCAGGCACAAGGGAACTCCCGCACGTTTCAAGAGACGGGCAAGACGGTGAAGGGGCGGTTCTTAGAATATTGGAACCAGAACGGTGGATTGGCGCAGCAGGGGCTTCCTATCTCAGAGGAGATGCAGGAAAAGAGCGACACGGACGGCGAGACCTACACTGTCCAGTACTTCGAGCGGGCAGTGTTCGAGATGCACCCCGAAAACCCCAGGCCCTACGACGTGCTCCTGTCGCTACTGGGCACCTTCCGCTACCAGGAGAAATACACGGTACGGCCCCAGGGCGATACATTCACGCTCTCACGAAACAAGGCACCTACGTCCTCCTGTCCTTCTACCTATGACGACCCCTCACCCACGTACAGGCCAAACATGCCGGTGCGGTCCTCAGTGGGCAAGGGGCACATAGTAACGGGGTACGTGCTGTCCAGTGCCGGGTGCGCTCCCATAGCCGGAGCCAGGCTGGAGATGTGGCCGGAGATCGGCGGCGACCACCCTCTCCAGTACAGGGCAACCGTCTTCACGGATGAAAACGGAAGGTACAGCTACGAAAGCCCACCGCCCCAGCATATACACATGCGAATATCGGCGCACGGGTACACGGCAGTCTTCTCCAACAGGTACCACCCCACTGAGGGTCAGGCACAAGGCACCTATAACATCGCGCTGTCCCCAGACCCACGTTGCACATTGTTCAGCGAGACACGGCGCTCCGTATGCGGCGACTTCCTTCTGTACTGGGAGCAGCACGGAGGGCTGGCCCAGCAGGGCTATCCCATCAGCGGACAGCTAGAAGAGGAAAACGACCTTGACGGCAAGACTTATACAGTGCAGTACTTCGAGCGGGCAGTGTTTGAGGCTCACCCCGAGAACCAACCTCCTAACAACGTGCTCTTATCCCAGCTTGGCACCTTCCGTTACAAGGCGAAGCATAGTGCCGCCCCAATCGTCAACTCTGCGGGCAGGGTCACAGCCACCAATAGCATGTCGATAGCCAGGGCGTGTCATTCCGCTACCATGTTGCCCAACGGCAAGGTACTAATCGCCGGGGGCATGGTGCAAGAGGGCCACTACGAGCGAAGCGCCGAGCTATTCGACCCGGCGACCAATACCTTCAGCCTCACGGGGAGCATGCAAGCAGGGCGGGCGTGCCACATAGCTACCCTCTTGAACAACGGCAAGGTGCTCATCGGAGGCGGCGAGTCGGGTAGTGGGGCCAGCGCCGAATTGTACGACCCTGCCACGGGTACGTTCACGCGCACCGGGGACATGAACGCCGTGCGGGACGGGGCCACTGCCACCCTGCTGAACAATGGTAAGGTGCTGGTCGCCGGGGGTTTCGATTTCAGCAGGCGTATGGGGCACGCGAGCGCCGAACTTTACGATCCAACCACGGGCAAGTTCACCCCTACGGGAAACATGAGTGCCGCCCGTAGCGCCCACACGGCTACCCTGCTGCCCAACGGAAAGGTGCTCATAGTGGGTGGCGGCATCGGGACGAATGTGCTCTCCGACGCAGAGACTTACGACCCGGCAACCGGACAGTTCTCACACGCAGGCACCATGCCCCTGCCTAGGCACAAGCACACAGCCATGCTGCTAGGCAATGGGCAGGTATTCATCACCGGCGGCTCCGACAACAAAGACTGGAACGGGCGCTACTCAGCGAGCCTCCTCTACGACCCTGCGCGCGGCACCTTTGCCCCGGCAGCCCAGATGGGCGCGGCCCGCTTCAAGCTACGCGATGCCATAGCCACCCTGCCCGACGGCAAGGTGCTGGTAGCAGGAGATGCTACGACAGTCGAGCTGTACGACCCTTCCTCAGACACGTTCAACCCGGCGCAAGGAGGCATCGACACCGAACGGCTTTACCAGACCGCTACAACTTTGCCCGATGGCCGCGTGCTGATTGCGGGAGGCTACGATGACAAAATAACCTCGACCGCAAGAGCCTGGGTATTTGAAAGGTGAGGCAGCGTCACTTCCACATAAACATGGTCACGAGCAGCTTGAACTCCATCGAACCCGAAATACAAAACACTTGACAGTTGGGCATTTTAAGCACTTAGTTAAGCACATAGGACCCTTCACCAATGAGAGGTGCGAAGTGACGACACGTGCGCATATTGTGCTACCTGAAGAGCTACTAGAGGCGGTGGATAAGTTGGCGGGCAAGCGCAGGAGAAGCCAGTTCGTGGAAGAAGCAATTAAAGAGAAATTGGCCCGCGAGCGCCTGAGGCATGCCCTGGATACTTCGGTGGGCGTACTCGACCCTGCCGATTACCCTGGCTGGAACACTCCCGAAAAGGTGACCGCATGGGTGCGCCAGCCGCCAATCCGATGAGGCGTCGTCGCGCAACAAACTGCCGGAAGCTATTTAGGAAGGTCCACGGTGCCCGGCTATCTGCTTGACAGCGACGCTGTGATAGATTATCTGCTCAACGTGCCTACACCAGTAGCGCTTATCAAGAGCCTGATTGAAGATGGCAGCCAACTGTGTACCTGCCAGGTGGTACTATAGTCTTTCAGAAAAATATCTGGACTAAGCGGCAGCCTGGTCCACGTCAGCCATGCGGTCCAAGACGGTGCCCATCAGTTGCTTGGCCTGTTTGGTGACAAAAGCTGAATATCTGTGCGGAGGCGCAACACCAAGCCAGTACAGAGTAGGAGCACAGCTAACAAGGCTGCCACCGGCCAGATGGCCGTAGCAGGCGCGCCGGTCTTTGGCATGCCAGGCTGTGATTGAGCCATGTAAGCTAGTACGTCCTGATAGCTTTGGGCAGAGAAGACCTGTTCTTCCGAGACAATCTGCCCATTAGCCACCTTAAAAGTCATGGTGAATATTAGTGGGTGTGGAAGGGATAGTGAAAGGCCCTCTGTCACAGTTATATCAGCGACTACTGTCTGCGCGTCAGTTTGCTGTATGCTGTTGATGACGACATGGCTGCCGCCATTGGCGGTGAAGTAGGCAAGATACCTGGCCCGGTCAAACTTCTGTTCTAGCAGCGTACCGGGGCTAAAGGTATAGGTGAAATTAGGGGCCAATAGCTGCTGGTCCATAATGTCCGCAGCTTTGGTATTTAGGGCGTCAAAAAATGAGCGAACGATGTCTACGGGGCTTTTGCTATCCGCTTGGGCATAGGCTGGCTTTAGCCCAACTAAGCCGAACATCAGCATACTCGCAAGTATCACTATGGCTGGACTTATCCTAACCTGCCTAAGTTGATCCTTCATCTTTTCCTCCCGTGGATAGTACTATGAGCATGTCTGAGCATGCATTACTGCTTCGCCAATTAGTCGATCAGAAATTATGATCTTAAATCTATAATACATTATACAAGGAAATAATGCAATATATAACGGGCTTGAAGTATTAAACAAAAGTTCACCCGAGGTCAGGTCTAGCTGTCGCTGCTTGCCTGATACCAAATGGTGAAGCACTAGAAGAGGCGGCACTGGGCAGTTTTTGTTATCGGGATAGTGGCCCTGTGTGGCGTCAGGCAAATCAAACAAGATGTTGATGCGTGTGTCGCTGTCACAGTCGCCTCCATTACAGCGCGCCAAAAAGCTGCCCAGTTCAGATCTTTTCCTGTAAATCTATAGCAGAGGTCTACCCTGGGCCTCGGCCCAGACAGGCCTGGTGAATAACACGTAAAGTAGGTCTGCGGAGATATGTTCCAGATGAGCTACTTTACATGTTATTTACTAAAGCCCGGCAATCTGGTGGTTGCGGAAGGCGTCCACGAAGTAGCGGTAGTCGTCGCGCACTACCTCGCCATAGCTCTCGCCAAACTGCACCATCGAGTTGACGAACTCTTCCTCGTGCCCCTTCAGCACCGCGTTCAGCGCCTTGTCGGTGGAGAAGGGCACCAGGGTGAGGTCGCTGTCCACGTCGGATACGCAGTGGACCTTGGCTACCGCCTGCCCCAGGTAGACCAGCAGCTCCAGTATGTCGTCCATGTCGTTGATGTCAGTCCAATCAAGGTCGCTGACGTAAGGGCTGGCCTCAGCTACAAGCTGCCCGTGCCCGTCGAGGGTCGTGTAGCCCAACCAAGGGTCGGCGTAGGCTTGCAGGGCGCGCTGCGAGAGCACGGTGCGATGTCCGTCGTGCTGGAAGTAGCTCTTAATGTGCGGGTCCTCGATGACGCGGCTTGGAGACGCGGTCTGCGCCTGCTTCAAATAGATGATAATGTCGTTCTCCAGCGCCTGGGTGTTGCCCTCCACCAGCACGTTGTACGAGGGCAGCCCCGCGCTACCGATGCCCACACCGCGCTTTGCCACCACGTCCTTGATGTTGTAGCTGACCCTTTGGAACCGCTTCGACTCGGGTATGGTGGTAAGGTACTCCTCGAAGGCCCGCTCCACCTTCGTCCGCGTGTCGGCATCAATCTTAGTGGTCGAGCGATCGATGGTAAAGCGGCGGTCGAAGTTATCTATCGTGGTGAAGCGTTGCAGCAGGCCCCAGCGGGTATTGAGGCGGGTGTTGCGCAGCACTTCGAGCAGCTTCCCCTTCGTGTTTGCCAGGGTGAGTGCGAAGTTCTGCGTCGCCTCCAGGCTGGCGAACTTGTCAACCTGACTGACGTACGAGCGCACGGTAGTCTTGACCATCTCGCTTATCTCGTCGTCGCTCAGCGCTTTTTCATAGCCAAGCAGTGCGAGGCTGGCGACCAATCGCTTGATGTCCCACGTGAAGGGCGCAATGTAAGCTTCATCAAAGTCGTTCACGTCGAACACGAGCACGCCCTGGCTGTTCATGTACGTGCCGAAATTGGCGGCATGCAGGTCGCCCTGTATCCAGATGCGCCCCGTCTGCTCGTTGGCAAAGGGCTCTTCATCGCGGACCATGTCGGCGTAGAAGAGGGCCGCACTGCCCCGGTAGAACGCAAAGGGAGTGGCGGCCATCTTGCGGAACTTACCCCGCCAGGCGTCCTGGTCGAGCTCCATAAGGTCACCGTACGCCGAGCAGAAAACGTCAATTATGTACTGCTTGCGTTTCGAGGGGTCTTCCGCCTTGATCTGGTCTGTTACTGGTGGCATGAGTTTGGTCCTTCCGAGGGGTTTGAGCGGCAGGGATAGCCGGCGGTCACTGGCTTTCCCAACCCAAAATAGACTTTCCAGGGGCGCGTATACTAGCAAACAAAACGAACAATCTACAAGCAGCACGGGCTATTCCCGCGCCAACAGGTCGTAGCGCCGTACTAAAGTCGTCGTGCGGGTATGATAACAAAGGCTTCTGGCGCAGTCAACATTAGCGTCAAAGTGGACCCAGCGGATGCAAAACGAGCATTGCCACCATCAGCGGGACCAAACGTGACCTTGTCATTCCGAACGTAGTGAGGAATCAG
>JAXDKH010000121.1:0-6620 GCA_034667185.1 Chloroflexia bacterium | reverse complement strand
AATGGGCCAGGTAAATGTCAATACTCCCAGCGGTGATGGTGGCGGCGGTAGTGCGGCGGCGATTGTGCTCGTAGTTGTAGTGCTGATCGTGCTGGTGCTCCTGGTGCTGTGGCTGCTCGGCGTATTCAATGGCACTCCAACGGCCAACGTCAACGTTAATGTCACCAGCCAGATACAGCAACTGCTTGGCATGTAGCTCGTAGCCGGTACGGCTAACGTACAATTGCAGGAGAGGCGGCCCTACCCCATGTGGCCGCTTCCTTGCTTAACGGAGATGCTCGGCTTACGTAACGTAACTCTTACAGTCATGTACGCTCGCACTCTGAGAACTTCAGTAATACCCAGGCTAGTCGCGGGCTCCCAGGCCAATGTAGCGATAGCTGTCGCGTTGGGGGTAGCCGGTGGACTGTCGCGCCTGCCGTTCGTAAAGGCCACGCCCATCAACTGGGACGCGGTGCAATTCGCCCTAGCGCTGGACAGGTTCGACCTGCACATGCACCAGCCCCACCCGCCGGGCTACCTGCTATACGTGCTGGCGGGCCGCGCGCTCAATCTACTAGTGAACGATCCCTCCCTGGCGCTCTCCCTGTTGAGCGTGCTGTTCACCTGCCTGGCAGTGCCTCTATTCTACGCGCTGTGCAGGCAGATATTTGACGACGTGCCGGTAGCGGTATGCGCCGCTCTGCTCATGCTCGGCTCCCCCCTCACCCTCTACTACGGCGCTACGGGGCTGACTTACGTGCCGGAGATGGCACTGGCAATCGCGGTCGCCTGGGCTGCCTGGAACCTGAGGAGCGCGGACCTTCAGGATGCCATGAAGCACTCCGTGTTGCTTGCCATATCTCTAGGTATTGCCGGAGGCGTGCGCCAGACGAGCGTTCTGATGTTGCTACCACTCTGCGCCTGGGCCATCTGGGGTGCGTCCCGTAAAGTGTGGATTGCCTTCATTCTGGTTCTCACAGGGATATGTGCCCTGTGGCTAATGCCCTTGCTGGCCCTCTCCGGCGGGCTGGAAGCCTACTTGCTGGAAAACGCGCGACTGGGACAAACGGTGTCGGACCTCACCTCCATAGTCGGTGCCGGACCTGGAGGTGTCGCGTACAACGTCTATATCGAAGGGATAGCCCTGCTGCTGGGGCTGGGGCTGGCAATTGTGCCGCTGGGCGTGTGGGCGCTACGGGTGGTGCGCTTCAGCCTATCGAGCAAGCTGAAGTGGTTCGCCTTCTGGTGGGTAGTGCCACCGGTTGCCTTCTTCGCGCTGGGGCATATAGGGCAGTTCGGTTACGTGCTGGTGCTGTTGCCCCCATTGCTTATGCTCTCGGCCATTGCCGCGAGGGTGATTTGGGAGCGAGTGCTGGGCGACACGCCGTCGGCGGCTCGGCAGTCGGTGCTGTCCTGCCTGGGCCTGGCGGCTGCCTCGGCCTGCATCTTCCTGTTTGCTCCTGGTCCGACCACGGCCCCACAGATAGCGGGCATGGACCAGCGCTGGCACGACATCCGGCGGACCGTGGCTAGGCTGGACCCGGCAAGCACCGCTCTCATCATGGGGTCGGATTGGCATAGCTCGTTCCGGCACGCGGGCTACTTGCTGCCACAGTACCACTCTTACGCGCTCGCCTCGAACGACGGCAGGCTGAACGGCTGGAATTACTCGGCCTATGGTGGCCAATCGAACTACGCCCTGCCCAAGCCGGTGCCGCAGCCATACCTCCAACTGCCACCCGGAACCCACACCATCGTGGCGCTGGACGAAGACGTAGGCGATGGGCTGGCGGCACAACCCGGCTTGCAGCGCGTGTCGCTGGGCGACGGCTCAACGTTATATGTCCTGCAGTCACCTGCCGAGTTACAGGGCCTGAAGGTAGAAAACGACGAGATCGGCCTCGTAAGCAGGTAATGCATGGCGGGCGTGTTTAGCGCATAGGCAGCACTCTTTGAAGGAGACCAACGCATGATACCGTTAGGCGACGTAGGCACCCCAATGCGCAGGGGCTTCCCCATCGTCAACATTACCATCATCGTCATCAACATCCTTGTATTTTTCCTCCAAACCACAGGAGGCGATGCGATAACCTACGGCTGGAGTCTCATACCGAAGGAGATAACCACGGGTGTGGACCTCACAACGCCCCAGTTGATCCCTGGCGTGGGCCAGGTGCCTATGTACCCCGCGCCGTTCGGCATTCCGTACCTGACGCTGTTCACCTCGATGTTCATGCATGGCGGCCTGCTGCACATCGGCTCTAACATGCTCTTTCTCTTCATCTTCGGCGACAACGTCGAGGACAACATGGGTTCGCTGAAGTACCTCATCTTCTACCTGCTGTGCGGTCTGGGGGCGGATTTCACACAAATAATGCTGGGTGGTCCCGACTCGGTAGTACCTAACCTCGGGGCTTCAGGCGCGATAGCGGGAGTGCTGGCGGCGTACCTGATACTATTCCCGCAGGCGAGGATACGGGCGCTGATACCCTTCGGCTATTTCTCGACTCTAGCCCTGGTGCCCGCCATCATCATGATTGGGATATGGATCGCGACCCAGTTCATCAGCGTCTTCGTGGCCGGCGAACAGGCAGCAGGCGGTGGGGGTGGGGTAGCCTACTGGGCGCATATCGGCGGCTTCATATCTGGGGCCATCCTCGTATTCCTCTTCCGCGACCGTTCCAACCCAAGCACCGTCTTCTCCCGCTTCGGGGGCTGAGAAGAGCCGGAACGGGAGACAGAGAGAGACGGAAACGCAAAGGCGCAAAGACGCAAAGAACGCGCAAAGAGTAGAGATGTTTTAATGAATACAAAGAGGACCAGCGTACAACACCGCATACTCTGGTCCTCTTTGTATTCTCCAAACCTTTATTATCTTGGCGCGCTCTTGGCGTCCTTGGCGTCTTGGCGGTTCGTCTCCTGCTATCGTCCATCGTCAAGCTGTCTGGCTCTGTTTTTGCTTACGGATGTCGGCGTCATGAGAGGGCGATTGTGGATTGTACTGCTGTGCGTATGCCTGGTGGTAGCGGCCTCCGGCTGCGGGCCTGACTCCCCTGGCGTACGGACCGTGACAGGAGCAACCTACACAGGCACAGCCGCGTCCGGGTCATCAACTCCTGCCAGGACGGTGGTAGGGCTTACCGCCGTACCTGCCACACCCTCAGCCGTCGCGAGCACAAGCACTCCCTCGCTCGGTGGTTCCCCGGTGACCGACTTGGACGTCGTGCGGCACGCGGCGCATCCCATCCAGGGTGATGAAGACGATTACGACCCGCTGATATCGCTGGTAGGTAATGCCCGCTTCGTGCTGCTTGGGGAGGCCAGCCACGGCACGCACGACTTTTACTACGAACGGGCGCGCATCACCCGGCGGCTGATCGAAGAGAAGGGCTTCACGGCCATTGCGGTCGAGGGCGAGTGGTCGCAAATGTTCCGCGTGAACCGGTACATACGTGGCATGAGCGACGAGCCGAACGCCGAAGATATCCTATCTACCTTCACGGGCTTCCCCGCGTGGATGTGGAACAACACCGACGTGCGCGACCTCGCGGAGTGGCTCAAAAGTCACAACGACGCTTTGCCGCCGTTTGCGCCCAAGGTTGGCATCTATGGCCTCGACCTGTACAGCTTCAGGGAATCCGCTGATGCCGTGGCTGACTACTTCGACACGCGCGATCCTACGGCTGCTAAGCAGGCCCGCGACCGTTATAGCTGCCTCTGGACCGGCAAGTTCGACCCAGCCGACTACGAGACGCCCGCCGATACCCCACTGGCTTCGTGCAACACCAATTTGAGGCAGCAAATCGCAGAGCTGGAGCAGATGCGGGCGCACACCGAAACGCACGGCTACCAGGGCAACCGCGCGGTCGAGCGAGAAGAACTATTCTCCGCCCTCCGCAACGCCATCGTCGTCAAGGACAAGCACGACTACGACCGCGCCACGTCCACCGGCCCCGACTCGTCCTGGAATGTGCGCGACAGGCACATGGCGAACACCCTGCAAGCCCTGTCCGAGCACCTGGGGGTGGACGGCAGGCCCGCCAAGATCGTGGTGTGGGCGCACAATACGCACGTAGGGGACGAGAGGGGCACAGAGATGGCCCAGAACGAGGAGGTCAACCTGGGCCAGTTGGTGCGGGAGCAGTACAAGGACAAGGCGGTGCTGGTTGGCTTCACCACGTATACCGGTACCGTTATCGCGGCCAAAGCCTGGGACGAACAGGGCGAGAAATTCAACGTGCTCCCGGCGGTGCCGCAGAGCTACGCGGGCCTCTTCCACGACGCCAAGGTGGGCAACTCCCTCTTCATCCTGCGCGGCAACGATAGGTTGGTAGAAGCGTTCGACGAGCCGCGTTTGCAACGAGGCATCGGCGTTCTCTACCTCCCCATTACGGAGCTTATGAGCCATTACTACCAATCATGGCTCTCGAAGCAGTTCGACGCGGTGATCCACATCGAGCAATCGAGCGCTGTCCAGCCTCTAAAGACGGCCTACCCCACTCCCAGCCCCTAGAACCCGCTGAACAGCAACGAACGGAAATATAAATCGTCTTACAGATATAGCTGGCGAAGACTCGCACACTGGCTCCTTCTTGTCATTTCGAACGAAGTGAGAAATCTCGTCCTTCAGCACGATGTTCCCCCTTTCTCATGGAGTTACCGCGCCGCGGGCCATAAGAAAGGTGTTATTTGGGTGGTCAGGGACGAGATTTCTCACTTCGTTCGAAATGACAAGGTCCGGCTCTGGCACATATTTCTGGTCTCGGTTCGTCCGAATATTTCTACCCATAGTACCCCGGAGGGACCATCTACTCATTGACTCACCTCTGAAGTCGTGGCTAGAATCCGTTAGCGGATAATCAGTGCAACTTCACTATGGAATACGTCGTAAGGTAGGTTGGGAAGGTTAGATATGGCTAAAACCTCAAGTAGAACACGCTACGCGATTCTCTCATGCACGCTGCTTGGCCTTGTCCTGGCGGTAAGCACCTGTTTCGCCGCCGGTAGCAAGGTGGCACCCTCCGCGCCGCAGGGCTATTGCCCAGGTGAGACTTACTCCGACGTGTGCCCCGACGACTGGTTCTACATCTACGTGATGGACCTTACCGGTGCAGGAGCCGTGTCGGGTCGCGCGGACGGCACTTTCGGCCCCGACGAGCAGATATCTCGCGGGCAGGTCATGAAAGTGGTCGTGCAGGCTATGGGCTTGAGCGCCGCCCTGCCCGCTTCCCCTAGTTTCGCGGACGTGCCTGCGAGTCATACTTTCTACCAATGGATCGAGATAGGCGCGGCAAAGGGCCTGGCAAGCGGCTACGCATGCGGCGGGCCTGGCGAACCCTGCGACACGCAACACAGACCCTATTTCCGTTCCGGCAGCAGCGTGACCAGAGGCCAGCTAGCCAAGATGCTGGTGATCTCTAAGCAGTGGACACCACTTACAACCGGCACGCCGACCTTCCGGGACGTGCCGGCGGGCAGCACCTTCTACGGCTACGTGGAGCGAGTGGCAGCCAACGGCGTCATAAACGGCTACCCCTGCGGCGGGCTGGGTGAGCCTTGCCCCGGCCTCTATTTCAGGCCCTCAGGCACCGCTACACGCGCCCAGGCTAGCAAGATGATCAGCCTCGCACGCCGCGATGGTCGCCCCATACCCACACCGACCCCTCGCCCCGCAGGAAGTGGCGCGTGCACCATATTCCCGGCCAACAACATCTGGAACCGCAGGGTCGATGCGCTGCCGGTCCACCCCATGTCCAACGCCTACATCGCGTCCATTGGGCTGGAGAACAACGTGCACGCCGATTTCGGATCAGGGTTGTGGGACGGCGGGCCGATTGGCATCCCTTTTGTGAAGGTGCCCTCCGGACAGCCGGTGATGGCTATCAACTTCACCGCTTACGGCGACGAGAGCGACCCTGGTCCATATCCGGTACCGACCAACGCACCCATAGAGGGAGGGTCAAGTTCTGACGGCGACCGGCACGTGCTGGTGTTGCAGCAAGGTACGTGCAAGCTGTACGAGTTGTACCGTGCCTTCCCCAACCCCGATGGCTCGTGGGACGCCGATAGCGCCGCCGTGTACGACCTGAACTCCAACGCGCTGCGACCCGCTGACTGGACCTCCGCCGACGCCGCCGGCCTGCCTATTTACCCCGGTTTGGTCACATACGACGAGGTGGCTTCCGGCGCGATACGCCATGCCATACGCTTCACCGCGCCCGATACCCAGACGAAGTACATCTGGCCCGCCCGCCACTTCGCCAGCGACTCCAACGACCCCAACCTGCCACCCATGGGCCTGCGCGTGCGCCTCAAATCGAGCGTGGACATAGCACATTACCCCCCGCAGGTGCGCGTCATACTGCAGGCGATGAAGGACTACGGCCTCATCCTGGCCGACAACGGCAGCCCCTGGTACATCAGCGGCGCACCCGACCCCCGTTGGGACAACGACATGCTGCACGCGATGGACGACCTGCAAGGCTCCGACTTTGAGGCAGTCTACACGGACGATCTCATGGTGCAGCCTGATTCGGGGCAGAGCAAGTAAGACGAATGAACGGACGGAACCGCATCACGCCAAGAACGCCAAGTACCCGCCAAGAGTGTTAAGGGTTTAAGGTTATAAGAGGAGCAGG
>JAXDKH010000120.1:0-16426 GCA_034667185.1 Chloroflexia bacterium | reverse complement strand
AAGGAGCCGTTTTTGAGTCGCGTAACCCCCCTATATGAGTTGCAGCAGGTAGATAGCGCGTTGCAAAATCGCGTGACCCGCATGCGGCAAATAGACGATAGCATGGCCGACAGTCCCGATCTGATTGCTGCCAGGGCTGCTGCTGAAGAGGCCGCGCGCTACCTGGCCGCCGAGCAAGACCGCCTGCGCAAAGCCTCGCATGTCGTGGAGGATACGGCCAACCGCATCAAGGTCCAGGACAAGCGGCTCTACGACGGCTCCATCAAAAACCCGAAGGAGTTGGGCCAGGTCCAGGAAGAGGTAGGCCATCTCAAGTCGCGCCTTAAGCAGCAGGAAGATGAAGTAATTGACCTCATGCTGGAAGTGGAGCGCGCCGAGGAAGCAAGCCGCGAAAAGCAAGATGCGCTGGAAGCTGTTGAGCAGGAAGCGCAACAGTACCGGGCCGGGCTGTCGGAGGAGAAAGACAAACTGCTGCAACAAGCCAAGGTGCTCCAGGTCAAGCGGCAGCGCTTCGTCAACGAAGTCCCCTGGGCCGACCTGCAGACTTACGAGCGACTGCGGCGTGCCAAGGGCGGGGTCGCGGTGATTGAAGTGCGCGATGGTACCTGCCGGGGCTGCGGCGGGCGAGTGCCGGTCAGCGTAGTGCGCGCCGCCCGCTCCGACACCGAATTCGCCCACTGCCCCACCTGCGGCCGTATGCTCTACCCCAGCGGCGACCTCAAATTCCATGAGTTCGACCACAACCTGGACAACGTTGATAGGTGATTTGGGAATTAGGATTTGGGAATTCGGAATTCGGATTTGTTGGATACCTTCTAAATCCGCAATCCGAATTCCCAATTCCCAAATGGAGGAATAATGCGTAATCCGGCGCTGGTGGCGGCGGTGGCGGCGGGGAAGGCTTCTGCGCTGGCGACGCGGCTGATGGGCAGGGGAGGGGGTACGGCGCTGCCGGGGCTGGTGGCGCACACCATCTACCCCAGCGTGCTGAGGGCCCTCACCTCGCAACTGCCCGAAGGCTCGATCATGGTAACGGGCACCAACGGCAAGACCACCACGTCGCGTATGCTAGGCTCTATCTTGGAGGCCGCCGGGCTGGACCCTCTGCACAACCGTTCCGGGTCTAACCTGGAGCGCGGGTTGGTGTCTACGATGGTGGATGCTGCTACCCCGGCGGGTGGGTTACCGGGCAAACTGCGGGCGGGGCTTTTTGAGGTAGATGAGGCTGCGCTGCCCAACGTCATTGGTGCCATACGCCCCAAGGTTGCCCTCTTCAACAATCTCTTTCGCGACCAGCTCGACCGCTATGGCGAGATAGACACCGTATACCGCAAGTGGCGCGACGCTCTGCCCGCGATGCGGCCCCGCTCCACCGTGGTGCTGAATGCCGACGACCCGGCCATCGCAGCGCTGACGCTCTCGCCCGACCTGCGCGCCAAAGTTTTCACCTTCGGCATTGACGACCCACGCTATGCCCTGGACGCGCTGCCCCACGCCGCCGACTCGATTTCGTGTCCACGCTGCAACAGCCGACTCGAATACAGCCTGATACTGCTTGGGCACTTGGGGCACTGGCGCTGCCCAGAATGCGGCCTTGCGCGGCTAAAGCTGGACGTGGTCGCCAAGCAGGTGCGGTTGAACGGCACCGAGAGCAGCGAACTCCATTTGGAAACACCTGTTGGCCCCATGCAAGTCACATTGCACGTGCCGGGCTTATACAACGCCTACAACGGCCTGGCGGCGGTATCGACGGCGCTGGCGTTCGGGGTGGCACCGCAGTACATAAAGGAGGGGCTGGACCGCTTTACGGCTGCGTTCGGGCGCATCGAACGGGTGGCGATACCTGGCAGCCATGATAATTCGCTGCTGATGGCGCTCGTGAAGAACCCCGTCGGCTTCAACGAAGTGCTGCGCATGCTCTTCCCGCTTGAGGAACGCGAAGGGCTGAGTCCAGCCGCGCCCAGGCACCTGATGATCGTTATCAACGATCTCTTCGCCGATGGGCGCGACGTTTCGTGGCTGTGGGACGTTGATTTCGAGATACTGTCGGCCACTCCCGGTCTAGTTGGGCGGGTCCAGGTGTCGGGCATAAGGGCGGGCGATATGGCCGTGCGCCTGAAATACGCCGGGGTGGACCCTGCCATTATCAGTCTCAACGTGGAAATACCGGGCGCGCTGGAAGAAGCTGTGAGGGCGCTACCTTCCGGAGAGACGCTGTACGTGCTACCTACATATACTGCCATGCTGGCCTTCCGTAAGCTGTTGTACGACAAGGGCTGGGTAAACAACCAGTTTTGGGAGCAGTAAGACCTATGGACCTGCGAATTGCCTTCCTATATCCTGAGCTAATGAACATCTACGGAGACCGGGGCAACATCCTGGCGCTGAGTCGCCGCGCCCAGTGGCGGGGCATCGATGTGACGGTAGACAAAGTGAGTATAGGTGACCGCATCGATCCTGACTACTACGACTTCTACTTCTTCGGTGGGGGCCAGGACAAGCAGCAGATCGCAGTCTCACAGGACTTGCAGGGGCAGAAAGGTGATGCCCTGAAAGAGGCCGTAGAGCGTGGAGCGGTTATCCTCAGCGTGTGCGGCGGCTACCAACTCCTGGGCCATTACTACCGCCCGTTCGACGCCGACGACCTCCCCGGTATCGGCCTTCTCGACGTGCACACCGATGCGAGCAACACTCGCTACATCGGCAACGTGCTGATTGAGAGCGACATACCAGGCGTGGGCCTCATCGTGGCGTTCGAGAACCACTCCGGCTGCACCTTCCTCGGCCCCAACGTCAAGCCACTCGGCAAGTCGCTAATCGGAGGCGGCAACAACGGCAAGGATGGCACCGAAGGCGCGCAGTACAAGACCGCCTACGGCTGCTACCTCCACGGCTCCCTCCTGCCCAAGAACCCCCGCCTCGCGGACTACCTTCTCACCCAGTCCCTAGCCCGCCGGCATGGCCCCGTCCAACTCGCTGCCCTTGACGACGCCACCGAGTCCCTGGCCCATGCCCAGGCCACGGAGAGGGCGCGCCTAACCAAATAATAGACGAAAACGCAAAGACGCAAAGGACGCAAAGAACGCGCAAAGAGAAGAAAAGGTTTAATGGGTGCAAAGAGGACCAGGACACGAACAGTTGTACCCTGGTCCTTTTACTTGAATAACAATCCCTAATCTCTGCGCGTTCTTTGCGTCCTTTGCGTCTTTGCGTTTTCGTCTCCTAAATAGCCCACGAAATTCGCACTGTGCATATCCTTGCAAAGTGGGCAATCCACTGTAAAATGTGGGAAAGTGTGGAAAAAGTGGCGAAAAGTGGGGAAAAGTGGGGAAGGATGTGGATAACTGTGGAAAAGGTGGGTATTTAGCAGCAGTTTTCCGACCCCGATTTGACAGCGTAACTGACCTCTGGATGGCTGATGTTCCTCGGGCGATTTGAGCACTCCGTCGATAATAAGGGCCGTATGGCGGTCCCCGCGCGCTTCCGTGACAAGCTGTCCGGCGAGCTTATTATCACGCGCGGCAACGACAGGTGCCTCTACCTCTTCACCGAGGAAGCCTGGACGCCCCTAGCCGAAAAGCTCAACGCCCTTTCCACAGGCGACGCCGACGCTCGCAACCTGCGTCGCGCTATCTTCTCCGCCGCCGAGCCCGTGGAGCTTGATAAGCAGGGCCGCGTCATCATCCCTGACCACCTGCGAAAGTACGCCGGGATAGATGGCAATGTGGCCGTGATTGGCGTGGGCAACTACATCGAAATCTGGGACCTCCACTCCTGGAACACCCTCGATGAGACCATCGAGCGCAACGTGGACGTGATAGCCTCCCACCTATCGGGGCAGTTCTGACGATTTTGGATTTGAGTTCCGCTTGGACGACCTGACGCCTCAGCCGCAATCTTCACCAGGTGAACCCCCTCACATTCCTGTTTTGCTGGAGGAAGTGTTGCAGGGGCTGAATTTGCGTGCGGGTGGAGTGTATATCGACGGCACCGTGGGCGCGGGCGGGCACTCGGCGGCCATACTGGAGAGGGCGGAAGGCTCGCGGCTGCTGGGTCTGGACGTGGACCCTATGTCGCTGGAGATCGCTTCGGCTCGGCTGCGGCCCTACATTGATGCGGGGCGGGCTAGGCTGGTGCGCTCTAACTTCGAGCGGCTGGATGAGGTAGCGGAGGCGGAAGGCTTCGCGGGTGCCAATGGGGTGCTGCTCGACCTGGGGGTGTCGTCGATGCAGCTTGACAGGCCGGAGCGGGGCTTCTCCTTCCGCACCGAGGGGCCACTTGATATGCGGCTCGACCCCAGCCTGCCGGAGAGCGCCGCCGACCTGGTAAACACCCTGCATGAGGCCGATCTTGCCGACCTCATCTACAAGTATGGAGAGGAACCTGCCTCCCGCCGCATTGCTCGCCGCATCGTGGAGGCCCGCGCACGCCAGAGCATCGAGACGACCTCCCATCTGGAGAATATCGTGTACGGGGCGCTCGGCGGCAAGGTGCAGGGTCGCTCGCGCAGCCCCATCCACCCGGCGACCAAGACGTTCCAGGCGTTGCGAATAGCGGTGAACCGCGAGCTTGAGGTGCTGGAAAGCGGGCTGGCTGCCGCGGTGCGGGTGCTCAAGCCGGGAGGTCGCCTGGCGGTGATCTCCTTCCACTCGCTGGAAGACCGCATCGTAAAGCTCTTCATCCGCCAGGAGCAAAAGGGCTGCATCTGCCCACCCGAATATCCACAATGTGTATGTGGACGCAAGCCCACCCTGAAAGCGGTAAACTCGAAACCGTTAGAAGCCGGCATGGAAGAGGCCGGCCGCAATCCGCGCAGCCGTAGCGCCAAGCTACGCATAGCAGAAAGGATCGAGGCTGAAACGTGAAACGTGAAACGTGACGGTGCACAAAGTACCATCGCGACTCATGTAGAACCAAATTCCACAAGCCTCATCACGTTTCACATTTCACGTTTCAGACTTATGAGCGCACGCCGCAAAAACCTGTCGCAAGCCGCACCCCTCAACAGGCGTAGAAATGGGCCTGTGTTGAAGGTGGTGCCCCGCGCCATGACGCGCAACGCCATCTCTTTTGCCGAGCAATCGGTGTCGGGCGTGCGGCGTAACTTCCTGCGCTACTTCGACTTCCACCCGGCGCTCACGTTGCTTCTGGTGGTGGCGATTGTGGCGCTGGTCTGCGTCATCTATTTGCGGCAGGTCACCGCGGTGAGCAACGCCAACTACGAGCTACAGGCCCTGCAAGCCGAGCACACGGAGCTTATACGGGAGCAGCAGGAGCTACAGGTGGAGATTGGCCGGGCGCAATCCCTCTCCCACATAGAAGAGGTGGCCCGCAACAACCTGCACATGGTGCCCCTCGGAGACCAGTACACCTACATCATGATCCCACCCGGCCCGCTGGCCCCCTTGACCCCGGTCCCAGCCGGGAATGTCCAAACTAAGATTGCGGAGGAACCCTGAAACGTAGTTCTGAAACGTGTAACGTGAAACGTGATGGTGCAGTAAGTACCACTGCGGCTTACATAGGGGCACATAACACAAACCGCATCGCGTTTCACGTTTCACGTTTCAGAGAGCACAGCAACTATGGCAACAATGACCTCTACTCTCAACCAGCGAGCGCATGCCGCCCGGCCCAACAGGATCAGCACCCGGCGAGTGTTGTGGGTGCTGCTGTTCTTCGTTGCTTTCGGCGCGTACAACATCTACAGGGTGTTCAGCGTGCAGGTCCTGCAGCACGAGTTCCTTTCCGTCAAGGCCGAGAACCTCATTACGTGGCCCGACGAAATCCCCCCACTCAGAGGCCTGATATACGACAGTCGCGGGCAACTGCTCGCGGGCAACATCACCGCCTACGACGTGGACGTGGACATCTCCCGTCATAAGGACGACGCTGGTAAGAAGGCAGTGGCGGAAAAGCTGGCTCCCATCCTGGGCCAGGATAAAGATGCGCTGTACGCCAGGCTAAAGGACGCCGCCGAAGGCACCGTGTCGGTCCGCGTCGCCACGAAGGTAGATGATGCTACTGTCGAGAAGATACGCAAGCTGATTGAGGACGAGGACGACCTATTTGCCTTCACCATCAGCCTGAAGAAGGTGCCGCTGCGCCAGTACCCTGGTGGCACTCTGGCGTCCTCGCTTCTTGGCTACACCGACTACGCTAACATTGGACACTATGGGGTCGAAGAGTTTTACAACGACAAGCTGGCAGGGGAGGCGGGCTGGATATTCGCCGAGCACGACAACCAGGGCCGCCCTCTGGTGCTGGAGCAGCCGAAGGTCCAGGCCGCCAAAGACGGCAGCGACCTGGTGCTCACGATAGACAGCGCGGTGCAGTACATCGTGGAGCGCGGGCTGAAGCAGGCGCTGGATGAGTACAAGGCCGAAAGCGGCTACGTTATCGTGCAGGACCCCAACACAGGGGCTATCCTGGCGATGGCTAACTACCCTTCTTACGACCCGAACACTTTCAATAAGGAAAACAACTACGAGAAGTTCAAGAACGTGAGCGTGAGCAATATTGTGGAGGCAGGTTCCACGATGAAGGTGCTCACCTACGCTTCGGCCATCGACGCCGGGGCGGTGCTCTCCACCACGACCGTGAACATAGACGCATGCTGGTACAGGTATGGGTGGTCGCTGTGCAACGCCGAAAACAAGGCCTGGGGCCTCCAGACGCTGACGGTGGGACTCGGTCGCTCGGCCAACGTGGCCTCTATGTTCGCTGCCGAACACCTGGGCGAACGGCGCTTCTACGACTACATGCAGGCCTTCCACCTTGGACGCCCGACCGGCATAGACATGGCAGGTGAGGTCAGCGGTACCATGTGGCTACCCGGCGAGGACAACTATAGCCCCGTCAACCTGTACACTAACTCCTTCGGCCAGGGCGTATCGGTGACGCCTATTCAGCTCATCAATGCGGTGTCGGCAGTGGCTAACGGCGGCACGCTGTACAAGCCTTACGTCATGCAGGAGATAAGGGAGGGCGACAAGGTCATTCAGAACGAGCCGCAAGTCCTGCAGCAGAGCGTAATTAAGCCCGACTCGGGAAGCCAGGTAGCCAATATGATGGCCTGGGGCGTCGAGAACAAGCTGGTGGCGCGGCTGGCGCGGGTGCCCGGCTACCACGTTTCGGTCAAGACGGGCACCGCGCAGATACCGGGCTGTGGTGGCTACTGCGAAGGCCAGACGCTGGCCTCGGCCATCGGGTTCGCACCTTCGCACAACCCCAGGTTCACACTGTACATTGCCCTGTACAATCCCCAGACCAGCCCGTGGGGCGAGAACACCGCCTCCCCGGCCTGGGGCAAAATCGCCAAGGAACTGCTCCTCTACATGAAGGTGCAGCCGACTGAGCCGGTTGACCCGCCCACGCCGCAGCCTTAGAGATGGCAGGGTCGCAAGGCGCGCGAACGGCTGTATCAAAGTGGAAGGGCAGAACCCTGCCGGTCTTTGTCATTCTGAACGTAGTGAAGAATCTCGGATGCTACTTTCTTGACTTCGCAGGATCCTTGGCGGCATGGTGCGTGACATTCATCAGCATCCCATGCCACCTTTTTGAGATTCTTCACTACGTTCAGAATGACAAAGGCCATCTTTAGTGCCGATATTCGACTCTGCCACTGCCTTGAGAGCATCCACGCGTTATATTGCCCCTTTGCCCAACATCCTGTATCCTTCTATGTGGTCCGTATAGGCCAAATTCGACCATGTCACATGTAGCAACAACCCCATGTTCACCCTCAACGATGTCCTAGAAGGCACCCAGGGTCACCTCGATGAAGCGACCGCGGCGCTCGCCATGACCGGGTTGGGCTTCAGCTGCGTGGCAATCGACTCGCGGGCGGCGATCTCCGGTGCCCTCTTCGTTGCCCTCCAGGGCGAGCACGTGGACGGGCATGAGTTCGTGCTGGACGCCGCCGGGCACGGGGCTCGTGGGGCGCTGGTGCGCGAAGACTGGGCCGCGCCCGCTACCCTGCCTCCCGGTATGGCCCTGATACGCGTGCCCGATCCCCTGGCCGCGATGCAACGGTTCGCCGCCTGGTGGCGCACCCGCTTCGACGTTCAGGTGGTGGCCGTTACGGGCAGCGTTGGCAAGACCTCCACCAAGGAAGTTATAGCCGGGGTGCTCTCCACGCGCTACAACACGCTCAAGTCGGCGGGCAACTTGAACAACGAGATAGGTTGCCCGCTCACAGTGCTGCAACTCACTCCGGAGCACAGGAAGGCCGTGCTGGAAATGGGCGCGGGCTACCAACTGGGAGAGCTGACTTTACTCTGCGAAATTGCCCGACCCGAAATCGCCGTGGTGACGGTGGTTGGCCCTGTGCACCTGGAGCGCATGGGCACGCTGGAGAACATCGCTCTCAACAAGAGCGAGCTTGTGCGGGCCCTGCCCGCCACCGGCACGGCAGTGCTCAACGGCGACGACCCCCTGGTGCGGCCCATGAGCGAGGTGACACAGGCGCGGGTGCTCCTCTATGGCCTCGACCCGCAGTGGGACCTCTACGCCACCGACATCGAGGGCCACGGCTTGCAGGGGGTGCATTTCACCCTCCATGTGAAAGAGACCGGCGACCGCTGGCGCATCCGTCTGCCCTTGCTTGGGCGGCACAGCGTGCACACTGCGCTAGCGGCTGCGGGCGCGGCACACGCCGCGGGCATGGACTGGAACTCGATAATCATGGCCCTGCAGAAGCTGGACGCCCAGGTTCGTCTGCTGGTGGTGCCCGGCTACAACGGCTCGACCCTGATAGACGATAGCTACAACGCCTCGCCCGACTCGACTATCGCCGCGCTCAACCTGCTGGAGGAGATGCCGGGGCAGCGCGTGGCCGTGCTAGGCGATATGCTGGAGCTTGGCAGCTACGAGCGCGAAGGCCACCTGAAAGTGGCGCGCAGGGCGGCAGCGGTGGCTAATCGCCTGGTAGTGGTAGGCAGCCTGGGGCGGCTCATCGGTGAGGAGGCGCTACGCTTCGGCATGGCCCAGGACCGCGTATTCTTCGCCGCCGACAACGAGCAGGTAGCCGTATATCTCAAGAGAGTGCTCAAGCCGGGCGACTACGTGCTTGTGAAAGGCTCGCGCGGCCTGAAGATGGAGCAAATAGTGGATGCTTTGAAAGCTGACGGATGATGCTGCTTAACTCTCTAGTTTTTTGGGTCTCCCTGGCTGCGAGTGCCGCCGACCTGCTGTCGGGCGCGCTTCCGGGGGCACTCTCGCTCCTGGCGGGAGTGCTGGCGCAGACCCCCTCGGGCACGCCTACTCCTAGCCCAACTGCGACTTCTACTGAAGACTCGACTTTTACACTGCGCCTCGCCAAGGATGTTATGGTCCGGGGCCTGACTCTGGGGGTTGTGGCCTTCACGATTGGCTTGATGATAGGGAAGCCGGTTATCAACTGGCTGCGGGACCGCCGCATAGGCAAGAGCATCCGCATCGAAGGCCCCGCCAGCCACCAGATCAAGACCGGCACTCCCACGATGGGTGGCATCATCTTCCTCATACCGCTAATCATCGTGATTGGCATCTTCATGGACATACCCAAGTTTCTCTCTCTCTTGCTGCCGCTGGCGATTGTCGTGTCCTGCGGCATACTGGGTGGATTCGATGACTTGCTGAGCACGGTCGTAAGGAACCGCGGCGGATTGGCGGGCCGCTTCAAAATGGCGTGGCTGCTGGTGATAGCTTTCATAGCCGCGTGGGTAATCTACTACCCCTTGAAGCACCAGAGTGTGTTCGTGCCCTTTATAACTAACAAGGACGTTGAGGCGATCGCCGTGCCCGCGCCGGTCTATCTCTTGCTCGCCGTACTGGCGATAGTTGGTACCGCCAACACGGTCAACCTGACGGACGGCCTGGACACGCTGGCGGGAGGTACAACGGCCATAGCCTTTGTGTCGGTAGGCATTATCGCGTTCCTGCAAGGCGTTGAGCCGGTGGTGCTGGTCTGCTTTGCCACGGTAGGCTCGTTGCTGGCGTTCCTCTGGTTCAATTCGCACCCGGCCCAGGTCTTCATGGGCGATGCCGGGTCGCTGACGTTGGGGGCGCTCCTGGCCGTGTGCGCGCTTCTGACCGACCAATGGCTCCTCTTGCCTCTTGTTGGTATAGTGTTTGTCGCGGAGGGTATCTCCGACATCCTGCAAGTGCTCTATTTCAAACTGACCAAAGGCAAGCGTCTCTTCCGCATGGCCCCCATCCACCACCATTTCGAGCAGATAGGCTGGTCCGAAACCCAGGTCACGATGCGCTTCTGGCTGGTAGGCATGCTGGCGGGCATGCTGGGCGTGGCGCTGGCACTTGTTTGATCTCGATTTCGAATTTCGAATTGCGAATTTAGAAGGTATCCAACAAATTCGCAATTCGAAATTCTAATTTCCAAATTCCTATGAATCCTTACGCCAACAAAAACATACTTGTCCTGGGCCTCGGGGTGCATGGGGGCGGGTTGGGGGTTGCGCGCTACATGGGGCGCAACGGGGCCAACGTGCGCGTGACCGACCTGCGGACCGCCGACAAGATGCGGGAGTCGATTGAGGCGCTGGGGCAGGAGAGCTTCCCGGTGGAGTACACGCTGGGGGAGCACCGGGAGGACGACTTCCGGTGGGCCGACGTGGTGGTGCGCAACCAGGCGGTGCCCCTCACCTCGGAGTGGGTCGCATTGGCCCGGCAGTTGGGCAAGCCCGTTGAGACCGAGATCAACATCTTCATGCGGCTGTGCCCCGGCCCCATCATCGGCGTGACGGGCACCAAGGGCAAGTCATCCACCGCCACGTGGACGTGGGAGATGCTGCGGCACTGGCGGGACGACGCGGTGCTCGCGGGCAACCTGCGAGTGTCGGCCCTGGAGGCGCTGGACCGCATCACCCCCGAAACGCCTGTGGTGCTGGAGCTATCGAGCTTCCAGACGGAGGGCTTCGAGGAGCCTCGCATCTCGCCTCGCCTCGCTGCCGTCACCAACCTTTCGCCCGACCACCTGGACCGCTACAAGAGCATGGAAGAGTACGGCGCGGCGAAGAAGCATATCTTCCTGTACCAGTCG
The DNA here is from genome assembly GCA_034667185.1 of Chloroflexia bacterium. Lineage (GTDB taxonomy): Bacteria > Chloroflexota > Chloroflexia > QHBQ01 > JADMIH01 > JADMIH01. Next base: position 5,385 of record JAXDKH010000120.1, on the reverse strand, counting down.
CCGGAGCGTGGCGATTGCGTTGTGCTCAACTCAGCCGATGCGGTAGTCGCCGGGTGGGCAAAGTATGCCCCTGCCAACGTGGCCTGGTTCGGAATTGGCGCGGCGACCAGAACGCCAGGTGTTTACGTGCAAGACGGCGTGTTCTACTGGTACGCGGAAGGTCGGGAGCACGTCTTTATAGGTGAGGCCACCGACTTGCAGGTGCCAGGTGCCCACAACCTGGCGAACGCCGCCTGCGCCGCCACTCTCTCCATCCTGGCGGGTGCGCCCCTTGAAGCCGTGCGGGAAGGTCTGCGCTCCTTCCGGGGCGTGGCCGACCGGCAGGAATTGCTTCGGACCCTACACGGCGTGCGCTTCTACAACGACACGACCTCCACCACCCCCGCCTCCACCATTGCCGCGTTGAACGCCATTGAAGGGCCAATCGTGCTAATCGCAGGCGGGGCTGACAAGGGGCTTGACTTCGCGGAGCTTGCACCTGTGGTCACCGCCGAGACCGTGGCAGTGGTGCTACTGGAAGGTACGGCTACCGACCTGATGGAGGAACAGTTCAGCGAGGTTGGGGTCAACATCCTGGGCCGCTACTCCGACTTTGCGGAGGCTGTACGCGTTGCTATGTCCGCCGCACCCGAGGGTGGGGCCGTGTTGCTTTCGCCGGGCACCGCCTCCTTCGGCATGTTCCGCAACGAATTCGACCGGGGCGAGCAGTTCCGGGCAATTGTCGCCTCCCTCACATAGTCCACCCCGGCACCAAGACGCCGGCAACTTTGGCCCTGTTGGCCGTGGCCAAAGCCACTGATTCCCCGCTCCGTGACAATCCCCACCTGTGGAAAACAGCCCTCGCCTCCACCCCATAGTCTAAGATGGACTCCCTGGAAGCTGTGCTTCCAAATCCGCAATCCGAAATCCCAAATCCGAAATTCCTCACCATGTCTCGTACCCGACGATTTGAAAGACCCGACTACTGGATACTGGCTGCGATAGGCATCCTGTGCATGATCGGCGTGCTCATGGTCTTCTCGTCCAGCGGCGTGGAAGAGGGCGACCCCACGCGCCTAGTCACGCGCCACGTTATGATGCTGGGCATCGGTACGCTGTCGCTGTTGGTCACAATGAGCGTGCCGTACACGCGCTGGCGCAGGTACTCGGTGGCCGGTATCGTGGTCGCGGCGGCGCTGCTGGTTGCGGTGCTGGTGCTGCCGTCCTTCTTCGCGGAGACCATCAACGGGGCCAAGCGCTGGCTCTCCATAGGCAACCTGCCCTTCTCGCTGCAACCCTCGGAACTGGCTAAGCTGGCGCTGGTGGTCTACCTGGCCGACTGGTGCTCCACCAAGGGCGAGAAGGTGCGTGACCTGACCAACGGCCTCGTACCCTTCGGCATAGTGCTCGGCGCGCTGGCCGGCCTCGTCTTCATCGAGCCGGACATGGGCACCATGCTGGTGATCTTCGCGATAGGCGTTACCATCTACTTCGTGTCGGGCGCTGCCATGTCGCATCTGACGGTCGGCTTCCTGGGGGCGGTAATCGCATTCGCGATAGCGGCCACGGCTGCCCCGTATCGCATGCAGCGCGTGCTGTCCTTCCTCGACCCCTGGCATGACCCGCAAGGCGTAAGCTACCACTCGGTGCAGTCGCTGCTGGCCCTCGGTTCGGGCGGACTGACGGGCATGGGACTCGGTTCGGGGCGGCAGAAATACGGTTGGTTGCCTGAGCAGTCCACCGACGCCATCTTCTCGGTGTGGGGCCAGGAGGTCGGCTTCGTGGGCGCGGTGCTGATGATCGCCCTGTTCTTGGTGGTGGCGTGGCGTGGCTACAGGGTGGCCCGGCTGGCACCCGACGGCTTCTCGTCGCTGCTGGCGACCGGCATCACCACCTGGATTATCTTCCAGGGGATGCTCAACATCGGCGCGGTGAGCGGCGCGGTGCCCTTCACGGGCGTGCCCCTGCCCTTCATCAGCTATGGCGGCTCGTCCCTGGTCATCCTGCTGACCGCCGTCGGTATCCTCCTCAACATCTCCAGGCATGCCAACCTGCCTTTGCCTGAAACGCGCAACGCCGGGTCCAAGGTCCTCCGGCTGGAACCGAAGACGAGGTAACGAGGTGCGCGGCATGCTCGACAGAGACACCCTATGACAATAACGCTCGAATGGTGGCAATACATACTCCCGGCGTTCATCGCGTGCGCCGTGGTGGGCCTCTACATGGGCTGGCGCGTCATGGGCCTGTGGACGGTGGGCGTCTTTTTCAGCGGGCTGGTGGCCGCTCGCCTGGGGCCCAAGCTGGAATTGTTCATCAACAAGTTCTTCTCGGTCATGGGCGAGTTCTTCGCTATAGCCGCCGACAAAGACAAGTCCGCCATCCCCACCCCGCAGGTTACCATCGCCTCGCCGTGGGAGCCGGTGGCTACGGGCGTGCTGTTCGTGTCGCTGGTAGCCCTCTCCTGGTGGGTGTGCCGCAAGCTGACGGGCAGGGGCGACGTGGGCGTGCTTGGCTACCTCCTGGGTGGCATCTTCGGGGTGCTGGCGTGCCTGGTAGCCGTGTCGCAGGCGTTCGACTACTGGGCCGACTTCGTGAGGCGCAGTGGCGGCAACCCCGCCGCGGGCACCACCCTCACCGTGCCACAGATATCGGTAGGAGTGGCCGGTATACCTTCCGCCAACCCACTGGTGGGCCTGGCAACCCTCGCCATAGGCCTTTTCCTCCTCCTCATAATCGTGTACACTATCTGGCGCGCCATCCGACCCACTTAGGGAGTTCCGGGTGCCGAGTTCCGAGTGAGGCACTTGCCCGCCCGTTCGGATTTCAGCACCAGTTGCTTCAAGACACCTGGCACTCTGCCCCTTGCTATCCTGCCCCACCCTGTCATCCTGAGCGCAGCGAAGGATCAGGTGCTTAGACAAAAGTCCTCAACGTTCAGGATGGTGGAGGCATCAGGAACATTTGTGCAGCCGTATCAAGGGTCAAGAACGGGCAACTGATCCTTCGCTGCGCTCAGGATGACAGGGTGGGGCAGGGTTCTGCACTTCCAACTCTGCCCCTCGCCCATTCACGTGACGGGGTAGCACGGTTACAGCAAACTCCCCAACCGCCGCCCGACACCACGAATACCACACTCACCCACAGAACGGAACTTATGGACCTATCTTCCTATCGCTGGCACTTCATCGGAATAGGCGGGGCGGGCATGAGCGCCCTCGCGGAGGCCCTGCTCGACCTTGGCGCTTCCGTCTCCGGCTCCGACATTTCGGCCTCCGACGTTACCCGTGCTCTTGAAGCGAGAGGCGCGCGCATTTCTATCGGCCACGCCGCCGAGAACCTGAGGGATGCCGACCGCGTGGTCTATACCGGCGCGGTGCCCGCTGACAACCCGGAGATTATAGCGGCCCTAGAACGCAACCTTCCTCTAATCAGGCGGGCGGAACTGCTGGGGCAACTTATGGACCTGCGCCGGGGATTGGCGGTGGCGGGCACTCACGGCAAGACTACTACGTCCTCTATGCTGGCTTGGGTGCTGTCAAAGAGTGGCCGCGACCCCTCCTACATGGTCGGCGGCACCATCAGGGGCCTTGGTCCAGGCGGGCACTGGGGCGGCGGGCCTGAGCTTGTCGCCGAGGCCGATGAGTACGACCGGTCCTTTTTGCAACTGCGTCCGGAAGTCGCTATCATCACAAACATTGACAGCGACCACCTTGAGTATTACGGCAGCATCGACGCCATCTACGCGGCCTTCGGGGAGTTCGCCGCCAACGTGCGTCCAGGCGGCTTGCTCATCATGTGCGCCGACGATCCCACCTCTATGCAGCTTGCCTCCGATTTGCGGGAGACCGCCGCGCCTCTCCGGCTGCAATTCTACGGCACCGCACAACAAGCCCTGTGGCGACCTACCGCTGCTACACGGAATGACAGGGGCGGCAGTGACTACGTTGTGTTGCGAAACGGCCAGGAGCTAGTGAGAGTGTCGCTGAGAGTGCCTGGGCAGCATAACGTGCTCAACTCGCTGGCGATCATGGCTGCGTGTGCCGAGCTGGGACTTGCCCCTGAAGAGGTGGCCCGGTGGCTTGCCGAGTTCGAGGGCGCTGGGCGGCGCTTCGAGGTGAAGGGCGAGGTTGGCGGTGTCACGGTCGTTGACGACTATGCGCACCACCCTACTGAGATCGCGGCCACACTACGCGCGGCCCGAGAGCGATACCCCAACAGGCGGCTCCTGGTGCTGTTCCAGCCCCACACCTACACCCGTACGCGCGACTTCCTCAACGACTTCGCCACCGCCCTGCAATTGGCCGACCGAGCCTACGTGACCGAAATCTATGCCTCGCGAGAGCATGATACCCTCGGCATGTCAGGCCGCATGATCGTGGAGAGGATAAAAGGACAGGCCGAGTTCGTGCCCACGCTGAAGGAAGGCGTGCAAATCTTACTGGACGACGTAGCCACTGGCGACGTGGTGATAACGATGGGCGCGGGCGACGTATGGAAGGCGGGGGAGGAACTACTTGTTGCCCTGTCCGAAGGCCAGGATGATGTGATAGAGCCTGCAGACGTTGAACGACATATCCCTGAAGCTCCGAGGCTGGACGTTCAGCCGCCGGGAGAACTTACCCTGGAACAGGCACACTCAGCGCGATCTGCCATTACCTTCAAAGGCGACCTGGTAGCTGAACTGGAAGCCGCAACAGGGCTAAAGGTCGCACGCGATGAGCCCATGAGCAAGCACAATTCTTTGCGCGTGGGTGGGCCGGCCTCCTACTTCGTAGTGGCAAGCAGCAAGGCGCAACTGGTCGCGGCGGTGCTTTTCGCCAGGGAGCGCGGGCTGCCTTACCTGGTGCTCGGCAACGGCACCAACGTACTGGTGGGCGATTACGGCATAGACGGCCTGGTGATCCACAACAAGGCGCAGGACATATCTCATGAGCTACTCGATGAGGGCCGCAGCCTCTGGCGTGTCGAGTCGGGTATGCTCTTCAGCCGCCTGGCGCGCATCACCTGCGAGCAGGGCTGGACCGGGCAGGAATGGTCCAACAGCGTGCCGGGCAGCGTCGGCGGCGGGGTAGTGAGCAACGCAGGAGCGCACGGCAAGGACCTGCATGACGACCTCGTTAGCGTGGAAGTGCTCACACGCGAAGGCAAGATAGAGGTATGGCCTGCGGATACCCTGGAGATGGGCTATCGTACCAGTCGTTTTAAGGCGCATGGTACCAGGGCGCTCTCCCAACCCGAGGTGATACTCAGCGCGGACATCATCCTCTACCGTGACACGGGCAGGACGTGTGAAGCACGTATGCGCGAGTACCTTGCCGAGCGCCAGGCCACACAACCCCCGGGCAAGACTGCAGGCTCCACGTTCAAGAACCCCCCCGGCAACTACGCTGGCTATCTAATAGAGCA
>JAXDKH010000119.1:0-8511 GCA_034667185.1 Chloroflexia bacterium | reverse complement strand
TGAGCATCACGGCGAACTTCGAGGTGGGCACGTTCAGTATGGGAGTGCCCGCCTGCAACTGCTCAACCTTGTCGCGTCTGCTCTGCTTGATCGCGGTGTGTAGCGCCTCGTAATAGGACATGCCCAGCTTGGCGGCATATGCCTCCAGGTCCGTCATGGTCTTGGTGCCGATGCCTTTGCCCAGCGGGGTGTTCTGCACCATGCGGGCGAAGTCTACGCTGCTGTGCGGGTTGTGCACCACGCGCAGGATTGACATTACGTCCTTGACTTCCTTGCGGGAGTAGAAGCGCACGCCACCCACCAGTTGGTAAGGTATCTGGTAGAGCATGCACGCCTGCTCGATTTCTCGCGACTGGGCGTTGGTGCGGTAGGTGACGGCCACGTCCTTGTATGCGTAGCCGCTGCCCACGAGCCTGCGCGCTTCACGGGCCACGTAGCTGGCTTCCTCCGACTCGTCATACGCCTCGAACAACGTGATGGGTAGGCCCGTGTCGTTCTCGGTCCACAGCACCTTCTCGCTCTTACGCTGGGTGTTCTGCTTGATGACGCTGTCGGCTACCTTCAGGATGGTCTGCGTGGAGCGGTAGTTCTGGCCCAGGATGATGCTGCGGGCGTTGGGGAAGTCGCGCTCGAACTCTAATATGTTGCGTATATCAGCGGCGCGGAACGAGTACACGCTCTGGTCTTCGTCGCCAACGACGCAGAGGTTCCCGTGCACCCCCGACAGCATCTTGACCATGATGTATTGCGAGTGGTTGGTGTCCTGGTACTCGTCCACCAGCACGTGCAGGTAGCGCTCCTGGTACTTGCGCAGGACTGCGGGCTGGGTAGTGAACAGCTCTATTGTGAGCATGATCAGGTCGTCGAAGTCCATCGCCTGGTTCTTGACGAGCAGTTCCTGGTAGCGGCGGTAGACGCGGGCGGCAAGCTCGTCAAAGTAGGTCTCGGCCAGCTTGGTGGCCTGTTCCGGGCTGGCGAACGCTGCCTTGGCCGAGCTGATGCGCGATAATATGGCGCGGGGCGAGTACTGCTTGTCGTCGAGGTTGACGTAGCTCATCGCCTCTTTGACGATCTTTAGCTGGTCCTCGTCGTCGTAGATGGCGAAGTCGCGGCTGTAACCGAGCAGGTCGGCGTGCTGGCGCAGGATGCGGACGCCCAGTGAGTGGAAAGTGCCCACCGTGAGGTCTTTGGAGCGAGGGCCGACCAGTTTATCCAGGCGGCTTTTCATCTCGTAGGCGGCCTTGTTGGTGAAGGTCACGGCGCAGATGCGGTGGGGCCACACCCCCTCGGCCTCTATCAAATATGCGATACGGTGGGTGAGCACGCGTGTTTTGCCGCTGCCAGGCCCCGCGATGATGAGCAGCGCGCCCTGCGTGGTGGTAACTGCCTCGCGTTGCTCCTTGTTCAGCCCGGTGAGGATGCGCTCCATCAGGCCGGGGTCGGGCGAGTGGTTGAACCTCCTGGGGGCGGCCAAATCTTCCTGTGCTGTGGCTGCTGGTCCGCCGCCTCCATCCGGCTCCGGCGCCGGCGCTTCGGAGAGCCAGACGGGTTCCTGGGGCACCTCTTCGGCGGCTTCCGACACTTGTAGATGCGGCTCGTCCTGGGCCTCTGTCGAGGTAAAATCGAGGCTCAATTGGGTGCCGTGGTGTGCCCGCTTGCCGTTAGAGGCCGGGGTGGCCTTGCTGTCTGCCAACGTGGAAGCTCCTGTCTGGGGATATGGGGTGCTCGCGACCTTGACCTTGAGTGCTTGACGGGGTCTATGCTGCCTTTTATCCTGGGGGTAGTACATATATTCTAACATGTCGGGCGGGGCCGCGGCAAAGCTATCCACACGGCATGACTCTCCTTATTTTGGCTTGCAACTCAGCCTCGAAGTGTGCAACTTTGCTGAATTGTTTCGCGTAGTTATAGTCGGCTAAGCCAAATTGAGGGAGAACTATAACCTATGAGCACCCAAATGCAAACATGCTCGGTATGCGGCACCCAGATGCAAGTTGGCTCGCGCTTCTGCCAGAACTGCGGGCATGCCATGGCGCAAGCGGAGAACCCCACCGCACGCGTGGAGAACTTTACCCCACCGCAAGGCTCGCCCACCGTGAACGTGAACCAGCAATACACCCCCAGCAGTACGCAGTACCCACCCCAGGCCCCTACCATGGCGTGGCAGCCGAGCCAGCCGGCGGAAGCACCCAGGCAGCCGCAATACGCCACACCCCCAACGGAGCCTTTTACGCCTCCACCTGCCAACCTATACGGCCAGCCGCCTACCTACCAGCATACTGCCCTGCAACCCACCAACCCAGGAAATGTGCCCCAGACCTACGCTCCGTTTGGTTCGCGGGTGGGCACGGGCTTGTCGGCTATATCAGCAGGGTGGGGCCGAGAGCCGCTTGTGGCCTTTCTGCTGGAACTGATCGGGTACATTCCCGCGCTGCCCCTCGGCATAGGCCACATGTACGCCGGGCGCATCGCTCGTGGTGTAGTCCTGATGCTAGGCTGGTGGTTCTACTGGGGTATAGCGGCGGTGTTCCTCATTAGCATAGCAGGCGCGCCTATCGCCTGCTTGATGGCCCTCCTGTGGCCCGTGCTGCCCTTGATTTCCGGTTTCTGGATCAAGCGTGACCTTGAGATGGAGCGCGCCAGGCTCGGGACTGGCAGCAGGATTTAGCAAACGCGGTAACGTCGCCGGGCCCCAATTTGGTGAGTAGCCCGGCTATGCAAACTTACACGTAACACACAATTCGGAAGGAGAAACTAATGAACGGCAACGAAACCAACGGCAACGGCACTCAGTCGAATGAGACTCACAACCAGGCTGGCACAGGTGGCACCGCTACCGCTACCGGCACCCGCACCGAGGAGTTCAAGCTCAGCGGTGAGGACATCATCGGCAAGATCCGGGAGATCGTCGAAGAGGGCAACGCCCGCCGCATCATCCTGCGCAACGCGGAAGGCCACAACCTCATCGAGATCCCTCTGACGGTGGGCCTGGTAGGTGCCGCCCTCCTACCGGTCTATGCGGCCCTGGGCGCGGCCGTGGCCCTGGCGGTAAATCTCACCATCGTGGTGGAGAAGAGAGCATAAGGAATTTGGGAATTGGGATTTCGGATTGCGGATTTAGGAGGGGTGCAGGGGCTTCCCCTGGCGGGGCGTGGGGTGTCCCCACCTCCCTCTCCTCACTCCTCTTCTACCAAATTCGAAATTCGAAATCCCAATTCCCAAATCCTGTAATAATTCGCAGGGTTCGTACGTTGTAGTGTGTGAGACGAAGTGAACATGTCTTTTGCGCCGCATGGCTCTTCGCTCCTTCCTTGCAGCCAACACCCGCTCTGCCCAGCGGGTGTTTGGTTTAACGTGGATTGATGAGACGGAGACGCAAACGCAAAGACGCAAAGAACGCGCAGAGATTAAGGATTATTGTTTCAAGCAAAAGGAGCAGGGTACGACAACACGTACCCTGCTCCTCTTTGTACCAACCAGACCTTAATCCTCTTTGCGCGTTCTTTGCGCCCTTTGCGTCCTTGCGTTTGCGTACTTAAAGCGTGTCCATCACTGCTTCCATGATGTCGAGGGCGGCGTCGGCGGTGGGGCGGTTGAGGGTGAGGGGTGGGCAGAAGCGGATGGTGTTCGGCCCGGCGCCCAGGAGGAGCAGGCCCCGCTTGAAGGACTCGTCCACTATGCGGTCGCGCAGGTCGTGGTCGGCTTCGCGGCTCTCCTTGTCCTTCACGATTTCGACGCCGATCATCAGACCCTTGCCGCGCACGTCGCCTACGAAGCCGTAGCGGTCGAGCCAGCTGTGGGCGCGGTGCATGATGTAGTCGCCTATCTCGCGGGCGTTGTCGGTGAGGCCCTCTTCGAGGAGTCGTATGGTGGCGAGGGAGGCCGCTACGGCCAGGGCGTTACCGCCGTAGGTGTTGGCATGCGCGCCCGATATCCAACTGCCCATGATGCTCTTGCGGGCCACGATAGCGCCCATCGGCATGCCCGACGCGATGCCTTTGGCGAAGCACATCACGTCCGGCTCGATGCCCCAGTGCTCGATAGCGAACATCTTGCCGGTGCGCCCGAAGCCCGACTGCACCTCGTCCAGCACCAGGGGGATCTCGTAGCGGTCGCCCAGGTCGCGCAGGGCGGGGTAGAAGTCGTCGGTGGGCACCACGTAGCCACCCTCACCCTGGATCGTCTCGACGAAGATGCCGCCTACCTCATGCGGGGAGACCAGGTGCCGGAACATCGTCTTCTCGATGTAGTCCACGCAGGCGCGGCCCAATTCCTGGGTCGGTACGTGGGGCATGGGGGAGCGATAGGGGTTGGGGAAGGGAGCGTGGTATATACCACCCACCAGCGGCTGGTACTTCGTGCGGTGCAGGTACTTGCTGGACGAGAGGGACATCGAGCCGTAGGTGCGCCCGTGGAACGCCCCGATGAACGAGATGAGCACCGGGCGCCCCGTGTGATGCCGGCACAGCTTCATCGCGGCTTCTATCGACTCGGTGCCGGAGTTGGTGAAGAAGACCTGTTTGTCGAAGTCGCCAGGGGTGATGCGGCAAAGGGTCTCCGCTAGATCGACGGCTTCGGGCAGGTAGAAATCGGTGCCCGCCATGTGGATGTACTTGGCGGCCTGCTCCTGTACGGCGCGCACCACCTCGGGGTGGGAGTGGCCGGTAGCCACCACTGCGATACCCGCCGTGAAGTCGATAAAGCGGTTGCCATCCACGTCCCACACCATGCAGTCTTTACCGCGGGCCATGACAAACGGATAAGAGCGAGTGTATGAGGGGGAGATAACCGCGCAGTCACGGTCGAATATTGCTTGCGCCTTGGGTCCGGGGAGAGGACCTTTTATATCGGGCGTGTATTCGGCAGCTTCAACCGCCTCATCGCCGGAGAGCTTGCCGGGTGCTTCAGACTGCAAAACCATAGAAAATCCTCCATCAGTTATAGGGTTACGGCGCCGTAACCCGCGATAGAGCGGGCCGTGGTGACAGTGTATCACAGAGGCGGCTGCGGTGCCACTTTGGGGACGATGGACCATAGACGATAGACGATAGAAGAAGAGACGGAAACGCCAAGACGCCAAGGACGCCAAGAACCCGCCAAGATGAATATAGGTTGGGCGCTACTAACCACTAACCACTAACCACTAACCACTAACCACTAGCCACTAGCCACTAGCCACTCCTACCATCGTCCATCGTCCCCTTGACCCTCTCTGCTCCCCTTCGTATAATCTTAGTGCTAGTCTCTGTTCCCTGAGTTCCAGGCTGGGTGCCGCCACGCACCGCAACGCCACGCCTACTGGAAGCCGGTCCCTCTATATGCGCGTAACCATATACACCAAGCCGGGGTGCCATTTGTGCGAGGATGCTTTAGACCTCCTCGATAAGCTGACGCCCCAGTACAAGCTAGAGGTCGAGCAGGCCAACATCCTGGACGACATGTCGCTGTACGAGCAGATGTACGAGCAGATTCCTGTGATTGTGGTGGAGGACGGGCGGAACGGCAGGCTGGTAGCCCCGATCACGGAGCCGGAGCTGCGGGCGTACCTGGAAGTAGCCAGGCGCGACAGGCTGCACGGGCGGAGCGTGGTCCCTGCCTACAGGGAGTCGGTGCTGGACCGGGCAGCCCAGTGGATGGGCAAGCACTGGCTGAAGGTGGCGCTCATCATCGTCTCGGTGTTCGTGGCGCTGCCCTGGCTGGCCCCCGTGTTCGCCGCCCTCGGCTGGTGGGACGTAGCCAACCCGATCTACACCGCCTACGCGCTCACCTGCCACCAGCTACCGGAGCGTGCGGGCACCGTACTTGGCTACCAGGTGGCTTTCTGCTACCGCAACACCGCCATCTACGCCGGGTTCATAGTATTCGGCGTCCTGTACGGCCTGGGGCGCGACAGGAACGTATCCTGGTTGCGGTGGCTGCGCAAGCCGCTGCCCTGGTGGCTGTTCGTGCCGATGCTCCTGCCTATGGCGGCGGACGGCCTGACCCACATGCTCGGCCTGCGCGATACGATGCTCGACATGACCGTCGATGCCAACTTCGGCATGTTCACCATAGGCTCGCAGCCCTTCTCCCTAAACTGGTGGCTGCGCATCATCACCGGGTTCCTGGCCGCCGCCGGGGCGGTCTGGTTCGCCTTCCCCCGAATGGACCGCGCCATAGCCGAGTCGGAGGCGCAGTTGCAGATTTACAAGATGTCGGCGCTGCGTGGCGCTGAAGCGTGAAAGAGTTCTGAAACGTGAAACGTGATGGTACAATATGCACCGTCGGGACTGGTATAGGAACAAATCTCACAGGCCGCATCACGTTTCAGTTGAGGACCAATTAACAGAGGAAACCGTATGCAATCACCTGCTTTGTGGGTAGCTTTTTTCGCCGGACTGCTTTCGTTCTTGTCGCCTTGCGTATTGCCGCTGGTGCCCGCCTATATAGGCTACCTGGGTGGGTCGGCCTTGCCGGTGGCACGGGGTGTATCCACCACCACCGGGGGCGTACAGGCTACTATGACTCAGGCCACCGCACGCTGGATCGTGCTGGCGAACGCGGTGCTCTTCGTGCTTGGCTTCACGATCGTGTTTGCGATGATAGGCAATCTTGCGGGGGCGCTGAGCACGTTATTGTACGAAAATAAGCGGATCCTCCAGTACATAGCCGGGGGTATGCTGTTCATTTTTGGGCTGCACATGATCGGCCTCATCCGCATACAGTTCCTCGATTATACCCGCCGCCTGGACGTGCGGCCCGCACAGAACCTCGGCTACGTGCGCTCGTTCCTTATCGGCCTGGGATTCGGTGTTGGCTGGACGCCCTGCATTGGCCCCACGCTGGGCTTGATTTTCACGCTCGCCCTCAACGGCAACACGCAAGATGCCTTTGTGCCTTTCATCGCTTATTCCATCGGCCTCGGCATCCCATTTCTCATCACCGCGCTAGCGATGGGCCAGATTTCGGGCGTGTTGAAGCGCCTGACCCGCCGCAGCTACACGCTCAAAGCGGGTAACTGGACCGTTATCGACCAGGTGAACATCGTCTCCCTGGTGAGTGGCGTCTTGCTGGTTGTGATGGGCCTGCTTGTCTTCTTCAACGCGGTAACGCTCCTCGCCCCCGCCACGAACTGGTTCACCGTCTAGCATGAGCACTACCAACCCTACGCAGCGCACCGACCCGGACCTCGGCTTCGAAGTAGAAATCAAAACCAGCGGTAGGGCCTACGACTCCGGTCAGATAGCACGCCCCCTAGAACCCCCGGCACTGTCACCCGCCCGTGCCGCCGCCAAGGCCCAGGCTCGCCGCCGCAATATCACTATCCTGATAGCCGCGGTCGTGGGATTGGCGGTCCTCGGACTGTGGATGTTCCTGTCGAACCCCAGCCTCAACGTGCCGTCCGATGCCGTGGCGCGAGTGAATGGCGAGTACATATATAACAGCGAAGTGGCGCGAGAGATCGACTTGGCGCGCGCCACGTTCGAGCTTGCTAAGAGCAACGAGCAGACGCAAAGCCCCGGCCAGGTGCTGGAGACACTGATCGATCGCAAGCTGCAAACGCAGGACGCCAAGCGCAACGGCGTAACCGTCTCGCAGGCGGAGGTAGACGCGGCCCTCAAGGGGGTAATCGACAGGCTTGGCGTGACCGAAGCGGATATGCAGGCCACACTCGCCCGTTACAATCTCACCCTGAACGACCTGCGCGTGCCAGTCGCGGATGCTTATCTCATCAACAAGTACATCGGCACGTTCATAGTGGCTGGGACGAACAACGAGCAGGACGCCCTGACCCGCAAGAACGACTGGCAGACCAGGCTGGCCGTAAACGGGCGGATAGAGTACCTCAAGTCGCCCGGCATAGGCCCCGCCCCCACGCTCAACTCGGAAGCGCCCGACTTCACGTTGCGCAACCTCGCGGGCGAAGAGGTCAAACTGAGTGCCTTGCGCGGCAAGCCGATCATGATCAACTTCTGGGCTACGTGGTGCGCCCCCTGCCGATCTGAGATACCCGAGATCGTCAAGATGTACAAGGAGACGCACGCTGATGCCAACTACGAAATCCTGGGCGTTGCGACGAGCAGCACGCTAGAAACCGTGAAGGCGTTTTCGCAAGAGTTCGACATGCGCTTCCCTCTCCTGCCCGACGACGGCAATCACATCACCAACCAGTTCCACGTGCTCCCCATCCCCACCACTTTCTTCATCGACAAAGACGGCATCATCCGCGACACCCACGTCGGCCCTGTAGACCGCGCCTTGATGGAGAAATGGCTGCTGGGGAAGTAGCTCTGAAACGTGAAACGTGAAACGTGATGCGGTGGGTGGAATATGGTTCGCGGATGCCATGTGGGTTTCTATTACAGGGCCCCTATTCCCCCTGTCATCCTGAGCGTAGCGAAGGATCAGTGGCCCGTTCTTGACTCCTGGTATTGCAGTACCAATGTTCCTCTTGCCACTATCATCCCCAACGTTGTAGACTCTAGCATGCCACCTGATCCTTCGCTACGCACAGGATGACAGGGGGAATAG
>JAXDKH010000118.1:0-6472 GCA_034667185.1 Chloroflexia bacterium | reverse complement strand
CTATAACTACCTGTACGGTGTGTCGGCGGTGCCCGGCACGGACGAAGTATGGGCGGTGGGCACCTACTACGCATCGCCGGACTACGACGACAGGCCACTCACCATGCATTACGATGGCACGAGCTGGCACCTGGTGGAGAATCCCTTCACTAACGCTGACTACACGGGCACTAACCAGTTTAGCTACCTCAACGACGTCTACGCCCTGGCGAGCGACGATGTGTGGGCCGTGGGCACCCAGATGCGGGGCATCGAGACCAACTACGAAGAACGCACCCTGGTGATGCACTGGGACGGCGAGGCCTGGAGCGAGGTCGCTGCGCCCAACAAGGCAGGGAACAACCAGTTGTACGGACTGAAGGGGTTTGCGGCCAACGACATATGGGCCGTGGGCGTCTACGGTGGAGGTGGGCAAGGGGCCCCAGAGTCACCCGAAGGCACCCAACTTTCGCCGCTGACCCTGCACTGGGACGGACTGGCGTGGCACGACGTCTCTAACCCTCAAATTGAGTACACAAACCGCGACTACCTGCTGGCGGTGGACGGCGCGGCCCCCGATAACGTGCTGGCGGTGGGCGTCAGCCAGAATAACCTCAACGAGTGGAGCAGCGATACCACGCTGGCCGAGCAGTACAGCGACCCCTGCGAGGAGGGTACACCGACACCCACACCTGTAACCTGCGATGTGCGCGACTTCCCCGACGTGCCACCCGGCTCGACCTTCTACCCGTACGTGCGCTGCCTGGTTTGCAAGGGCGTCATCTCAGGCTTCCCCGACGGCACGTTCAAGCCCAGCCTCAATGTCACCAGGCAACAGCTTGCCAAGATCGTGTCGAATGCGGCGGGCTTCAACGATGACATACCCGTGCGGCATACCTTCGCCGACGTGCCTTACTCCACGAACGTGAGCAGCTACTGGATCTACATCGAGAGGCTGTTCGCGCACGCTGTGGTAGATGGCTACGAGTGCGGCGGCGTGAACTCCCAGACTGGAGACGACGAACCCTGTGACACAGAGCACAGGCCTTACTTCAGGCCGGTAAACAATGTCACGAGGGGCCAGGCCTCCAAGATGGTGTCTGAAGCCGCGGGCTTCAATGAGGAGGTGCCGACGGGCCAGCAGACCTACGAGGATGTGCCTCCCACAGGCGATGGTTCGACCTTCTGGGTCTTCATCGAGAGGCTGTCGGCCCGCGGCGTGATGAGCGGCTACCCGTGCGGCACGGCACCGGCGGGCCCTTGCCATGCTGGTAACAGGCCCTACTTCCTGCCCAATGCTCCCCTCTCCAGGGGGCAGGCTGCGAAGGTAGTGTCCAACACCTTCTTCCCCAACTGCCAGACGACCCCGTCTGAGTAGAAAGGTAGGGAGTTCATGGGAACAGGAGGCGAGCGTGCTCGCCTCCTGCCCTATCCCTGGTTGCTGGTGGCATCGAGCGGTCACCTCGGAGGTCATTGACTGCCCATGCGCAGATAGGAGAAGCGCAAAAGGACACCCTGCACACTGCTTTTACAGGCGTAAATTGCTGCCGCTAACTGGGGTGTACTAGCGTATCTAATACTTGACAGATTGTGCTATACTAAGCACGTTGTCTTCTGACATGTAGACACCTACGCAGCTTCCGACCAACCCCCAGGGCGTAGGCGAATAGAATAGAATCTCTACGAAAGGTGGTGGTGCGTCTCTAAACATCCTTTTGGGCGCTCTATTGTCATTTAAGGGAAGTGTTTTCCAGCGAGGAAAGGAGATAGGAAGCTATGTCAAACGGGAATAATCGGTTCCCGATTCGGCGCGTACTACTTGCGCTGGCCCTGCTATTAGGCGTTATTACCACAGCCCTGGTAATCCGCATGCAGGATTCGCAGAGCAAGAACGCGACGGGCACTGCAACAGGTAGTGTTGCAGGGACGGACGTGCGCAACGTAGCCGTTCCGGGTGGTTCCGGCAATGAGGCAGACGCACTCGCAAAAAGAGAGGCGTCGGATTTCCTGCGCTGGGGCCTCCCCGGCCAGAAGCTCGACTCCAAGTGGCTATTGGAAGCCGACAAGCAAATAGCGAAGATGCCGGTTGGCATCCCCGCGGGCAAGGTCGTATACGACCGGTCCAAGAGCAAAGCGCCTTTCGCGCTCGACCCTAACGCCATGACCAGCCTTGGGGCATCGCCCGCGCAATCGGACGGCTGCTTCCTGTGCTTCAACTATGGCCTGGTCAGCGGTCGCGTCAACTACATAGCCATCGACCCGGTGGTAACTACTACCGTGTATCTCGGCGTGTCCAACGGCGGCGTTTGGAAGACCACCAACTGCTGCAGCAGCGGTACGGTCTGGACCCCGACCACCGACGACGCGACGGTTAGCACCCTGACCATCGATGAAGTAATCATCGACCCTAACAACCATAACACTATTTACGCTGCAACCGGCGACTTCCGCTCGGTCAGCGCAGCTCGTGGTTCGCAGGGTATCTTGAGGAGCACGGACGCAGGCGCAAACTGGACGGTGCTCGGCGAGGACGTTTTCGTGCCGTTCCGCAACAACGGTCTGCCTATTGGCGGTTCGAGCCAGTACCAGTCTGTGTCCGCGCTTGAGGTGGACCCGAACAACAGCAACGCACTTATCGCGGGCACCAAGACCGGGTTCTGGATGTCCTACGACATGGGCGACAACTGGACTGGCCCCTGCTACACCAACCCCTACACCGCTACCGCCGGCAACCAGCGCCAGGACAACACTGAGATCGTCCTGCGCGACGAAGGCGCTACCACCACGATCTACTACGCGGTCGGCGCGCACGTTAACAACGCGGTATCGGGCGGCAACGGTGCCAACGGTATCTATACGGCTACTATGCCCACCAGCGGCTGTCCGTCACCCTGGACCCTCATTACGAAGGACACCAATGGGTGGCCTACAGGCCAGGGCAACGGCACCGGCGACAACGCCAAGGGTGGCCGCATCGACGTGGCTATGGCTCCTAGCTCGCCCAACGTCCTCTATGCCGCCCAGGCTTCCATCGTCAACAATACCCTTATCGGCATATACCGCACCAGCGATAGCGGTGTGTCGTGGACGTTGGTGGCTACACCCACCAAGTTCGTGGACTGCGTAGGCGGTGCCGGTCTCGCTGGACAAGCTTACTACGACCAGTACCTGGAGGTCGATCCTACCAACCCGAACTACCTGTTCTACGGTGAAACGGACCTCTTCCGCTCGTCGAACAGTGGGCAGAACTGGCGAGACGTTAGCTGCGTATACTCCGGTGGCGACTACATACACCCGGACCAGCACGACGCCAAGTACTTCCCCGGCCAGAACGACCAGATCATGTTCGCCAACGACGGTGGTATCTGGTATTCCACCCGCGCCTACAGCGTGACCGCGGCGCTCCCCAGGCTGCCCATCATCTCGTTGAACCAGACGATGAACACCCTGGAGTTCTACAACGGCCAGACCACCGGCAACTTCGCGAACGGCAACCAGCCCGGCGCCAACGGAGGTACCCAGGACAACGGCTCCTTCGTCAACATCTGGGAAGGAGGGCAGGCCAGCCTCGGCCCCGAACAGTGGGACTTGCGCATCGGTGGTGACGGCTTCTTCGCCGCTATCGAGCCGGTGAACAACCAGATTTGGTACCAGGAGAACAACTCCAGCCAGTTCTGGCGCTCCACGTCGGGACCGTACGGTGTGTACCAGAACGTCTGCGGCTTCTCGACCTCGAATTGCTGGGCCAACGACGGACGCGCCTTTGCGACGCCTTTCGATCTCTATGAGTACGATTGCCCGGATACTGGTTGTACGCACATAATCCTGGGCACGTATCGCGTCTGGGAAACCCAGAACGGTGCCCAGAACAGCACTAGCTGGTACATGAACAGCCCGCCGCTCACCAAGAGCGTGCCCGCGACCGGCTGGGCCAGTACGCCCAATATTACTCAGCTTAGCTACGCCGTAAGCATGTCGACCACGGCTATTGTGGGCACCAGCGACGGCAACGTGCAGTACGGCTTCAACCTGGGCACGGTGCCCGGCAGCGCAACCTGGGTGAACGTGACAGGCGGCAACACAGTCCTGCCCAACCGCCCTATCCTGGACGTGACTACTGACCCGGTCAACCCGCTCGTGGGTTACGCCGCGGTGGGTGGCTTCACGGTAGCCACGCCGGCCACTCCTGGCCACGTGTTCCAGGTGACGTGCAGCAACAGCCCGACGCCTTGCGCCAGCTTCACGTGGGCAGACAAGACCGGCAACCTGCCCGATCTGCCTGCCACCGCGATTATCGCCAATCCCCACTATCGCCAGCAGGTGTTCGTGGGTAACGACTCGGGCCTGTTCTTCACCAACGACATCGACGCGGCTACCCCCGTGTGGACCCGCTTCACCAACGGCATACCCAACGTATGGGTAGGCGACCTGACTATCGACCGTGGCTTCACGACGTTGGCCGTGTGGACGCGCAACCGTGGCCTCTATGCATGGCCGCTGCCCGCCGCCCCGTTCGTCCAGCCTACTCCTACCAATACGCCCATCATCGTCGGCACACCTCCTACGGCTACGCCTACCGAGACGGTGGTACCTGTGAGTTGTAACACCACGGTGATGACCAGTACGGGTAACTCGCTGCTACCGGCAACCGGCGATACGGGCATACACGCAGACGACAGCGTGGCGGCGATCGACTTGCCGTTCGCGGTACCTGTGTTCGACCGCTACTTCACCAGGGCGTTCGCCACCACCAACGGCCACCTGCTGTTCGGCGCGGCGAGCGTGGGTAGCTTCAGCTGCATACCCACCAGGGGTGAGACCTACGCCGTTCATGTCAACGCGGGCGACCTGTGCACCAACGACTGCTCAGGCCCAACCGACACGTGCGTGGACTGCGGTATCTACACTGCCACTACCGGCACCGCCCCCAACAGGCAGTTCGTGATCCGCTGGAAGGCCGGTTACTTCAACCTGGCCGGCACAACGGAGTTCGAGGCAGTCCTAACGGAAGGCTCTAACGATATCCAGGTGATCATCGGACACGACGATCAAGATGGAGCTGCCACTAACTCGGGTATCCAGAGAGGCTACCTGGACAACTACACGACGATCCACTGCTTCGAGGGTGGCGTGATCACCAGTACTGAGAAGATCACGTACTCGATCAGCGGGTGCGATGCGCCTACCTTCACGCCGACGCCCGTGAACACGGCCACGGCCACATCTACACAGCCCACAGCCACAGCTACAACCACGGCGTGCCCGATCCAGTTCCAGGACGTGCCGCCCAGCAACGCCGAAACCTCGTTCTACTCGTACGTAAGGTGTCTGGCTTGCCGCAACATCATCGGCGGTTATCCGTGCGGTGACGTGAACCCGGTGAGTGGACAGGCCGAACCTTGCGGAGCGACCGGCGACGCTTACTACAGGCCCGACAACAACATCACACGCGGGCAGATAGCCAAGATCGTGGCCCAGTCCGCCGGCTACTCTGGAGACCCTGGTCCTCAGATCTATGCCGACGTTCCGCCCGACCAGGTATTCTGGCTCTACATCCAGCAACTGTCCAACGACGGCGTGATGGGTGGGTACGCGTGCGGTGGTGTCAACCCTCAGACCGGCGAAGACGAGGAGTGCGACGATCAAGACCGCCCGTACTTCCGAGTGAACAACTCCGCCTCGAGAGGCCAGATAGCCAAGATCGTGTACAACGCTGCAGGGATAACTGGCACGCCATCGGGCCAGACCTACCAGGACGTACCGCCCAGCACTAGCCCCAGTTCGTTCTACCCCTACATCGAAGGGCTCTCGCAAATGGGTGTCATGGGAGGCTACAAGTGCGGCACGTCCGATCCGAGGAGCGGACCGTGCGTCGCACCTAACAACCGCCCGTACTTCAGGCCGGCTCTGAACGTCACCAGGGGTCAAGCAGCGAAGATCGTGGCGAACACGTTCTTCCCGAACTGCCAGACACCTGCTAGACCCAGCCAGTAACTGGGATAAGGCAAAGCACCGGCGAGTACTGACAAAGTACGACGAGGGGAGTAGAGGAGGCATATGCCTCCTCTACTTTTTTGTGCCACTTGCATACGAGGCCGTTGTCATTTACAGTTATAGTTAGCCTGGTCTGCGCAGAGTGCGGGACCGACTGAAAAGGGAGGGAGACCACCAGCATGTCAGAGAAAGTACGCCTGCGTATTGCGCCGTCGCCTACGGGCGACCCACACGTGGGCACGGCATATATGTCGTTGTTTGACCGCGCATTTGCTCACAGGCACGGGGGCAGCTTCATACTGCGCATCGAAGACACCGACCAGACGCGTTACAACCCGACCTCGGTAGGCGAAATTATCGATAGCCTGCGCTGGCTCGACCTCATGCCCGATGAAGGGCCTGGAATTGGAGGGGATTACGGGCCATACGTGCAGACGGAACGGCGCGAGCTATATATCAAGCATGCGCACGAGTTAGTCGAGAAGGGACACGCCTACCG
>JAXDKH010000117.1:0-14205 GCA_034667185.1 Chloroflexia bacterium | reverse complement strand
GTGGGCGCGGCGGTCACGATGTTCGGCTCGGCGCGCACCTCCGAGGACGACCCGATGTACTGGAAGGCCGTCGAGTTGGGCCGCACGCTGGCCGAGGAAGGCTTTGCCATCATCACGGGCGGTGGTCCCGGCGCGATGGAGGCGGCGAACCGTGGGGCCAAGGAGGCCAACGGCATCTCCATTGGCTGCAACATCGAGCTTCCGTTCGAGCAGGGCACCAACGCCTACGTGGATATCTCGATCAACTTCCGCTATTTCTTCGTGCGCAAGACGATGTTCATGAAGTACTCGGAGGCGTTCGTCATCTTCCCCGGCGGCTTCGGGACAATGGACGAGCTATTCGAGGCGCTGACCCTGATCCAGACGGGCAAGGTGAGCAACTTCCCCATCATCCTGTTCGGCAGCCACTACTGGGGCGGTCTGATGGACTGGATCAAGACCACCATGCTGGTCGAGAAGAAGATCTCCGCGGAAGACCTCAACCTGCTGGTCGTGACCGACTCGGTGGAAGACGCCCGCAACCACATCCTAGCCTGCTACAACGACCGGTGCTGGGTGGCAGAGGACTCCTCGGAGGCGGCACGCATCCACGCCGAGCTACTGGACGACCCTGGGGACCTGGCTCCCGTAAGCGGCAACGGCAAGGGCAAGACCGCGAATGCAGCGCACAAGAACCCGGTAAGCCCCAAGAAGGGCGACGCGCAATAGGCACGACAAAGGGGCTGGACACGAATATCCAGCCCCTTACTTAGTCGGGGTGACAGGATTTGAACCTGTGGCCTCATCGTCCCGAACGATGCGCGCTGCCGGGCTGCGCTACACCCCGAAGGCTATTGATTATACCAGATGTGTGTATGTGCTGTCAAAGCGAACGCGCCCATGTCTCGCCCGAGGAGCCCAGCGGATTCCTTGACACCTGACGCCCGCGTCTGCTATAATTTCGTGTCACGCCGAAGTGGCGGAACCGGCAGACGCGCTACGTTCAGGGCGTAGTGCCCGTAGGGGCGTGGGAGTTCAAATCTCCCCTTCGGCACACAAGTAGATTTGTTCTAAATATACACACGAGAATGGAGGCTGCAACAGCCTCCATTCTCGTTTTTGTTACCATTTTGTCACCGGGTCTTCTTATACTACGGGTCGCTGAGAGTTACCCTGCGATATTCTGCGGCTGGCATAACTATTGCACCCATGCGGAGGGCAAGTTGAACGTCGTGCCGTGTAGCGAGAGGTAGAGCTCCTCAAAGCTTGCCCAAATAAGCCCGATGCTCCTGGCGGCGCGAGTGGATCGCGGGGCGTGGACGCCGAACACAGATTCTCTCTATCAGTAACTGAAGTCCGGCTACACCATCCAGGCAGTCAACTGCGCACAGTCAAATTCATCGTGAGGGGGGAGGACATACTAATGTCATTTAACGATCAATCGCGTCTGGACCCATCCCAGGTCGAGGACCGGCGTGGCCGGAGGGGCGGCGCTGCCGTGGCCGTTGGTGGCGGCGGGATCGGTCTGGTGGTCCTGGTTGTGGCGCTGCTGCTGGGCGTCGACCCGTCCAAGTTAGGAAGCCCAGCAGTGCCGCCAGCGTCGGTAGCGACGCAGAGCCCCGGCTCAACCGGTGGCCTGGAGGAGCAGTGCCGGACAGGTGCTGATGCCAATGCCCGTGCGGACTGCCGCATTGTGGGCTTCGTCAATAGCATCCAGTCCTTCTGGACCGATGAATTTGCTCGCCGTGGCACCCGCTATACCCCCGCCAGGCTCGTGCTTTTCACCGATTCAACCGAGGCCGCCTGCGGGTACGCTAACGCCGCGGTGGGGCCGTTCTACTGCCCGGACGACCAGAAAGTGTACATTGATCTGAGCTTCTTCCAGGAGCTAAGCACGCGCTTTGGCGCTCAGGGCGGCTCGTTCGCCGAAGCGTACGTGGTGGCGCACGAGTACGGTCACCATGTCCAAAATCTCACCGGCGCGCTGGATGCGTCTGCCGGTGCGCGTGATACCGGGCCGACAAGCGGTGCCGTGCTGACTGAGCTTCAGGCTGACTGCCTCGCGGGCGTCTGGGTGTACCACGCCACCGACACCGGCTACCTGACGGAGGTGACGGACGCGGAGATCGCCCAGAGCCTGGACGCCGCGGCCGCTGTAGGCGATGACCGTATTCAGCAGGAGTCCCAGGGCTACGTCTCACCGGAGTCGTGGACTCATGGCTCATCCGAGCAACGACAGATGGCACTGAAGGATGGGCTGCAATCGGGCGATCTGGCCACCTGCGGGACGCCGGGCTGGACGCCGTAGCGCCGTACGCTGCTCACGTTCCTTTGCCATCTGTGCCACCACAGGGCTTGGGTCTCTCGCTACATTACTCCCTATCTCACTTTGGGGTCACGCCGGACCTGACCACCCACAGGCCCCTGCAGAAGAAACATAGAAGAAAACCCGGTGGAATACCGGGTTTTCTTCTGCTACTGGTCGCCGAGAGTTACCTTGCGCCCATGCTACTTCCTCGCGGGTGACTGCGTCTGGCAGCCAGGAAAGAAGGTGTTAGCCACGATCTTAACTGCCTGCGCTCTGGTTATCTCAGTAGCTGGACGGAAGTAGGGCCCGTCCTTGCATCACCTGCAACACTTGCATTAATAGCTCCTTTGTTCCATACTTGCGCTCCAGCGGCCAGGAGATAGTAGTGCAAGCGCCATATATACGATTACGGGAGGCGACGCAGATGATAGATATACCCGTGAGTATGATCACAGGGTCCATTATCACCTTGCTGACGGAGGCCTATCCGGGCCCGCCCAACCATAACAGCACATGGTTCATCGACAACGAGCCTGACGCGGGTATTCTAGGGCTTCTGCGCGATGTAACAGCAGAAGAAGCATCAAGGTCGGTCGACGGCACTGCTAACCCCGGTACCACAATTGCCTCCCATACTGAGCACCTGCACTGGAGCCTAGCGAACATGAACCGGGCGATGAGCGGAGGGGAGTTCGGAAAGTGGAGCGAAAGTTGGGACCTGAAACAGGCGAATGCCGCCGAATGGGATCGCCTGCGCAGCGAGCTGCAGAAAGAGTTTGAGATACTGTGCACCGGGCTACGCAACCAAACGGAGCTTGACCCCCGATACCTGACAGGTGGATTAGCCCTGGCTGCTCATGCTGCGTATCACCTGGGGAATATCCGGCAGATGAAGGAGCGCGTCCGAGAGTAGGGCGTCCTGTGATCCACATGAGAACACAGATCCATTGTCAACTTGGTCAGCAAGATGGCGTAAATAATTTACTGGCATACGAAGAGAAAGGCAGCTATTGTGACGGAACCACAATCTCCACGAGGGTCACGTAGTCACCCAGTGCCGTGCCATCGGCAGAGAAAGCCCCTACACGCTGCTGCGTCACAGAGTTGTACATGCCGGTGACAATCCTGTACGTGCCAGGGGTCGCCGTGCTGCTTATCGGTATCTCGACCGTATCCACAATCGTCTCACCCGGCTGCCAGAGCACAGTGGGCCTGTAGCCACGTTGCGGCTCATCGTCCTTTTGCCCTACCTTGTCGCCGCGTGCGTCGATGACGTGGGTGAAGACCGTGTAGCGTTCGTAGACGCGCTCCGTCGCCTGCCAGAAGAGGGTCAGGTTCAGCACGTCGCCTGGGTGCATTTCCTTTTCCGGCGACAGCGTATAGCCAACGAGCAGCATGTTGCTCCCAAAGCGACGGTTGACCTCATGCGCCATTGTTGGCGTCTCCACCTGCTGCCTGCGCCCCAGAACCTGCCATAAAGGGCCGCGCACCTCGGACCCAAAAGTGACCGGGCCGCGCACTTGCGCCTCGAAGCGGCTCAACACCGGCTCGTAGTGCCCCAGTAGGAAGACCTGCCTTCCCTCGGCGAGCCACCTGTCCAGTATGGCTCCATCGTCCCGATATGCGCTGTCCAGGGGAGCGCCTACGAAATCGGGCCGCCAACCCTCCACCTGCTGGAAGTACAGGGCCTCGTTCAGCTCGTACCAGTCTCCAATCAGTATGCTGCCCGCGGGTGCGTCTGCCAGCTCCTGTTTGACGGTCTGCCAGTAGCCCTGGCGGTCCAGCTTGCTGTAGTCAACTTGCACGCCCTTACCGGCAAGGCTCTGGGTGGCCGTAAACAGGGCCAGCAGCGCGGCGAACGCGATTACCAGCCCCTGTGCCATCCTGCGGGTTGCCGCATTTGGAGTATTGCTTCGCAACCTCGGTATGGTTGCTGCCCCCAGTTGTGACATCGCGGCGAAAGCGCACCCCGTTATGACACCCCACATGAAGACCGGCACCCCCAGGTAGTCAACTATGTCAAATATCTGGTAAATGGAGGCGAACCCTATACCCAGCGCGAAGCACAGCACAGGCACGGTGGCCGATCCCATCTGTATCTGATTGAACGCTACTATGGAAGGCTTCTCGCCGGCCTGCTTTCTGGTACCGCGCCACCTGCGAACGAACTCAAAAGCGAGCACCGCAAGCCCGAGCAAGCCCATGCTGAAGTACACCCCTCCCTGTGGTCCATTGAATATCTGGTCGGCCAGCAATTGTCTCACGCGGCCAAATAAAGCCCTGCCAAATCCCAGGTCGATCATTGAGAGGGCCGACTCACCAGCTACGTGCTTCAGGAACCCCGCCCACGTATTGGTGTACCACGGCGTCGTGTAGGCCCGTAGCGGCAGGTAGGCATAGGTCGCCAGTGGCAAGAGCAGGAGCAGCACCGACAGCGGTATCTCGGTCCGCCTGATGGGTGTTGGGCCTCGCTGCTTGCGTGCAAAAAACGCGTAGAGCACCAGGACAGGCACGTAAAGCAAGGCCGTGCGGTGATGGGAGATAGCGCAGCCAAGCACGAGCGCGACGATGGGTAGCGAGATGCGTCCCCTCGTCCAGAGGATTACCACGAGAAAGGAGAGTCCCACCAGCAGGGTGTGGAGGCTGTTCACCTCCGCCACGCTCGCCTGCGACCAGGGGATCGGCAGTACGGCATAAAGCGCCGCCGAGCATGCCCCGGCGGCCATGCTACCGGTAATCTGCCGCACGAGGGCGTACAGCACCCACACCGCCAGGGCCGCGAACACTGCCGAAAGGAAGTTCATGCGGTACGCGGGGTCGCCGAAGGGGAAGAGCGTAATCCAGGCGCGGCCAACGAGCAAATACAGCGGATAGCCGGTCGGGTGAGCTACGGAGAGCGCGTAGGCGGCGTGCTGGAACTCCGGGCTGTCTACGGTGCCGCCCACTGAAGGTGACAGGGTGCGGGAGTAAACCAGGAGCGCGCCAAAGCTCAGGGCAGGGCCGGCCAGAGGCTCAAGGCGTGTCATAAGGTTGGACTCAGACGCACTGCTCGTACTTGTCAAATGGACCTCTTCAGAGATGTCTACTTATGTTAGTTCCGCTGTTAGTTCCGCCAATTATGCATGCTGGGACCCGTTCGGGCAAGCATCGGACCTGGAGGACTCAGCCCGATTGAAGGAGGCGGAATATAGCGGACAGGGCCGCTTGTATAGCGGCCCCGTACAGAGGTTCTAATTTGCGCAAGGCGTCACACAACGGTTTTAGTCGTCGCCCGCTTCTTTCCGCACCTGCTCTGCCAGCTTCTTGAACTCAGCGATGATGCCATCCGCCTTCCTGGTGGCTTCCTCGACCGTCATCTTCTTTGACTGAAGAGCCTCGAGTCTGCCGTTCAGGCTATTTATCTTCTTCCAAACCTCCCTGCCTGCACGCGCTGGATCGTCCACGGGTATAACATACTGGACCGCCCTTGCGACGGTCACGCAGCCGGTGCACTGGTTGTTCAACGCTATTGCCAGGTTTTCAGGTGCCACATTGGTAGCTCCGCGCTTGTAGAGGACCAACTGCAAGGCCACTGCCACCGTGTCGCAATTGACGCAGGAACTTTCGGCGTATGCCAGATTGCCCGGTGTCACGTCGGGGCCATCAATGAGCTCCAGGGCGGCCCGGCCCTGCCCCATATACTTGCCGTCCGTGGTGTTCTGGACGATTACGATGTTGTTGTTATCAGGACTGTTCTGGTGCTCGCCCGCCTTGGCGCGGTCTGAAAGTTTGCCGCCCCTGTCACCCTGTTCGTCGCGTTGCGAACGGGCCTCAGACTTCGCGGAACGGTCGGAGTTCTTCGCTGTGTAATCCGAGTATGGTTTGGCGTAGGAAGCCGATGCTACGGTAGTTCCCGTTGCCCCGGTGTACGCCACAGCCGAGTTTGACGGCAATGCGTTCAGCGCCAGGGTAACAACCATTATCAGATAGAGTAGCATGTGCGGAATGTTCCGCGCCCTGCCCGAACCTGTTGCGTTCATCTCGTCTTGCCTCCTGAGTCACTGGATTTCGATACCGGCAATCACGCTGAAAATGGTTGATTGCCGCTACGTTCGCGCCCAGCAACTGGAAAACACGCAAGAGACGTGCCAGACAGTAATTCAGCGGAATGGCGAATGCGCGTCGCGGAGGAGAGGTGAATGGACCTCCTGATTTCGAGTTCGGGTAATTATCACGACCAGAAGGGGTCGTCGGTGTAATCGTGCTCGGTGATTTCTCCACTGTAGTGCCGCCTGCGCTGGCCGCCCACCATGCTCTGCGTCTCAATTGAAGAGACCCCATACTTGCGCCAAACCTGCCTGATTATCTCAAGCCCTGTCTCGAACTCCGGCTGCAACACCTGGTCGGCACCCGCCCGCTTCAGGTGAGGTATGGCACGGGTGTCCACGCTGCGCGCGATGATGTACAGTCTCTTGCTCGCAGCCCTCCCCTGGCGTACGATCTGCTCCGCGCTCACCAGGTCGGGCACCGCCACGACGAGTATGTAGGCTGCGGTGATGCCGGCGCGCTCCAGAGTGGGCGGGTCTGTGGCATCACCCTGTATTGCTGGGTAACCCAACTCGCGGGCCTCTTCCACCCGCCGTGGGTTGTACTCAATTACCACAAACGGGAATGGCCGGTCCGCTAGCACCCGAGCCACTTCTCGCCCCACCCTGCCGAACCCGCAGAGGACTACATGCCTGTGAAGTCCCTCCAGCTGGGCCTCCTCGGCCAACAGCCCGCGCTCCTCCTCTATCACAGGAGCCGGCACTCCGCGGGAACCGCCCGGCAGCAAACGGACTAGCCTGTCGACGAACCGTCCCACCGGCTCGATGAAGCGGTCGGAGCTGTTGACCAGTATAGGGTTCAGCACCAGCGTCACCAGGGCAGCAGCCAATATCAGCCCGTAAAGTTCCTCGTCAATCGTGCCCCCGGCAAGACCCACGCCTGCCAGCACGAACGAGAACTCACCTATCTGCGCCAACAACAGCCCAACGCGGAGCGCGTTCTCACTGTCGTAGCCCAGCAGCCTGACTAGCGCAGCGGCGATTACGAACTTCCCAGCGATTATCGCAGTTACCAGCAGCGCTATTTGCAGGGCATGGGTGGCAAGGAAGGCTGGCTCCATCAACATACCGATAGACACGAAGAAGAGGGTCGAGAATATATCCCGGATGGGGATGATCTCGTCCAGCACCTCGCTGCTGAACTCGGACTCCGACACCACAAGCCCGCCGATAAAGGCCCCGAGCGCAAAGGAAATTCCCACCAGGTGGCCCAGCACGGCCATGCTCACCGCGATTGCCACGACGGTCAGCAGGAAAAGCTCCCTGACGCCAAGCCGCGCCACCCATGCCAGCAGGGGAGGCACTACGCGCGTCCCGATCAGGTAAGCGGCAGCCAGGAACCCCCCGCCCCTCAGCATAGCCAGTCCCGCGTCGGCCAGCAGCCCCGGACCGATCTCCCCCGAAAGCGCCGGGAGGATGATGATCAGGGCCACCGTCGCCAGGTCCTGCACGATGCTCGTGCCCAGGGCCGCCCTACCCGCAATCGACTCTACCTCCCCGCGCGGTATCAGCAGCTTGAGCATCAAGATGGAACTGGAAATCGAGATCACGCCTCCCAGGAAGATGGAATGCGTCAGGGGGAGGCCGAGCAGCAGCCCCAGCCCTGTGCCCATCACGATAGCCAGCGCGATCTGCCACAGGCCACCCCACACAGCCACTCTCCTCACCCGCTGCAGGGCCTCCAGGGAGAACTCGGTACCCAGCGCGAACATGAGCAAAGCCACACCGAGGTTAGCCAGCGTCTGCACCCTCTCCACGCTGGTGACGGGCCCGGGGGTATAGGGACCAATCACCACGCCCGCCAACAGGTAGCCCAGGATGGCGGGCTGCTTGAACAGGTGCGCGATGAACCCTCCCAGCAGGGCCGCGCCCATAGCGAATGCGAGATCAACTAGCAGCTCGATGTTTTCCATACGGCTTTAGGTGCCAGGTATGCGACACCACCGGGTTCCACATAGAATCCAGGTTGGCGCGAACGGCAAATCAGCTTGGTAGTGAGAGGAAGCCCCGGGCACGGGCCGGAATGGCCTGTTCGTTACTGCGCTTGCAAGTAATATGCCGTTGGCGGAGGATGGACGATTGCGCTGTTGTAGGGGCACGATGCATCGTGCCCCTACTCCCGACCCAAACCATAATCATCTTGGCGCGTCCTTTGCGTCTTTGCGTCTTTGCGTTTCCGTCTCCTATCGTCCATCGTCCATCGTCCACCGTCCATCGTCCATCGTCCACCGAAGGCTCAGGGCAAACAAAAACCCCAGACAATCCTTGCGGACCATCCGGGGCTTTGTTCCTCCGGAAGCTCAACACTTCCGAAGTGGCCTCAGTATAGCGTTGGGAGCGGCAAAGTACAATAGGGTGGGTCAGCAGTTTTGCACATCCGGTAGGCTGCCGGAAGGGTCAGGGGTGCAGGTTGTGTGATATAATGCGGTGCCGCGACTGGTCGCTAAGGCACAGGAGGTAGAACTATGGCAGGCAGGCCGGTTTCGAGCGTCATGCCCGTCTTTCCCCTCAACACAGTCGTCTTTCCCCGCATGCCCCTCCCTTTGCACATTTTTGAAGAGCGCTACCGCCAGATGGTGAGAGATTTGCGGTCCGGTGATGGCCGATTCTGCGTGGCCCTCATCAGCGAGGGCGTGGAGGTAGGTGGCGAGGCCACACCTCACAGTGTAGGCTGCGTAGTGGAACTGGCCCACACGCGGGAGCTACCCGACGGCCGTTTCTACCTGGTCACGCTGGGCGTGGAGCGCGTCAGGATCACCTCTCTGGACAGGTCGAGCAGGCCTTACCTCCTCGGCACCGTTGAACCGTGGCCGGAGGAAGAAGCTGAGGTCGCGATCCCACTGCTCGATACAGCCTCCCGCCTCTTCACCGAGTATGCGCAGTATCGAATGGCGCTCTCCGGCGAAAAGCTGGACGATTTCACCCTGCCGGAAGAGGCTGACGTGCTGTCCTACGTGCTCGCCTCGGCAATAGAGGTAGACGCACACGAACGCCAACGCCTGCTTGAGACGCCGGATACTGCCACCCGCATCCGGGCCGAAGTAGACCTGCTCCAAACAGAAGTGCCCATCATGCGCGCAATAGCCATGTCACCGCAGACTTCCAGCAGCCAGGGGCCTTTTTCGCAGAACTAACGAGTGAGAAGCCCCGCTGCATAGCCCTGGCATATCTCTTGAAGTATTCACAACTACACCCAACCTGGAGGAAGCTTCCAAATGTCCACCGGCCATATGCCAAACCCGCCCGACCAGCCTACCTCGCAGGCGCTTGACGCCGACGTACAAGGTCAGGCCACACCCTCCACGCAGGCCCCGACCGAGGGCTCAACGGCAGCCCCGTCCACCGAGGCACAGCAGCCTGCACCCACTTCTCAGCCTGAAGCGCCTGCATCCCCCGGCTCAGGTGGAGGCCCTGTAACAAGCGCCGGTGCCAGTACCAGTGCCGGTACATCCGCGGGCGCAGCCGCAAGTACGGAGGCCCAGGCGGAACCCGTGGCCGACGAGCCGCTGCCCTTGAACGAGGATGTAGCGCGCATTATTGAGGAGCAACTCGGCCATATCGCGCAGAAGATGGTCTATCACTGCCAGACGATGTTCGGCGTCGGCGGCATCGGCACTGACCCAGTGACCGCGCGCGACGGGGCGTATTACATTGCGCAGGCCATCAGGGAGCAGTCGCTCGCACCGGGTGTACATGCCCTGGTCAATCTGGGAGATGCCCAGATCGCTCAGGTGAACGACCGCACCTTCCCGTTCAAGTTCAACGCCCAGGTGGCGGGTCTGCTCGAAGGTATTATCATGGACGCAGTGTCGAAAGCTTACAGTGACAACCCCGCGCGCCGCAAAGAAGCTAACCGGCTCCTCAACAGCATCTTTCTGGCCGCCAACGACCAGTTGCAGCGCGAGTTGAAGGTGATCCCCATGATGGGGCAGGCACCCGCCACGGGCCGCGACTACTATGCGCTCACGGAGGGCCAGGCGGGCGACCTGAGCCAGGCAGGCACCCAGGCCGAGACGCAAGGGTAAGATAACTTTGCCTGCTACACGCTCCTCTTTCATGCCGGGCGGACGCCTATCCCACGTGGCCCGGCTCATTGCTGCCTTCTTTCTCCTATTCGCCTGGTCCGCGACATGGTTAGGGACACCCGCCCAGGCATGGCCGCGACAAAATGGCGTAGTGGTAGACGATTCGGGCAAGCTTGACGCTGGCCGGATCAACCAGGCCGCCGCTAAGCTACAAGACCTGGGCATCAAGCCGCTGATGGTCTTTTCGCAGGGCGGACTGGGCTTTGGCTCGGATGCGGAGGCTTTGGGCCGGGCCGCCGCGCAACAGTACGGGCTGGCTTCCAATGATGGTACGTTGAACTCCGATCTGTTCGCCATTGTGGTCATTCTCAACACGCGGCAGGCGTCCATCGTCTACGGTGACCGCTTGAAGTCGGCCCTGGAGCAACGCAGAGGCAGCGGGACATTGGCCGACCAGATCAGGGCTGACCATCTCAACCCGAACCTGGCGAACGGCGACTACACCCAGGCCTACGTAGACAGCATCAACTACGCGGCACAGCAGATTGACCTCTTCCGCAACCCGCCACCCACTGCCACGCCGCAACCTGCGGTCGTAACCAACGTGGACACGGGACCTATTGGTGACGCGCTGCTCTGGATATTTATTGGCGTCATAGTTGTGATTGGGTTGGCGATACTGGGCCCGGTGCTGTGGCGAAATTACCGGCGCAAACAGGAGCAGGCCGCGCGGATGAGGTCGCTTCGCGAGCAGCTAACGCAGGCGCGTAACGTGGCCGCCGACATGATCACCAGCCTCGACTTCCCCGCCGATCCCAACGAGCAGATACAGTACCGCTTCCTCGCCCTCGCGCTCAGCCGGGAGCGACCCGAGCAGTTAGCCCAACTCACCGCCCAGTACAACACCATCTATGCAAGTCTCAAGGATGCGCTGACCCGCTACGACGCGCTGAACGAGAGGACGTACAATACCGAGCAAGAGCTTACCCAGGGCATCGCAGAGTACCAGTGGGTGCAGGAGACCTACAAGAACGGGGGTGACTTCCTGCAACACCTCGCTGACGTGGGCAAGGAGGTGGAGGGGCAAATAGCCGCCGCGCCGGGGGAGGTAGACGCGGCAAAAAAAGCGATAGCCGCAGCAACTGACGACCTGTCGCGGTTGGCTGCGGCGGCCCCCGACCTCACACTAGCAAATGCGGAACAGTTCTCCGCACCCGCTACTGCCCGGCTTCAGGATGCCGAAAACATCCTGGGGGCAACGCCTCCCCTACCCCTGCGCGCCTACGACCAAGCTCGCACCGCATCTTCGCTGGCTGAGGCAAGCCGCCAATCGCTGGCGGAGCTTTCCCAGTCATACGCCCACTTTACGCAGGCACGCCAGAGGCTAGCGGCTGCCCGTCAGAAGGGCTTCAAGCTGGCTAGCGCCGATGCCGCGTTTGGCGCAGCCCTCAACGCGCTCAATGGTGCGGCAAGAGCCCTCGGCCCTGAGCAACGCCAGCAGTTCACCCAGGCGCTAGCAAACGCCAAGCAGGCCATTGAGCAGGCCACCGCCGGGATCAGCCGCGAAGTTGCCCTGCATGCCGCCAACGAGACTGCCCTGGCGGCCCTAGGCGCGGCAGGCGAGCAACTGAGGACGTACATCCAGCAGGGCGCGCAGGCGTTCGACGCGGTGGACGAGTACGCCCCCAGTTCCTGGCAGGACATCAAGGGCAACGGCACCGAGGCCCAGAAGCGCGCCAACGACGCCTACGAGCTTTGGCAGCAGGCCACGGCATTGAACCAGGTCACACCTGGCGGCAAGCAGGACTTCGCCGAGGCCGCCGCCAACATCGACGAGGCAAATACCCTCATCGGCGAGGCCCGCGCTCTGGTAGCAGCCGTCATCGAACGTCTGGACCATCTGCGCAAGAGCCAGGCAATAGCTCAGGACGAAATCGCTGCCGCCGAGAAGGACATTGGAGCAGGACGCGCCTTCGTTCGCCAGTACGACCCGGACATCACCCTGAGGCCCGACGAAATGCTGGCCCAGGCGGACAAGCAGCTTACCGAGGCCAAGCAGGAGGTGTCGCTGCCCCGCCCCGACTGGATCAAGGTGGTAGAGCTGGCACGTAGCGCGAACGACCTGGCAGACAAGTCATTAGCCGACGCTCGCAGCCAGGAGCAGGCGATGGAGGCCCGCAGGCGCAAGGTGCAGACCGCCGGCGAGCAGGCGCTTGCCAGCCTCAGCCGCCTGCGCAACTTCGTGCAGGTCCACGCGGGCGACATCCACCCCTCCATCGATAAGGCGGTGCAGGACGCGGACCGTGCCTTACAGACAGCCCAGCAGGAATTAGAACCACTCAAGCAGCGCGCGATCGAGGACGTGGCTCGCGCGACATTGCTGGATAGGACCGCTACCGGGTACGTAAACGCGCAGAAAATAGCCGACGACGCCTACAAGCTGGCATACGACCAGTTCCAGATCATGGAAGGTCTGCGTCGCGACGCCACCAACGCTATAGAGCAGGCCAGGAGGTCCATCCATGAGGCGCAGGGCTACCTGCAAGAAAACCAACATGTGCTTAGCAACGCCCCTTTCAATTACCTGCACCAGGCGGTAGGCCTCATGCCAAAGTGGCGCGACAACGCCGACGCCCAGGGGCTAAGGTCGATGCAAGCAGCGGCGAACAAGGCTCACGAACGAGCCGCGGCAGCCATACAAGCCGCCAGTAACGAGATTCAGCAGTACAACGAGCAGGTGCGGGCGCGTGAAGCATCAGACAATGCGGCCAGCATGGCGATGCTGGTGGGCATACTGGGCTCAATGGCAAGCAGCGGCAGCAGGCGTCGAAGCAGCGGTGGAGGCTGGGGTAGCTGGGGCGGCGGTTGGAGTGGCGGCGGAGGGGGCGGAGGCGGCTTCAGCATTGGGGGCGGAGGTCACTCAAGTGGCGGCTTCGGTGGGGGCGGCTCCAGCGGCGGAGGCTTTGGCGGTGGCGGGTCTTCGGGAGGTGGTTGGGGAGGAGGTGGGTCGTCTAGCGGTGGGTGGTAATTACATGAGGGTTTATGAAATACCCAATCCTAGACTGGGTTGCTAATTCAATGATTCGCAAGCAGATTTACATTACTACCGAACAAGAAGCCGCGTTGAAGCAGCTATCGAGAGCCACTAGACAGTCCGAGTCTGAACTGGTTCGTCAGGCTCTTGCTAGCCATTTGCATGCTCTTGATACTGTGGAATCAAGATTGCGCGCCTGGCAAGAGGAACGTGCATTTATTGAAAACCTGCCCAGCAACGTGTCTGATACGGCCACACGCACCTGGACGCGCGACGGTTTATATGATCGTTAGGTGCCGCAACATAAGAAAAGAACCGCACTTCCCCTTGGGGAGACGCGGCCCCTTGGCGCTCTAATGAAGGGCTTCTGGAAGAGCAGCAACCGAACAGCGGTCATAACGGTGGGCTTGTCATTTCGAACGTAGCGAGAAATCTCGTCCTCTACCTTGAGGTGACAACTTTCTTAAAGTGCTATGTGGCTGTAGGAAAGGAGTTGTCATGTGCTGAGGGACGAAATTTCTCACTACGTTCGAAATGACATAGTAGGGACACCGGTGCTGATATCGTCCAGAGGCGTTGTTGAGACGCTAACGAGTTAGGATCGAAGTATCAGTTGATATTAGGCCCCGCCATCGCCGCCACGTAATTCTCCGACGAGAGCCTCAATCGCGCCACCTCGTTGACGTACTCCGGCGTCAGAGCGTTGATGATGCCCGGATAGGTCGTGATGTAGTCGAAGCCGAGGCCGTAAAGCTCCATCTCCAGGATCGCTCG
>JAXDKH010000116.1:0-8182 GCA_034667185.1 Chloroflexia bacterium | reverse complement strand
AATTGCGAATTTCGGATTTGTTGGAGACCTGCTAAATCCGAAATTCGCAATTCGAAATCCCAAATCAGAAGATTGGTCCCGTTTCCACCTCAGAGTGTGGGTTGCGGTGCAGCCACATGGCGGACAGGATGCCAACGATGCAGAGCATTAGGGCTATCGTGAAGCCGCCGGTGTAGACCTCCAGGGAGGCCGATTTGTAGGCGACTGTGTAATCCAGGCTGCGTTGGGCGAACTGTTCGGTAGTCTCGTTGGGGAAGGGCACTATGGGCGCGGGGTGGCTCGACATTAGCTCCTGGAAGTGGCGCAGGCCCAGGACGGTGAGGACGGAGAGGCTCACCATCATACCGACCATGCGCGACAGGTTGACCGAGGCCGCCGATAGCGCCGCCCGCTTCAGCCCGCCCCACTGTAGGGCCGTAGCCGTGACCGGGGACACCAGCAATCCGAAGCCGAGGCCGTTGAGGGCCAGCCCTACCCAGTTGAGAGGCGCATCGGGCGCGGCGAGGCTCCAATTGCTCATCTCCCAGAAGCCGGTTGCCGTCACAACGAGGCCCAGCATCGCCACCCACCTGAACTGCACCCTCACCCCCAGCAAGCCGCCTGCGATGGCCCCCACAGGAATTAGGGCCGTCATCCTGAGCAGCATAAAGCCGCCCTGCTCCGCCGTGCCGTCCAGCACGCTCGCCACGTAAAGGGGCACGTTCACCATCGTGATGATGAGGGCCGCGCCCACCATGAAGTTGGTGATGTTGGCCGCCGAGAAGGGCCAGTTGCGCCGGGAGAATAGCTCCAGGGGAATAAGGGGCGTGGAGGCGCGCCGCTGCCACAGCACAAAGCCCACGAACAGCAACGCGGAGAGGCCGAACAGTACCAGGCTCTGCGGCGTGATGAGGTCGCCCGATGCGCCGCCACCATTCGTCTGCGGAGTGAGGCCCGCCCACGCGCCTATCGTGCCGGGAGTGGATAGCCCCAGCGACAGCGTCAGAAGCGCCATGCCCAGCAGCCCGGCACCCACCCAGTCCACCTTGCCGGGGAAGCGAGGCAGGGCGGGAGTGCGCAGCATCAGGCTGCCGAACAACAGGCAGAGGGGCACGTTCACCCAGAAAATCCACCGCCAGCCGATCACCCCGAACCAGCCGTCGAACCCCTTCATAACCAGTGCGCCCCACAGCGGGCCGATCACGCCCCCCGCCTCGGCCACGGCCCCCAGCACGCCCAGCATGAACGGCACCCGCTGCTCCTTGAACAGGTGCCGCACCATCGCCATGCCCACCGGCAGCACCGCTCCACCCCCAATGGCCTGCAACGCCCGCGCCGCAATCAGGAACTCCAGCGAAGGGGCGAGCGCGCACAGCATCGAGCCGAGCATGAAGAGCCCCAGAGACACCAGGTAGATGCGCCGCTGCCCGTATACGTCGGCCACGCGGCCCATGAGTGGCAGCGCCACCGTGTAGCCAAGCAAATAGGCTGTGACTACCCAGGCCGCGCGATCAAGCTGCGTAACCGGGATTTGCAGGTCGGTCGAGATGGGCCAAAGGGCCGTGACGATCACTGTCTGGTCGAGGGCGGCCAGGAAGATGCCTAGCGCGGCGATTGTAATGTGCCTGCCGGGGGAGAGGGCCGAGTTTTGAGTTTTGAGTTTTGAGTTTTGAGTTATGGGATCGGTGTGCGACTGACTTGAAGTAGAAGCGCTGCTTTCTACGCGGGTTTGCGCGGCGATGTCCCCGGCTTGAGTCACATTACTCATATGCAGGACTCACTCAAAACTCAACCCTCAGTACTCAAAACTCCGCTACTTGCCTTCTCTCTTGCGGAAGACGCGGTCGGAGATGTAGCCGCCGAGGAGGCCACGCACGGGGTGGGTCTCCTGGATGGCCTGCCGTAGCTCGGTGCGGAGTTCGTTGTCGCGGGCGTTACGGTTGGCGTGGCTGGCCTGGGCGGTGTGGGCGCGTTGCAGGGTGTCGAGGAGGGCGTCATGTTCGCTCGCGGCCAGCATCTCCCGCAGTTCGTGCATGGAGAGAATGTACTGGTCCAGCCAGCGCACGAGCGCCTGCCGGTTTGCTAGCAGCCCCTCTGTTAGACGCTCAGGGTCGGCCTCCAGCGGCTCACTCACGGCGTCGTAGTGCTCGCCCGCGAAGACGCTCATGTCCGACCAGGTGGTGCCCCCCGCGGTGATGCGCAGCAGATTGGCGCTCGCCAGCGCGGGCAACTGGGAGGCCGCCGCCACGAAGGAATCGTGCTCCAGCGTGTCGATGAACAGGGGCTGCGCACCTATTATCTCAGCCAGCCAGATGACGCGGTTCATCGCTTCGTTGCCTGCTGATGCTGCCGGTAGGATGCAGTAGTGCGCCTTATAAAAGAGGTCGGGGCTGGGCATGGCTTCGTCACTTGCCAGTGCGAGGTCCATCGACGTTGACATCGGGTGCCCGCCCACAAATCCAATGCCGGGGCCGAACAGTTCGCCCGCCCACGACATCACCTGCTCCTTGGCGGGCAACGTGTCGGTGACGGTAGTCCCCTCCTCCAGGAAAGGGGCTATGGCCTCCATCACTTCGCGTACGGCGCTTGCGGGCGTGGACAGCACCACAAGCTCGGCACCCTGCACCGCCCTGCGCAAATCGGGGGCGATCTCATCCACGCTGTTGTAGCGACGTAGCGCCGCCGCCTCGCGCTCCCTGCTGGGGTCGAAGCCAGTAATGCGCACGCCCTGCGCGAGTGGGGTCGTATGCTCGCCTATAGCTTCAACAGCCGCCCGCTTGATAGCCATACCGATAGAGTTGCCGACCAGCCCCAGGCCGATAATGCTGATCTTGTTCATAGCTAAGTATACACTCGATTTGGAATTTGGAAATTCGAATTTCGGATTTGTTGGTTGTCATAGCATGTTACAACAAATCGGCTATGCCAGTTCACTCACAAGTTCGCAATTCGGATTTTCAAATTCCAAATCACCCGGCTTGCCGGAAGTGTTCAACTGCCTCGGAGGGGTCGGCGTAGACTTCGTAGCGGATGTCGTTCTTGCCGCCGTTTTTGACCGAGTACATGAGGTCGTCGGCCATTTTGAGGAGGGTTTCGACGGCATCGGGGGCGGCGAGGTATGTCACCACGCCGATGCTGAAGGTGGTGGGCCAGCCGTTTTGCCGCATCTCCTCCAATAGCTTCTCGCGCAGGCGGTTCATCACGACGTGGGCCTGCTCCGAAGCGGTCTCCGGCATGAGAAGGGCGAACTCGTCGCCGCCGATGCGAGATGTGAAATCGGTGATGCGGGTGCAGGAGCGTATCGTGTCGGCCACCAAGCGCAGGCAGAAATCACCGGCGCTGTGCCCGAAATGGTCGTTGACCGCCTTGAAGTTGTCCAGGTCCACGTAGGCTACAGTGAAAGGACGTGTGTAGCGGCGTGCGTAGTAGACGGACTGCTCCACACGTTCCTGGAAGGCGCGTGCATTGAAAGCGCCGGTCACCGGATCGGTGCGAGCGAGGGCCTTCTCGTTGTTGAGCGCCCGCCGCATCTCCGATATGACCACGCATACCACGAGGAAGATTGCGAACCTGGTTACTATGTTCCAGTAGGGGGCCAGGCTGCCCCAGGCAACAGGCTCGGTGAAGGCATAATTGAGCGTCCACACCACGCTGGCAGCAACGGCGGCGTAGAAGCCCGCGTTCTTGTTGATATACCACGTAGCCAGGACAACAGGCGGCAGGTAGAGGACAAGCAAGGTAAACTGGGCGCCCGTTATGAAATCTACTACGCCCGCAATTAGCACTAGCGCACTGCACAGCGCGAGCAAGGCAGGCTTCGACAATGTTTCGAGGAAGGAGGAGAGGCGTCGAGCAAGTAAACGGTAGAAAGGCTCAGAGGTGCGCAGCCGCTTGCTCGGCTCCTGCACCGCCACCAGGTAACCCGGCCTTGCCAGCCTGCTACTCATTTCGCCGCCTCCTGCCGTGGGGCCTTCATGTCCCACAGCACGATGAGAAACAAGATACACATGTACACCAATCTAGATTTCGCGTACCGAAATAACCACTTACTTTCTAATTGCGCGCCAGGAAGAAGAACTCGGTGAGCGACACCGTGGTAAAAACCAGCACGATATTCAGCCAGTTGAGCACTCCCAGGGGGGACATAGCCAGCAGCGACACCAGGAAAAGCGCCAGCAAAGCCCCCTGCCTTAAAGAACGCACCATCTCCACGCTGGGATTTGTAGATGGCAGCAGTTTCTTGCCCACGGCCGCAAGTGGCAGGGCCAGGGCAGACCCTAATGCCACGAACAGCAAGGCCAGGAAGGCCACGTAGGTGAAGAAGCTAGCCTCCGACCCCTGCGGCGCGGGCACGAACACGAGTACGTAGCCCAGCAGGCTCCACGACCCGGCCTCCAGCAGCCACACCGGCCCCAACTGTAGCGCCATGCTGAACGGCGTGAAGATGAGCAGCGCCCCCACGAACATCAGCAGGTACGCCACCACTCTATCCACGGACCATGTGTCGGCTTGCTCAGCCGCGCCCGATACGTGCAGGTAGTAGAACAGCATCGCGATGCTGCCAAGCCCCGCTATCTCCGTGAGCACAATGCCGAAAGCACGACGCCTGTCCATCCAGCCCTTCCACATGGAATTGAAGTTCACCAAACAACCCTGCACCATCATGAGTGCACGCCTATCTTACACTTGCCTGTGGACCGGGGGCACCATATCCACAGGTGATGTGCACAAGTCGCGTACACGCTACTGAGCAAGGTATCCAGGGACAACCGCGTCTACTGGATTAACGGGTGGGGTGGCGTGCAAGTTCCGCCGGTTACGGAAACGCAAAGGCGCAAAGACGCAAAGGACGCGCAGAGATTAAGGATTGTTTTTCAGGTAAGAGAACCAGGATGCGTGATGTCGTACCCTGGTTCCCTTTGTACCAACATATCATCATCCTCTTTGCGCGTCCTTTGCGTCTTTGCGTTTTCGCCTAATCAAGCGGCTGAGGCCAGTTCGCCTTCGCCCATCAGGATGCGGGAGCCGGTGGGGGTCTTGACTATGGTGATACGGACGGGGAACTCGTCTTTTAGCTCCTCGATGTGGGTGATGACCAGGATGCGCTCGAAGTCACCTTCGATGGAGTGTATGGCGCTGACCAGCTTTTCCCGGCCCTGCCCGTCCTGGCTGCCGAAGCCCTCGTCTATGACCAGCGTCTGCAGTTGCGTGCCCGCCCGCCTCGCCAACAGCTTGCTGAGTGCGATGCGCACCGCCAGGTTCACCCGGAACGCCTCGCCGCCGCTGTACATCTCGTAGGCGCGGGTGCCTATCTCATCGGAGATGTTTATGTCAAGGGTTTCTATCACGTTCTTGCTCGATTTGGCGTCCCGCTGCGTGGCGAACTGCACCGTCATGCGGCCATCGGTCATCCTGTGGAGCAGCTTGTTGGCTTCCTCCTCCACCTCAGGGATGATGTTCTCGATAATCATCGCCTGGATGCCTTTCTTGCCAAAGGCGACGGCTAGCTCGTCATAGGCGACCTTCTCCTCGACGGCCTTGTTGTACTCCGTGGTGTAGCGACCTTTCTCTTCCTGCAGGCCATCGCAGTGCTCTATCTGGCGCTTGAGGCCGCCCCGCTTCTCACCCATCTCACTGACCATCCCGGCCAGCCACTTCTCCTCGGTCACCTTCTCCGCGTGCTGCTGGCGCACAATCTCCCACTGTCCCAGCTTGGGTAGCAGCGTGCCTATCTCCTCTGCGTCCACGGCGCGCTCGGCGGTCCAGGCGTCCAGGTGTAGCGTGTCGTCTTCGATGTACTGCTCGACGGAGGCAAGCTCGCGCTCGGCATTTTGTAGCCTGTGGTAAAGCTGGTCGTACTGTTCGGCACGCATAGTGGCCACCCGGCGGCTCACGGCGTGGTGAGCCTCTTCATCGTAGGCCAGGCTGCGCATGCGGGCCTGCAACGCGAGCATGGCTGTGCGGGCCTCGTGAGCGTAGTCGCCTTCGTCTAACCGCATACGCACCTCGACCAACGCAGCCTCTTCCCTGGCAAGCTGCTGCTCGTCCATGTCCAGGCCCGAAATCTTGGCGCGGACGTTGGCTTCTCGCTGACGGTGCATCTCCAGGGGCTTCAAGTCTTCGCGCTCCTGGGTCAGCTTGCGCTCGGCAGCCACGATTTGCTTGTTGATGCCCTCAAGCTCTTTGTTCTTGCGGTCGTAATCGAGACGCTTCTGCTTGATGTCGTCCTCGTAAGACGTTTGCACACGGCGCAGGGTATCGGCTGTGAGGTCAGCCCCACAGAGGGGGCAGCCCACGTGCCCATTGCTCTCGGCGTGCGTGCTCATGATCAGGTCGAGCTTCTGGCGCAGTTGCAGCCCCTCGTCCTTCGCCTGCGTAAGCTCGCGGGTGAGCGTCTGCATACGCACGTCCAGGTTCTCACGCTGGCATCGGGTGTCCTCGTACTGGACCTGCAACTGCTCCAGCTTGCGCAGCTTATCCAGCACCTCGGCAAGCTGGTTCTCCAGCACGCCCCTACTCGCGAGATTACTTCCGAGTTTACGTATGTGCTCCCTGTGGTTGGCGGCGGTGCTTTCCAGGCGAATCTTCTCGCCGTCAATCTGCCGCTCCAATGCCGACTGCTCGTTCTCCAGGCGGCGCATAGAGGCCAGCGCCTCGTTCAGGCGGCGCTCTTCTTCCTGCACGCGCTGCCACTCGGCGTAACCCTTCTCTATCTCCTCGCGCCGGGCGAGCAGGGCCACAAGCTCGGTCTTGCGGGTGGTGTTGTTCTCCAGCCTCGCCTTCGCGGTAAGCATTATGCCTTCCCGGTTGCGCTGGCGCTCCTGTAACTCCTTCAGCCGTCCCCTGTTGTGGTCGAGGGCCTGCACCTGGGCCTGCAGCTCTATAAGCTCAGCGCGGGAGGTAGAGAGGTTCTCCTGGGCATCGAGGAGCTGCGCCTCTACCTCCTCGAGGTTTTGCTCGTAGGAGGGCCGCTTGAGTAATTCGACATCTACCTGCCTGATCGCGCCTTCTAGCTCGTTCATACGGGCTTTGCGCTCGCGGGATTCTTCCTTGGCAGCCTCCTCCAGCCGGTCGTACTGCGCGAGGCCCAGTATGTCGGCCAGGATGCGCTTGCGGTCGGCGGGGTTCTTCACCGTGAACTCGTCGGCGCGGCCCTGCAAAATAAAGGCCGAGTTGATGAAGGTCTCGTAATCGAGCTTGAGAAGCTGGTTGATACGCTGCTGGCTCTCGCGCACAGTAGCGCCCGAAATGGTCTTCCAGGAGCTTTCCTCGCCGCTCTCGCTGACCATGACATCGAGCATGGTGGTGCCCGCGTTGCCTTTGCGGGCTCGCTTGCGTATCACCCGGTAGTGCTCGGAACCCATGCCGAAGTGGAAGTCGATCTCCATCTCGGTAGCGCCCTTGCTGATAAGCTCGTCGTCCATCATGCGGTCGCGTGCCCGACCCCACAAAGACCAGGTCATAGCCTCCAGCAGCGCCGACTTGCCCGCGCCGTTCTCGCCCGCAAGGCAAGCAAGGTGCACCCCCGTGAGGTCCAACACCTCGGCGGTGTCGCGGTAGCACATGAAGTTTCGTAGAGAGAGTCGAATTGGAATCATTTGGGATTTCGGATTTCGAATTTCGAATTTGGAATACGATCTCGAACTAAATTCGAAATTCGAAATTCCAAATCCGAAATTCCTACGGTACTATTTGCCAGTCCATGGGCAGGCGGTACTGGTACAATTGGGGCGTTGGCTCGCCGTCTTTGTGGATGCGGCCACGGTCCTGACGCCTCACGTCGGCGTAGGTGTTAACCACCTGCACTATGCGGCGGTCGCGAATGTTGAAGATGACAAGCCCGGCCTGCACCGATTCCAGGCTGGCCTGCCGGGTCACTTCGTCTACTACGCGGAAGGCGGGCACCTGGTGCTGCGACCTCTGCTCGCCTGCGTAGTCGAGAGCGTTGTGGATCTGCTCGAGGTTACCCTCTGAGTTGTGCTCGTCGAAGACAGCGAGGCCGTTGAGCACCTGGTCTTTGAGGCTATCGTCGAAGGTTGCGGAAGCGTCAAGCAGGTCGGCCAGGCGCGCCGGGCCTTTGCTGCACGCCGCCACCAGCGCCTTGAGGACGGTGCAGGGCGCTACAAAGCTCACTGTGCCGTCGGGATCGATCACGGTAAAACGCATTACGTACATAGCGAAAAGAATCCAACTCCTAACATCG
>JAXDKH010000115.1:0-16916 GCA_034667185.1 Chloroflexia bacterium | reverse complement strand
TGTGCCCTAATCGACCCCTTTATAGATACCCATCAAATAACACGCTATAAGTGCCTGGCCGGATTGCCTGGTGCAATCTCCAGGCCACAAAAAAGCAGGCCGCACCAACAGCCTGCTAGGCAATTACGAATTACCAATTACAAATTACGGGTTACGAGTCGCTCATCACGTTTCACGTTTCAGACCCTTCTCACGACGCCTGCAACATCACCAGCCGGCCCGGCCCGGACAGCTTGGCGGCTCGGAGGGCGCGCTCGGCCAGGGCGATTAGCTGCGGTTCCCAGGTGCCCTCACCCGGTCGGTTGGCCGGCTCCCAGTAAGCGACACCTACCGACGCGGTGAGGGTTATCGGCTCGTCGTCTTCGGCGGCTGTGTATTTGTAAGCTGCCACTGCATCACGCAGGCGGTTGGCGGCTACTTGCGCGCCTGTTGAGTCGGTGTCGGTGAGGAGGGAAATGAACTCGTCATCGCGGTAGCGGGCTACGATGTCGGTGGCGCGGAGGGTGCGGGTGATAATGTGGGCCATGTCGCGCAGGATAGCATCGCCTACGTGGGCGCCAAAGCGCTCGTTCACGTCGTCCAGCTTGTCTATGTCGAGCAACAGGCAGGACAGAGGGTAAGCGTGGCGGGCAGAGCGTTTGATCTCTTCCTCCACGCGGATCATCACATAGCGGCGGTTGAACAGGCCGGTAGTGGGGTCGTACAGCCGTTCGGCTGCCAGGCGAGTGTTCTCGGCTACGAGTGCGTCCTGCAACTTCCGGGAGCGCAGGGCCTCGCGGATGCGCTCGCGCAGGTCGCCGTCTTCCACTCCGGCTGACGACTCGGAGGTCATATCAGCTTCTTCGAATGCGACGTAAGGGATACCCCAGTTGCCCAGGTTAGTTTGCAGGTCGGGCCAATCTTCGGCCTGGGTAGAGCTGTAGGTAGCGATCACCACGTCAGGCGGGGTTGCCTCGACTATAGCCTGTGCCGAATCGGCATCGTCTGCCGAGCGCGCGGT
This sequence comes from Chloroflexia bacterium, assembly GCA_034667185.1. GTDB lineage: Bacteria > Chloroflexota > Chloroflexia > QHBQ01 > JADMIH01 > JADMIH01. Next base: position 15,916 of record JAXDKH010000115.1, on the reverse strand, counting down.
GTAGCCCAGGCGCACCAGCCTGTCACGTAGCGCCCTCTGGTTCATCGGATCGGGGTCAACCACCAGTACGACCGCCGAGTTCGAGCCCTGAGAATAAGTTCCCGCCATATGGCCCCTTCGGAAAGCTGAAATGCGATACAGAGACGCAGTGTAGAGAGTTCCCCTGGTCTCGATCTGAGTGGCCCTTGCACGGAGGCGCACCCGGCGGGCAGCATTACAACATGCGCCACCCTCCCAGCTATTTTAGACGATGTAACGCCGAAAAGCCAATATGGTGCATTTCCTAGTGCTTCACGCCTTTAGTACTAATCCTCCCCGGCACCACAGCTTAGCCGGGTCGCCGCAGGCCCGAGACCGGGCATTCATAGCAGCGCCGGGCCTGGCAGTAGAGGCGATAGAGGTGGAGCAAGCCTTGCTGCCGCCGCGCTCCGTTGATAGACTTGCCTGCCCGCGGGCCAAGGGCCTCTGCCGCCATGTCACGCGTAACCTGGTTCTCCGACAGCTTTGGGAAAGCAGCGTAGGCGGACAGCACCTTCTCCCGCAGCTTCTCGTCGCGCTGGCGGTCTGACATGGCTAGCAGGAGCGGCATGGCGATGTTCACCACAATATCAGCCGCCCTCGACCTTCCCACCAGCGCCACGCCTTCATTGCCACTCTGCACCGCGAGCGCGTGCCCAAAACCGGCATGTGTGGCCCAGTAGCCCTCTCCAGGCACCGAAAGCAGGTCCGTCCACTGCTTGACGAGGATGGCGGGCTTGGGGGAAGTGGCCGCCTGCATGAATGGGCCCAGCATGCCGCCTGGCGCCCACAGGAGCCGGGCCAGTAAGCGGGCCGCCGCTGCCAGCCTGCGTGGTGGGGAGTTGGCGGGGCGCACCCGGTCTGTTACCCAGCCTCGCACGAGTGGGCGGTCCAGCGGCACGTCCAGGAGGGGAGCGCAGGTAGACCACAGCCGTTCGGCGTCCTCCGCGTACTGGGATGAGAGCCAGTCCAGGGGCTCCGCTGAGGGGTTCTGTGAGGGGAGAAAGCCCGCCACGCCCAGGAAGATAGCCTCTAGCAAGGTAGACCGTTCCGCCCAGTCACGGCTCAAGGGAAGCGTGAGAAGCTGGCTGACCGGCAAGATCTCTGCAAGCTTGCGCATCGGCTCGCGGTTGGCCGAGTAGCCGAGCGCCTCCATAATGCCCCTGTAGAAGACCTCCTCCTGCCCAATCTCGCTTAGCCCCGCCTCCATCTGGGCGGCTTTGTTCAGCAAACGGGCGTCTCCTGCCTCGTCTATGCGCTCCAATAACCTGTTCAGGGGCCAGTCCTGGGTGCGCTGCCAGCACGGCTCTTCCGAGAGAGCACCCAGGTTGGCCATTAGCGGCCTGATGCTCGCCAGCAGGTCGGGAGTGGGCAGGGTGATGTAGTCGGCCAGCACCAGAGTAGGCACCGTCGCACCGTCGGCCCTGGTCACGGGACGCGCACCGAGGGGCCAGAGCACGACGTGTAGAGCAACAGAGTTGTAGCGTGGGTCGGCATGGTGCCCGTGCGCCCACCAGTCGCTACAGCGCAGGTGCATCTCAACCGAGCCGCTGGTTAGGGTGCCGCTCTCCCCCATCGCCAGCATTGCGCCCTCGAAGTCAGGCCCGCTTCCCGCCGTCCACCGCCCTCGATAGACCACCGCCACCGGGTTGCCTTCGCAGTCCCACATCGGGCCCCGGAGAGGTGCCTGCTCGTTCCAGATGGCGGACATCACGGCTTCAGTTATCTCTTTGGCTACGGGTACGTCAGCAGTTTGCGCTGGCATGCACATCGGCATAACTCCCATGTAGCTCTATTTGCTCTTGGGTGCGAGCCATGCTACATAGGACGTTCCGGCTAAGAGGGGAATGTTCGACAGGATTAGTTACGAATTAGCTGGGCGTACTCTAGACAAGATGCACAGCCTTCAACTCGGCCATCTCGCGCCTGAACGCCCACTCCATCTCCTGTTTGCGCTCCTGGGGTAAGAAGCTATGCTGGATGCCGTTGAGCAGCAGGTCGTCTATGGTCGGGATGTCGAAGTTGAAGGCGCTGGCGAGCAGGGCCACTTCGTCATTGAGGGTGGTGTTGAAGAGGGGCGGGTCGTCCGAATTGACAGTGAGGGGCACCCCGGCCTCGTACAGGCGGCGGAAGGGGTGGGCCTGGAGGCTAGGGAAGACGCCCAGGTAGATGTTGCTGGTGGGGTTTACTTCCAGCGGCACCTGGTGCTCGGCCAGGTACTGCACCAGCGCGGGGTCCTCAATCGAGCGCACACCATGCCCGATCCGCTCGGCACCCAGCAGCCGCAACGCACCCCACACGCTCTCCGGCCCGGCTACCTCGCCCGCGTGGGGGTCGCTGTGCAGCCCGGCCTTTACGGCTCGCTCGAAGTGGCTTACGAACATCTCCGGCGGGTAGCCCACCTCGCCCCCTCCCAGGCCCAGCGCCACCACGCCATTGCTCATGTTGTCAATCGCCACGCTGGCGGTATAGTCGGCGTACTTCTCTCGCAGCGTAGGATCGGTGATGCTGCGGATGATATCGAACACCCAGTTGATGCGGACACCAAAGTCGTTCTGTGCGCGCTCCCGGCCCCTAAGCAGGCCCCCCAGGTATGCTGCGTCGGTGATGCCATGGTGATGGTGAAAGGCGCAACTGAAGGTCACTTCGGCGTAGCGCACGTTCTGGCGGGCCATCTCAGTGCCGAACTCGTAGGCAATCAGCTCGAAGTCGGCCTCCGTCTTCAGGCAGCGCGAGATTACCCCGTACACCTGGATGAAGTGGTCGAAGTCGCGGAACTTGAAGTACTCCCGCAGCCCTTCTACCGTATTGTAAGGCAATGTGATCCCGTTCCGTTCCGCCAGCACCAGCAGCGTGGCAGGCGAGATCGACCCTTCCAAATGCACGTGCAGCTCCGCCTTGGGCACGGCGGCAAGATAGCTTTGCAGCGACATGGTCTCTCCTGGTTCGTTGCTGAAACGTGAAACGTGAAACGTGATGCGGCTTGCTATGGTTGGTTCGTGGATGTTGAACTACCATATTACAGTACCCAAGATTACAGTACCCAAGAGTGGCCCTGTCATCCTGAGCGTAGCGAAGGATCAGCAGCCCGTTCTTGACTCTTCCTGTTGCGGCAACAATGTGCCTCTTACCCACATCATCCCCAACATTGAGGGCCCTCGCCTACCCACATGCCTTCGCTACGCTCAGGATGACAGGGGAAGTATGGTCCCATGAGGTGAAGAGGTGGCATTCACGCACCAAGAAGTGCAAGCCGCATCACGTTTCACGTTTCAGACCTACGTTTCAGCTAAGGTCTGTATCCGTAGGTCTGCTGGAACTGCTCTAGACCGAGCAGGCCCAAGAGCAGCTCGGAGTCGGTGCCTTTGTTCTCGGGGTGGTATTCGAGGCGGTTGCGCTCGAAGTATTGCACCAGGTACGTCTTGCCGTCTATGGCGCTCTGTTCCTCAAACGCCTCGGAGCGTGGCAGGCCGAAGACAGGTATGCCACCCCTACTCTCCCAGAGCGACAGGAAGGGTGCGCCGATGTTATGTCCGGTTTCGGGGAAGTAGCGGGAGCCGGGTGTGTTGTTGGGCTGCACGGGCTTGAAGAGGTCTTCACCCAGGCGAGGGTTCACAAGCGTGTTGCCCAGCAAGCCCAGGAGCACGTCGTTGGGCGGCTTATTCTCGGGGTGGTACTCCAGGCGGGCGCGTTCGGTGTACTGCACCGTGTAGGTCTTGTCGCCCAGCCTCTCGGTCACTTCGGGAGTGATGGGGAAGCCCAACTGCGTCACAGCGCCGTTGGCCTGCCAGAAGCGGGCGAAGGCCCCACGCAGGCAGTAGCTCGACTCCTGGAAGCAGTAGCCGGGGCCGGATATCGCAGGAGCGGAAGCGGGTAGCGCCTGGAACCATGGCTCGCTCAATTCGAACATACTGAGGAATTTGAGGTCCTCCTGGGCCACCAGCCAGGTGTGGCTGCCGTCGGGGGTAATGGCGAGCGGGCTGAGGCTCAGGTCAATAGGGTCTACGCTGCTGGGCTTGACACCCAGCCTGCCGGTGGATACCTCCAGGAAATCGTCGTCCAGCACCCTGACCAGCACGGGGCGGGTTTCGGTGCCACCAGCCGCCGTTTGCACCTGCGCGGCCCCCGTAATCCAGCCGTTGCCCACCGCGTTCACCTTCGCCTCGTGCAGGTAGACCGACACGATGCCGCTTGAGTTCTGCTTAGTCAAGGGCAGGTCCACGGACACCTGCTGCGGGCCTTCGTCGGTGAGGCGGGTGATGTACGTGTCGCGGGTGCCCTGCGGAGGCGGGGGGCTGAGGAGCCAGCCGTTGCCGTTGTCGTCCACGCTGAGGCCGTTGACCACCACGCGCTGCGGTATGGCGGCGGGCCTGCCCTTGAAGGTGTTGCGCTGCACCCAGGCCCCGTTCACCCACTCATACGCCGCGCTGTCGGAGCCACGCCCGCCCATCTGGCCCACCGCCCAGGCATGAGCGCCGTTGGGGCTGATCGCCACGTAGCGCAGTTCGTTGCCGGGTGTCTGGGGCTGCTCCACCCACTGCCCGTCGCGCAGGCGCAGAAGCACTCCAGTGAGGTCGGTCCTGGAGCCGGTTATCCAACCGTCAGTGCCGTCGTTGCTTACGGCAAGGTCCGTCAGGAGGACGTTCCGGCCGAGATTGTGCAGGAAGTTCTTCAAGGTGCCGTTCTGCAAGTGCCAGATGCGCGGCCCACCGCCCGTGCCAATCGCCCACCCTTCACCGGGGCGCGAGGTAAGCGCGATATCGTCGATGGCGGCAGCGTTGCGTACTAACTCCCCGGCGTCTCGATCGTTGACGGTCAGCGGCCGGTAGGTGCCTCCTGATATGCGCAGGAACTTGGGGTCCTCGCTGAGAGAAGCGGGTCCGGCCCAGGCCCAACCGGAGCCGGTGTTGTCTATCGCCATCGTGACGATTGGCCCCACCCGTACCGTCTGGCCCTGCGCCTGTACTGTAGCCCTGCCGCCTGAGACGGAGATCGCCAAGCCCAGGAGCAAAGCAATAACGGCAATGTGGCGCAACGGGTGGGTAGTCATCTTGCGGCTAAATAGCATCAGGGGTACTCCTATAGCTGGTGGACGCACCTTGGGACAATAGTTTTGTAGCATAGTTAGGACAGGGCGTCAATACGCCCTTTGGGTGATACGCTGAGTCCCGTCATACAAAGGCAGAGCCGTAGATGGTCCAGCCATTACGTGCCGGACCATCTACGGCTCTGCGCGTCCAGGTCTCTGTTAAGGCTTCTCGAACGCGTCCCGGAGAGTGGAGATTAGCTGCTGCAGGGGTGCTGGGGTGATGTCCTTGCCGCCTTGCTCCGCCACCATGACGGCCACGGGCGTGCCGTTGCTCTCGAAAGTAACGGTCCTGTAGATATCGTCAGCGACGTTGCCGTTATCATATGATAACTGCAGGTCGGCCATGCTGCGTACCGCGTCAAGCTGCCCCTTAATCTTGCCCAGGGTCGCCTGGTCCAGCGTGCCGCTTTTGGGCTCCCCGTTTAGGCTCATCCCCGTGTAATTGCCCGAGTCCTCCAGCACGAGCGCGCTGTTGAAGCCTGCAATGCCTCCCGTCACACCATAAGCAAGCAAAGCACCGGGCGCTAAAGTGCCGGGCGACACAGTCACGTTCGGCGGCACGGCTACCGTACTGGTGCTGGAGGGGACTGCTGTGGGCGAGGCAGGCTGGAGGTCGCACGCGGCAAGCACCATTAGGAGGGCTGCAAACGCGACTATGGTTGTCAGTTTCCTAGTTATCATGTTGGTCCTCCGATTTGTTCGTCAGACATCGTTAGCAGTAGTTAAGCAATATTGAGACCCGCCAACGAGTACTAGAACTATATAAGAACCGGCCTGTTACGGATTTGGAATTTCGGATTTGGAATTTCGAATTTAGCAGATGTCCAAGCAAATTCGCAATTCGGAATTCCAAATCTCCTAAAGCGTTGCCAGCCTCTCGTTCAGTTTCAACAGTCTCTCCTGGGCGGCAGAGAGCTTGGCCCTTTCTCGCTCTACTACCTGTGCCGGGGCGCGAGAGGTGAACTGCTCGTTGGACAGCAGAGCCTGGGTGCGTTCTATTTCGGCCTGGGTTGATTCGGCTTCGGATTGCAGGCGCTTGCGCTCGGCCCCTGTGTCCACAAGCCCCGACATCGGCAGCACCACCTCGATTTCGCCTATCACCAGGGTGGCGGCTTGTTCGGGCCGCTGCTCCAGGCTTATGCGCTCGGTGATGGTGAGCTTGTCGGCATCGAGTTGCGCCAGGCGGGTAAGCGTGTCGGCCTCTTGCTGCAACATTGACGTGCGCGAGCCTCCGCCTATGATAGCCTCGATCTTTCGCCTCGCCATCTCGCTTTTGAGATTGTCGGGCGCGTCTTTGATCGTTTCGGCGCGGGCGTTGCGAATCTGACGGATGATCTCGATCACCGTGTCGAAGTCGCGCTCGGCCGCCTCGTCGGTGGCGAGGGCGGTGGGCCACTCGGCCACGATTATGCTCTGCTGCCTCCTGTCCAGCGACTCGTCACGCGACGGCCAGCCGTGCAGGTTCTGCCATAGCTCCTCGGTGAGGAAGGGCATGTAAGGATGCAGCAGCCGCAATATGCCGTCCAGCACCGTGCGCGCCACAGCCAGCGTGGCCTGCCGCGTCTCGGTGTCCTCGCTGTGCAAGGCCCCCTTCGCCGCCTCAATATACCAGTCGCAGTACTCGCTCCACACGAACTCCTGCAACACCTTGCCCGCCTCCCCAAGCTGGTAGTCCTCCAGCATCTGCGTCACCTGCGACACAATGCGGCTGTAGCGGCTCAATATCCAGCGGTCAGCTAGAGATTTGGAATTTGGAATTTCGAATTGCGAATTTGACCCGATGTCTTCTAAATTCGAATTCCCAATTTCCAAATTCGAAATCACAAAGCGCGTCGCGTTCCACAGCTTGTTCGCAAAGTGCCCTGCTTGTTCGGTGCGCTGGTCGCTGAACTTCTGGTCGTTGCCGGGGGAGGAGTTGGTGATGAGGGACATGCGCAGGGCGTCCGAGCCGTAGCGGTCGGCCAGGCCGATGGGGTCCACCACGTTGCCCCACGATTTGCTCATCTTGCGCCCGGTCTCGTCTCTGACAAGGCCGTGCAGGTACACCGTGTGGAACGGTATCCTGCCAGTGTGCTCAAGCCCCTGGAAGATCATGCGGGCCACCCAGAAGAAGAGTATGTCGTAGCCGGTCTCCATCACGTCGGTCGGGTAGAAGTACTTGAAGTCCTCCGTCTCCTCCGGCCAGCCGAGCGTGCTGAAAGGCCATAGGCCGCTGGAGAACCAGGTGTCGAGCACGTCTTCGTCCTGGCGCAGTTCGGTGCTGCCGCAGGTCTCGCAGGCGGCAGCCTTTTCCTCGGTCGAGGCGAACTGGTGGCCGTTGTCGCAGTACCACACCGGGATGCGGTGTCCCCACCATAGCTGGCGCGAGATAGGCCAGTCGCGGATGTTCTCCATCCAGTGGTAGTACACCTTGGTGAAGCGCTCCGGCACGATGCGGATTTCGGCACGACGCACCACCTCTATAGCGGGCTTGGCTAGCGGCTGCATCTTCACGAACCACTGGTCGGACACGATGGGTTCGAGCACGGTGCCGCAACGCTCGCAGTGGGGCACGCTGTGGGTGTGCGGGTCGGTTCTGATGAGGTAGCCCTCGTCCTCAAGCTGCCTCAACACGCCCGCCCGCGCTTCCTCCACACCCAGCCCGGCATAGAGGCCCGCGTTGTGGTTGAGCGTGCCGTCCAGGTTGAGGAGGTTGATTAGGGGCAGGTTGTGACGCTGGCCTATCTCGAAGTCCAGCGGGTCGTGCCCGGGGGTGATCTTCACCGCACCCGTGCCGAACTCCTGGTCTACGCCCTCATCGGCCACGACAGGGATGGGACGCTCCATGATGGGCAGTATCACGTCTTGGCCTATGAGATGCTGCCAGCGCTCGTCGCCGGGGTGCACGGCCACAGCGGTGTCGCCCAGCATTGTTTCGGGGCGCGTAGTTGCTACCTCGATGCCCTGGCTGGGGTCACCCGCGAGTGGGTAGCGGATCGTCCAGAGGTGGCCTTCCTCCTCCTCAGGCTCCACTTCGAGGTCGGAGAGGGTGGTCATGCAGCGGGGGCACCAGTTCACTATGCGCTCGCCCTTGTAGATGAGGCCCTTGTCGTACAGGCGCTTGAACACAGTGCGCACGGCATTCACGGGGCCGGCGTCCAGGGTGAAGCGCTCGCGGGACCAGTCGCAGGAGGCCCCGAGGCGGCGAAGCTGGTAGCGTATTCGGGGGCGGTATTCGTTCATCCACTCCCAGGCGCGCTCCAGGAACTTCTCGCGGCCCAGGTCGTGCCGGGAAAGCTCGTCTTTGGCAAGCTCTTTCTCCACCACGTACTGCCCCGATATACCCGCGTGGTCCTCGCCCGGCAGGTAAAGTGCCTCGTACCCCTGCATGCGCCGCCAGCGGGTGAGGATGTCCTCTACCGCGTTGGTAAGGGCGTGGCCCATGTGCAGTTCGCCGGTCACGTTGGGCGGGGGCATGATGATGGTGAAGGGCTTGCGGTTGGGGTCGCGCTGGGCGGTGAAGTAGCCCTGCTGCTCCCACCAGTCGTACCAGCGCCCCTCCACCGCTTCGTGGCTGTAGGCTTTAGCCATCTCCGCGCCTGACTTGGCGCTGTCCTCTGCTATGATTTGTGTGTCTGACATTGTACTTTCCTCCTTAGCCATGTTCGAGTGGCGTTCTGTTGGCGACTCTCTTTGAAACAACTATAAAAAGGGTAAGAGAACTGGGGACACCCCAGCCCCCGGCAGGGAGCACCCTGCACCCCTGTCAGTCTCCGAACTTATACCAATCCGCATCGCATAACGGCTTGTAACCTATTGCCTGGTAGATGTGATTTGAAGTCGGGTTGGCAAGGTCGGTGTAGAGAAAGCAGTACTTGCGGCCCCCATCGAGCAGCATCTGGCTCATGGCTGCCACGTTGGCACTTGCGTAACCCTTACCTCTGTGTTCGGGTGGCGTGTATACAGCCATCACGGCCATGCCGTGGGGTGTCGGCCTGCTGTGTCCTGCCATAGACACCGGCTGCCCGTCCTCCCATAGATAGAGACCCTGTGTCTCCGAGTCGAGGAAGCGCTCTATCGTGCGAGCCACCAACGACGTGTCAGTCTCTGCCAGCGCTTCTTCGTTGAACTCCGCGAACCACCTGTGCAGCAGGTCCTTTTCTTCCCACGTAGCTTTGCGCATATGGCCCGGTACGCCTTCTACAGGATTGACCTTTTCGAGCTGAAATAGCCGCTCTGCCATAGCCAGCCGGTAAGATTGGCCGCTCAACCGCTGCCATTCCTCGGCGAAGGTCTTGCCGGACGGCACCAGGGCCACCACTCCAGGCAGCGCCTTGTATTCGCTGTAGACATCGCTGGCTATGAGTGGGATTGCCTCAGCCGTTGGCATGTGCGACAAGATGAGGTTGTTGGGCGGTCCCATGAACGCAGCGGCTACTATATCCCCATCCTGTTCCACGCAGGCCATGTAAGGCTCGCGCTCAACCCGATCCGGGTAGTGCATCATGTGGGTGCAGATGCCGAGAATCAGGTTGTGTTCGGCCTCACGCTCCAGGAGGAACGGCTCTACCGATCTGTAATACTCTTCAATTGAGCTAAAGCGTCTGAGTTCCATCGTCTACATGCCCCAACCGTAACTTGCCCCAAATAAAAAATCCCTTCGCCCAACCAAGGACGAAAGGACATACTTTCGTGGTACCACCTTGCTTCAGTGACTTCACATCTCTCGTTCCACGTTTCAGAAGCCACCCTCATCATGCGCTGTATCGGGCGCGTCCCGCATGGGCTGAGAGGCCGCAGCCTGTTCACCCACGTGCTCCGGAGCGACGTTCGGACCCGTTGCCGCAAGGGGCTTTCAGCCGGTGACCCCTCTTCTCTGCCGCGGTAGTAGGTTCCTACTCTTCTCCATCATTGCCTTGTTGCGTATGTGGTTGTGGGGGTATTATACGGTTGCTATTGGAGGGGTGTCAATACGGCGTTGGATGGAGTTAGGTTAGTGTCTTGGCTCTATATTGAGATCCAAGCCTGGCTTTTGTCATTCCGAACGCAGTGAGGAATCAGGTGGCTGTCGTTCAATATTGCAATAAAGGAATAAAGGTGGCCAGGCCACTCCCCTACTCCAATACTACTTCTTCCCTACCCGCCTGATTCCTCACTGCGTTCGGAATGACAAAACTCCCTCATGTGCTGCAATTTGGCTTTTCCGCAGCCGCGAGAAGAAGCTATAACCAAACGTAGATGTAGGTACCGAGACGAGGCACGATGACTAAAGACCTGGTAATCCGCCCCGAAGCAGTCCGCGACTACGCCGCCATTGCCGACGTGAACGTGCAAGCGTTCGGCAACCACGCCGGCGAAGCCCTGATCGTCACCTTGCTCCGCAACCGCCCGCAATTCGACCCCGAACTGTCGTTGGTGGCTGAAATGGATGGGCGCGTAGTGGGGCACGTGCTTTTCTCGCCCCACAATATCCAGGTGCTGGGCGAAAGCGTCTCTGTGGTGAACCTCGCGCCTATCGCCGTGCACCCGGCATACCAGAAGCAAGGCATCGGAGGCAGGCTCATCTACGAGGGGCATGAGATGGCACGAGAGAAGGGCTACAAGTTCAGCTTTCTCGTAGGCCACCCCACTTATTACCCACGCCTGGGTTACAAAGTGCGGGCATACGGCAACTCGGCTCTCAAACTGCCCACCGCAAACGACGCCTTTGCCGCCCTGCTTGCCGGTACTACGAGCCTCACAATGCGAGGGCCGGAGCCGCAAGATGTGCCGCAGTTACATGCCCTGTGGTTGCATGAGGAGCGCCTTATAGACTTCTCGTTGGACCCAGGCACCGAGTTGTTGGACTGGCTCAGTCCCGTCAAGAGCATTGAGCCGCTGGTGTTCCTGCATGATGAGCAGGTGGTGGGCTACGTCAGGGTGCGTGCGGACAAGCCGGGTGATGTGCTGGTCTTCCTGGCATCGGGGGCAGAGGCAGCACGGGCCATGGCGGCGGCGTTGTACAACAGGAGCAGGGAGAGCGATTCCCCGTCGGAGGAGATTACTTTGCCCCTGCACCAGTTCTCCGCCAGCGCGTCCGCGTTTGACGAGTTCGGCGCACCGCAGGGCCGCACCTATGATGCCGCGATGGCCTATCCTCTGCTGCCCAGCCTCTTTGACGACTACTATCTGCGCACCCAGTCAGGTGAGCACCCGTGGGGACGCTTGATCTGGCCTAGCATCTTTGATATAGCATCTTAGCCAGGCACGCTACGCTTATGCCAGACAGCCAGATGCAACAATTCACTAACCTACTGGAAGTTGAGGCCCTTGCCCGTGAGGTCCTGGAGCCCTCAGCGTACGACTTCATATCGGGTGGGGCGGACGACGAGGTCAGCCTGCGCCGCAACCGGAGCGATTTCGAGCGTATCATCATGCGGCCCCGCGTGCTGGTGGACGTGAGTGAGATAGACTGCTCGACCACCGTGATGGGCACGCCCGTCAGCATGCCGGTGCTGCTCGCGCCCGCCGCCGGGCACCGCCTATGCTGCGACCTGGGGGAGAGCGCCACTGCCCGCGCCGCCGCAGCTGCCCGCACGATCATGGTGCTCTCCACCGTGTCCACCACCAGCATGGAGGACGTGGCAGCGGTCGAGCCGGACGCGCCGAAATGGTTCCAGCTTTACGTCTACGCCGACCGGGAGGTGACCCGCAGCCTGGTGCAACGCGCCGAAGCCGCCGGGTACAAGGCGCTCTGTCTAACCGTGGATGTGCCCATGATAGGCAACCGCGAGCGCGACGTTCGTAACGCCTTCACCTTCCCTTATCCGCTGGCGAACTTCGCCGCCACCAACCTGGACCACCTGCCCATCGGCATGTCCGGCGAGGAGTCGGGCCTGGGCAGATACATAGCCTCCAAGTGGGACCCGTCCCTCACCTGGAACGACGTAGACTGGTTGGCTTCCCTCAGCAGCCTGCCCGTGGTGCTCAAAGGCATACTCACGGGAGAGGACGCCAGGCATGGCCTCGAACACGGAGCTCAGGCTATAATCGTGAGCAACCACGGTGGTAGGCAACTCGACTCGGTAGACTCCGGCATTGCTGCCTTGCCCGAGGTCGTGGACGCGGTGGATGGCCGGGCCGAGGTGCTGGTAGACGGCGGTATCAGGCGCGGCACCGACGTGTTGAAGGCCCTGGCGCTGGGCGCAAAAGCCACGCTCATAGCCCGCCCTTACCTCTACGGCCTGGCTGTGGGTGGGACGGAAGGGGCTACCCGCGTGCTCGAACTACTCCGCCGCGAAATCCGCAACGCGATGTCCCTTTCAGGCCGCCCCAACGTAGTGAGTATAGACCGTACGCTGGTGAAGCTGAAAAGTGGTTCTGAAACGTGAAACGTGAAGCATGGGTGCCGAAATGAATGTTAATGATTTAGTAAGCCACATCACGTTTCACGTTTCACGTTTCTCTGCTATACTTTTGCAAACAATCTCACATGAATCGCTGAGACCGAGGAGAGCGCATGGCAACTGATACGCGCAAGATTGACGAAGGGACGACCAGCGAGCAGCGGGTCGAGATGGTGGAGCGCCCCGCCGGAGCCGGCATAAGCTACGACACGCGCCTGGGTGCCGGCTGCATGCTCTGGGGGATGATTATCGGCATGGGCATGTTCATCCTCGCCATGATCCTCTGGGGTGTAGCACACCTCGGCCAGGTATTTCTGTAGGAAATTGGGAATTGGGATTGCGAATTGCGGATTTAGAAGAACTCCTAACAAATCCGAAATCCGAATTCCCAAATCCCAATTTCCTACAACCCATTAGCCCAACTGTGCTATGGACGGTGGGAGTGCGCTAGCGTAGAGTGACAGTAGATGTGGCGGCCTGCCGGAACCCTACTGGGACGGTTTTGGCGTGTGGCACTCCGCTGGAATGATCCCCGGCAGGCCGTCACCCTCTATATCTAAAGTATTTGCGGGCCTATGCAGGTGCCGCATTTTGTTTTGTGGGGATAACGGGAAATTCGTTACGCGTAACGCGTAACATGTAAGTATCGCGCTTCGATTTAGGCGAGTTCACGCTCGCAACGGAGGTCCCTGTCTTGCATGGTAGCTACAGCAGGTTGAAGACCGCACGCAGGGTATTCGGGCTTATCCCGGTGCTTGTGTTCCTGCTGACCTTCATCATGTTCGCGCAACAGCTCAATTCCCCTACCCAGGCCGGTGCGACCCCCACCTTCTACACCTTCCTTGATATCCTGCTGCGCTCCCTCGCCGCCTCCCTCACCTCAGCTGTGGTGTGCATAGGCGCATTCGGTTTCTACAGGTACCTCATCGAACGTTCCCCCGGCTTGTAAACAGGTACGTTCAGGGGCTTTGCGGAGGGTGTACGTCTTTGTTCTCACGATATTCGTGGGCACACTACTTGCTTTACTAATGTTTACTTTTGTATACTCTCCTTTACCGGCTCCCTACTTGTTCCCCCTACGGCCTCATGACAGCACCTACTGTGCCGGCTCCCCTGGAAATGAGCTTCATAGTGAGCAATTTGCTTCCCGTCGCCGCGATGAAAACCGTGCTCATAGTTGAGGATGAGGAAGCCCTCTCGTACCTGCTGGAGTGCGTGTTGCGCGAGGCCGGTTACCGCACGAGCCACGCCCATAATGGCGCGGAAGCCCTGGCCTGCATGGAGGCAGCGTTACCTGACCTGATCGTGTCGGACTTGATGATGCCGGTTATGGATGGTGTTGAGCTATGCGAGGTTATGTCCAGGGACGACCACTACCTCCACATCCCGGTCATCATAATGAGCGCACTTTACGACCTCAAGCCCGCGGACGGCTGCAACTACGTGGCTCGTATCCACAAACCCTTCGACCTGGACAGCGTCTTGACTGCCGTCGAATCGTCCATAGGGCATTAGGTACCGCGTTTCACTTCTTATGGTTTTCCACAGGAAGAGACGAAACGGCCAAGGACGCAAAGGTTAAGAAACGTGTTCTGAGCAGAGGGACCGGTGTACGTAATGTCGTACACTGGTCCCTCTTGTATTCTCCAAACCTCAACTATCTTGGCGCGTTCTTGGCGGTTTCGTCTCCGTATGATTAAGGACGCCAGTAGCTGCCGACGAACCAGGCGGCTATGTAGCCCACTATGAGCAGGCTACCGAACTGCATATGGAGGCGGGCGGTCTGGCGCAGCAACGGGTGGAGAGCCTTGGCCTCGGACTCGCGCGCGGCCAGGCTTATTACCTGCCAGGCTGTGGGCAGGGTGGCTACCGTGATCAGGGCCAGCCAGGGGGCGATACCGAGCACCGCCAGCACTATCAGCGACAGGTACGTGCCCCCAATCAGGATGTAGTATTCCATGCGAGCACCTTCCCGGCCCAGGAGGGTAGCCAGGGTGCGTTTGCCGATTTGCCGGTCGCTGTCGAGGTCCCGCAGGTTGTTGGCGTGGAGGATGGCTGCCACCAGGAAGCCCACCGGCAGGGAGGCCAGCACCACGGGGAGCGTTACCTCGTGCCGTTGCAGGTAGTACGACCCCACCACCATCACCGGCCCCATGAAGATAAACACCGCCAACTCTCCAAGGCCGACGTAGGCCAGCGCGAACGGCCCCGCCGTGTAGAAGAAGCCGACCAGCACCGAGAACAGCCCCAGCCACAGGATGAACGGCCCGGCCACGGTCACCAGATAGAGGCCGATAGCGATGCCCAGCCCGAACGCCAGCGCGCCGCCTATGAACACCTGGTTGGGCGACAAGTCACCCCGGAGGATGGAGCCGCCCAGGCTGAGCGTGCCCGGCACGTCCGCGCCCTTGCGGTAGTCGAAGTAGTCGTTCATCAGGTTGGTGCCCAGTTGTATTGCAATCGAGCCAAGCAGCGCCAGGCCGAACAGCACCAGGTCGATGGGGCCATTCTGGGCCGCGATGATGCCGCCGAGGGCCACCGGGATGACGGCTGCCGTGTAACTCCAGGGGCGGCTGGCCTTGAACCAGACTCTTGCCCGCTGCCGCATACGTGTCTCCTTCAACTGCACGCTGGTCGCCTGCCACGGCACCAGCGCGTACTCTATCTCGTCCAGCAGCACCGTGAGGAGCCAGCCCACCACGGCCACCGCTACCAGCCCGGCCAGCATCCGCTGTATCGCGTATAGCTCGTAAGACCGCCAGATGAGATAGCCTATCCCCTCGTTCGCACCCACGAACTCCACGCCGACGATCAACGTGAGCGTAAAGCCCATGCCTATCTTCACACTGTTCATAATGCCGGGCATGCTGGCGGGCAGGGCCACGGTCCAGAAGAGGTCGCTGCTCTTCGCGCCGAAGGTGCGGGCCACCTCGAAGTACTGCGCGTCTACCTGCATTACGCTGGCGGCCACGTTGAGCACTACCAGGAAGAAGACGCTCACCGCTATCGTGGCTACCTTGCTCTCCTCGCCAATGCCCAGCACCACGATCACGAGGGGTAGCAGGGCTATCTTCGGGATTGGGTAGATGGCGGTAGCGATGGGCCTGAACACGGCGCGCACTATCGGACTGATGCCCATCAGCAGCCCCAGCACGATGGCCGGTACGCCCCCGTACAAGAAGCCGAGCGCTACCCGCATGAGGCTCACACCCAGATCGCGGAAAAGCTGCCCGCTTTGGATTAGCTCGCTCAGGGCCACGAACACCTCGGAAGGGGGCGGGATGAATATGCGGTTGAGCCAGCCGACCTGCACCGCGAGTTCCCACAGCGCCACGAGCAGCAGCGGCGACAGGAGCGACAGCCAGCGATTGCGCGCTACGCTGCTACTCACATCGGCACCTCCACTTTGGTGCTCTCCAGCCCTGTTTCTGTCAGGGCGCCCATC
>JAXDKH010000114.1:0-32004 GCA_034667185.1 Chloroflexia bacterium | reverse complement strand
CGCAGAGATAATGATTGTTTAGGTAGGAGCAGGTGCCGCATTTCACTGCACAGCGCTGCCGTTTCCGCATGCCAACCTCTATACTTCTCTGCGTGATCTCCGTGTCCTCCGCGTCTCTGCGGTGAATATTTCGCTCCTATTGAGAACATCTAGCGCAGATTGGGACAGCGGAAAAGCACATCTTGACGCCTACCCCCCTAACTGGAGTATAATGCTGGTGTTGACAACGATGTCACGCACCGGCACGAATTTGATTCTCTGATTGTTGTACGTTTTGGTAGTGCCAGGTCCGGAGTCGTTGGAAGTATCCCCCTTCCCCTTTCACCTCCCCCCTGGACTGCCGCGCGGATTTTACCACTTTCGCCGCTGGAGGCATTTATGGCATTAGACTATAAGACTACTACGCAGACCCAGAACGCCGGGGAACAACTCGACCCGCGACATTACGACGACCTGCTCGCCGAAAAGCGTGCCTATTATTACGGGCTGGTGGACCAGGTCTTCAGCCGTGACGATGACAAGCAGGACCGCTACACCGCCCGCGAAGACCTCGAAGGACTGTCGCTGCACGAGATCCTCGCCATGTACGCAGCTATGCGCACGTCCCGCGAGATCGACATGATGCAGCAACTGCTCCAGCGCACGGGCAACCTGTGGTTCTCCATCGCGGGCGCGGGCAAGGAAGCCATCAACGTCGCCGTGGCCGCCCACATGCGCGCCGACGACTTCAAGTTCCCCTACTACCGCGACCAGACATTGGCACTGTGGTCCGGCATCACTCTGCTGGACGTACTGCGCCAGAGTGTGGCCTCCAGCATGGACCCAATGTCCGGCGGTCGCCAGATGTCCAGCCACTTCGGCTCGGTGGACTTTAACTTCCCCACCGGCTCCACTATGACCGGCTCGCAGGCCCTACCCGCCGTGGGTGCGGCCACCGCGCTCAAGCTGGAGAAGAAGCTGGGCAAGCAGTTCAGCCCATCCGCCCGCATGGGCCGCAGCGACGCCATGGTATACATGTCGGTTGGTGACGGCACCACCTCCGAAGGCGAAGTGGAAGAGGCGATCAAGGACGCCGTGCGCAACATGTCGCCCATGCTGATCACGATCCTGGACGACGAATGGGCCATCTCCACCCCGGTAGAGACGAACATCCCCGGCGGCAGCGCCTCCCGCATGTACAGCCGCTACTCCAACCTGCCCAACGGCAAGCACCTGGAAGTGGTGGAGGTTGACGGCACGGACTTCCTGGAGTCTTACAGGGTGGCCCGCGACGTAATCGCATACCTGCGCGAGGGCAAAGGCCCTGTGCTACTGCACGCGCACGTCACTCGCCCCCTCAGCCACTCATCCGCCGACACCCAGGCGTATTACCGCAGCAACGAAGACCTCTCCGACGAGGCCAGCCGCGACCCGCTGGTGCGCCTGGCTACTTTCCTGGGCGGCTTCGGCATCGCTGAGGACCAGATCAAGCAGCTTGACTCGCTGGTGACCAAGGAAGTGCGCAAGCTGGCTGACCAGGCGGTGAGCGAACCCAAGCTCGACCCGGAGACGGTCACCTGGCACATCACCAACACGCCCTACGACCTGCGCGTAGCTCGCTTCAAGGAAGAGGCCGCGAACAGGCTCGAGGAGGACCGCTCGACCGAGCCGATACCCATGCGCGACCTCATCACCCGCACCCTGCTGGAGGAGATGAACAAGGACGAGCGCATCGTTATCTTCGGGCAGGACGTGGCCGACTTCCCGCTACCCGACCCCACGGGCAAGCTCAAGGGCAAGGGCGGCGTGTTCCACGTCACAAGAGGCGTGGGCGCGGCCCACCCCGACCGAGTGTGGAACGCCCCACTGGCCGAGGCCACCATCGTGGGCACCGCAATAGGCTACGCGTGTGCGGGTTTCTTGCCGGTCATCGAGGTGCAGTTCCGCGACTACGTGCACCCCGGGTGGCAGCAGCTTGTAGATGAGCTAGCCACGTTGCGCTGGCGCTCTAACGGCACCTTCGCGGCGCCGATGGTCATCCGCATGGCGTACGGCGACTACCTCGGCGGCGCGGGCGCTATATGGCACAGCGAGGCGGCAGTCGGCCCTATAGCTCACTACCCCGGTCTACGCGTGGTGGTGCCCTCTTTGGGTTCAGATGCTGTGGGCCTGCTACGTGAGGCTATCGTCTCCGGCGACCCGGTGGTCTTCCTGGAGCCGAAGTCGCTCTACGAGGCCAAGCCGTCGCGCTCGTACTATCCCGGCCCCGACTACCGAGTACCGTTCGGCTTAGCACGTGTGGCTCGTGAAGGCACCGACATCACGATAGTAACCTACGGCAACCTCTGGCCGCGCTCGATGGTCGCCGCCGAGACGCTGCAACAGGAGCACGGCGTCAGCGCGGAGGTGATCGACCTGCGCACGGTGGACGCCGGGTACGACCGCAAGACGATCTTGCAGTCGCTCCACAAGACTGGATTCCTGCTGGTGGCTGACGAGGATCGCGCGATCGGCGGCTTCGGCTCGTCGGTGGCTGCCGAGTTCGCCTCAGCCCACTGGCACGACCTGGGCGGACCGATTGGCCGGGTGCACCCCAAGTTCACCCGCGTGTCCTACGGCCCACAGGGTGAGCGCGCCATCATGCCCGGCCCCGACCACATCGTAGCCGAGGCGCTGAGGGTGCTCAAGGGATAGAGACGGAACCGCCAAGACGCCAAGAACCCGCCAAGGTTAAGAAGGGTTTAGGGGATTGTAAAAGGAGCAAGGTACGTGAAGTCGTACCCTGCTCCTTTTACTTTTATAACAATCCTAATCTTGGCGCGCCCTTAGTGTCCTTGGCGTCTTGGCGGTTCCGTTTCTCCGGAGGGCTATCGTGCAGGTGCTACGATTCTCGAGATGGCTCATGTCTTTTCATGCAGCCAATATTGTGCGACAATATAGGCCACGTCCCAGATGCGCGTCTTTGCCGTAGGGTAGTTTTGCCTGTCTAACGGGAGGTGCCTCATGAACAGCACAGGACGCGACGGAGCCCACCATTCGCACGCATTGCACGTACGCGGCGTAGTTCTGCCTGACGGCCTTACACGAGACGTGTTCGTCGTTGATGGTCGTATCACCTTCACCGAGCAGGAAGACGCCACTACTATCCTCGACGGCGGCTATCTCATTCCCGGCCTGGTGGACACCCACGCCCACCTGTCGCTAGCCAGCCCAGCGCCGCGCCATGCTCCACCTGAAGCGCGCGTGCGGGCAAGCGCCAAGGCCCAGCTTGACGCCGGTGTGCTGGTACTGCGCGAGCCTGGCAGCCCCGACCACGCCTCACGTAACCTTGGGCCGGACGAAGGCCTACCGCGCACGTATACAGGCGGGCGCTTCCTGACACCTCCCGGCACGTACTTCCCCGGCCTGGCGCGCGAAGTAACGGACGAGGAGCTTCCCGCTGCTGCCGAAGAAGAGGCCAGGTTCAGTAGCGCATGGGCCAAGGTGATTGGCGAATGGGTCACCGAAGATGGGCGCATGCAGGCCAACTACCGTCCCGAAACGCTTGCGGACGCGGCCCGGAGAGTGCATGCACTCGGCGCGCGTATGGCAATCCACGCCAACATCCCCGACTCCATAGAGGCCGCCATTGAGGCCGGGTTCGACTCCATCGAGCACGGCTGGAACCTGCAAGACGACCACATTGAGGCGATGCGCACCCGCGGTATCACCTTTGTGCCCACTCTCATTATCACCCCCAGCGCCCCGCACTGGATACCCGGCCTGGGCGTAACCCCGGCCTGGCAACGCAACCTGCTGGACGCCGCCAAACGCCATCATGAGGTGGTATGCCGTGCCGTCGAAGCCGGCGTACAGGTGCTGGCGGGAACGGACGCGGGCATGGGGCCGCATGGGATGGTGGGCATGGAGATACAGTTGATGCTCGACGCGGGAGTGCCGCCCGACCTGGCATTAGGCGCGGCTTCCTGGCTGGCCCGGCGCTTCATGGGCTTACCTGGGCTGGAAGAAGGAGGCCCCGCTGACATAGTGGCGTACCCCGACGACCCCACGGGCAACACGGCTGTACTGGCGCGTCCCTCGCTGATGATCCTGGACGGGCGGGTGATACTTTCACCGGATATGCAACACCCGCACAGTCATTCTCACTGAGTACTTCACCCAATGTAGATATGCGTACGCTGTAGTCCCCGAAGGGGCACTTTGTAAAGGTAGCCTGCGGTTTCAACAGCCGGGACATGGGCTATGTCTCTTCGCGAAGTCCAAGTTCCGCCAGCCGGAACAGCGCCTCAATCTGCGGAATAGCCTCATGGGGCACCTGACCACCTGCTGCCTCAACCAGCGGCCCGGTCTCCAACTCCATCTCCGCCGCCATCCTGCGCAACAGGCTGAGTTGGTCCTCCGGCTCGATTAGCAGCGGGTGCTCGTCCCACATGCTCTGTTTGTAAGACTTCAACTCACCCTCATCCAGCAGCCACTTTATCTTGTCGGACGTTTGCGCAACCAGGTTCAGCAGGTTGAGCACGTCGTACCGCCTCCGACGCGCAATATACTTGGCGACCACCCCGTACATGCCCCAGACGAAGGCGCACTTCTGCGTCAACGCCGAGGCCAGTTCTTCCCCGGTAGGAGGGACTCTCGGAGGCTCAGCGGCATGAGGAAGCTCCGCCTTGTCGAAGAGGACGGCCACATCAGCCGGTACCTTGGCTCCCGTTTCTGGTAGCCAGTTCCAGTCGACGTGCTGTGGGCCATACTTGCCTGCATACAGGGTCCAGAGGTACGCACCACCCGGCGGGGCGTTCTGCGGCGCCTCCGACATGAGTACCGGAGGGCCAAGCACCTCCGCAAACTGCCGCCTACCCTCCTGCGCAGCCTCCATGTCGCCGTCCCGCACAACCACCCATAAGTCTATGTCGCTGTATGCGTCCGCGTCGCCCCTGCCGAGGGAACCTGCCAGCCACGCGGCGACCACGCGCTCGTCAGCACTGAGGCTCGTAGTTGCACGCGCAATGAGGTCCGTGCGCTCACGCACCTTTTCAGACAACTGTTCGACCAGAGACATGAAACTAGGGCATCTCCAGGCCGTGGGCCGCCAGCAACGCCTCGTCCGCCAGGATGTCTGCCGTTCGACCGTCGGCCACTATGCTGCCACCGTCCATGATGACCGTGCGGGGGCAGAGGTCGCGCACCAGAGGGAGGTCGTGGGTGGTCACCAGGATGGTCTGGGGCAGGTCGCGCAGGAGGTTGATGAGGCCACGCCTCGCCCGCGGATCCAGCCCGGCGGAAGGCTCGTCCAGCACCAGCATCTCCGGCTGCATAGAGAGCACCGTCGCCACCGCGATGCGCTTCTTCTCGCCCACGCTCAGGTGGTGCGACACCCGGTGCATGTACTCGCTCATGCCGACTGCGGCCAGCGCCTGCTCCACCCTCGTGCGTACCTCGGCCTCCGGCAAGCCCTGGTAGAGGGGCCCGAACGCCACGTCATCGAACACGGTGGGCGAGAAAAGCTGATCGTCGGGGAGTTGGAACACCATCCCCACCAGCCCGCGCACCTTGCCCAGGTTCTGCTTCACCACGTCCAGCCCGCACACCTGCACGGTGCCATGTCCCGTCAAAATGCCGTTCAGGTGCAGGATGAGGGTGGACTTGCCCGCCCCGTTTGGCCCTACAATCGCCACCTTCTCGCCCTGGCGAACGTCAAGCGTGACCTCGTGCAGGGCCGGGTGACCGTCAGGATAGGCAAAGGACAGGCGCTCGATGCGCAGAGCCGTAGAGGCCTCGAAATCAGTAGCTCGCGACATTAGCAGGTCTTCCATCAGGAGAGGAGAAACGACAGCCATAACAACCCCAGCAGTACAAGGATAGCAACAATCAACAACGCCCACTCACCCCGCGACACACGAGGCAGGCCAAGCGTCCTCACCTCGCCGTCGTAGCCTCGCGCTGACATGGCCGAGTAGATGCGGTCGCCCCGTTCCAGCGAGCGCACGAAGAGGTTGCCCGCCATGCCGCCCGTCACTCTCGCCCGCCAGCCGACACTGCCGCCCGACTTCAGCCCAGGCATCGCAAGCACAGCGCTCCGCGACTCCCTGGCCCGCATCAGCCGCTGAGCCTCGTCCGCCATGACGAAGATGTAGCGCCACATCAGCCCGAAGATGCTCACCAGCAGCCGGGGCACGCGAACGGCCCTCATAGCAAGCATCAGGTCGGGGAACGGCGTGGTGGAAGCCAGCACGATAGCCACCTGCACCGAAATCCAGGAGCGCACCGCGATGCTGGCGAAGCGTTGCAGCCCCTCGGCAAACACGGTCAACTCTCCAAAGCCAACCGGAATGGCAAACAGCTTCTGGGTCCCAAAAGAGAAGGCCAGAGGCAGGGCGGCCAGCACGAACGGCAGCGCCAGGGACGACCGCTTGAGCACCTTGCCAACGCCTAGTTCCGACAAAATCTCCACCGATAGGACGAGTGCGAACAGGAGAATGTACGCCGCCCAGGCTCCGATGGGTGTCAGTGTGGTCGTCAGGATGAAAGCCAGCGCAAGCACCAGCTTGATACGCGGGTCCAGGGCGTGGACGGGGCTGGTGCCTGCCCTGTAGGGGTCTAGGAAGTGAACGTGCATAGCTTAGGCGGCTACGCTGTCGGCTGGCGGCGCTTGCGGCTGTAGGCCACTGCCATCGCCACCCCGAACACGATAAGCGTGCCCAGCACACCCGCCACTATGGTCGCCAGCGCAGGACTGTCTATGCCGGGGAAGACATAGTTCGGGATGAGCGTGAACTGCGGGCCTTGGGCCTGGCCGAGGAAATTCTGCTGCTTGGCAACCCAGTCGAGGCCGTCCGGGTTCGCGGACGCAATAGGCGACAGTACGGCCAGCGCCAGTGCGATTGCCAGCCCTCCCACCGCAATCGCTCTGCTTCCACGCGACCGGGCCTCACCCAGCTTGAGCAGGTCGGGGCGAGTAGCGGCCACGAAAGCCAGCGCGCCAACCGTGATGAGTCCCTCGCCGATGCCGATGAGCGCGTGCACGCCGCCCATCGCCGGGATAGCCAGGTCGGCCCGCGTGGTTCCGGAGGCAGCAAGCTGCAGCCCAACCCCCAGCGAAGCAATGAAGACCGAGAGCCATGCGGTGACAAACCCACCTACAAGGAGCCCTAGCTTCCGGTTGCCCGCGAGCCGCCGCACCAGGCTGTAGACGGCATAAGAAACGGCCACACTCACCACAGCCATGTTGAAGATGTTGCCGCCGAGCGCGAGAAGTCCGCCGTCCTGGAAAAGCAGCGCCTGTATGCTGACCACGCTCGTGAGCACCAGGATGGCAGCCCACGGGCCGAGCAGTATCGTTGCCAGCGCGGCCCCTATAAGATGGCCCGATGTGCCGCCCGCCACCGGGAAGTTGAGCATCTGCCCGGCGAAGATGGCCGCCGCCATGACACCCATCAAGGGCACCTGTCGCTCGCCCATGTCCTCACCCACCCGCGCCAGCGCAAGGCCAATGGCGGCGATAGCCAGGACCCACAGGACGATAGACACCGGCACCGAAAGAAAACCGTCGGGGATATGCATTGCTATGGGTGCGATAAGCATCTCGTGTATCATCTCCTGGTTTATTCGTTGCTCTAAAATGAAGACTTACCGGTAATAGCCCCGGCCTTGCTCTGTCAATTACCTAAAATATACCGGGTTTTGCAACTAGTTGCAATTCCGTATGGTATACGCTAGTAGTTACTTTTCGGATTGTCCTGACGGGGCTTTATCAGAGGTCCAGCATTGTTTTGACATAGTCCGAATGCGCAGCTATACTGCAAGCTATGAGCGCAAGGTCACATTGTGGCCGCGAGCAATGGGGGAACAGGGCATGTCCGCAATTACACCCGTAACTCGCGAGTACCTGGAAGCTATCTACAACATCACGGTGGAGGGCGACCCGGTTGTGGGCGTGCGCCTGGCCGAGAAGTTCGGCGTGTCTCCCCCCAACGTGGCCCAGGTGCTCACTCGCATGGAGCGCGACGGCCTCATCAGGATGCCGGGCCGGGGACGGGGCAAAGCGGGCGAGGGTGTGGAGCTTACTACCGAAGGTCGCACGCAGGCCGAGCTGATGTTGCGCCAGCACCGCCTCGCAGAACGCTTCCTGGTCGACGTGATGGGCATGGACTGGGTGCAGGCCCACGAGGAGGCCCACAACCTGGAGCGGGGCATGTCAGAGGCCCTGGAGGACCACATGGTCAAGCTCCTCGGCAACCCGCGCACATGCCCGCACGGCAACCCCATCCCCGGCCAGAACTCCAACACGCTCGACTACCTGCGCGAGCAAAAAGCTGTGCGCCTGAGTCAGGCCGAGCAGGGCAAGCAGATGAGGGTGCTCCTCATCTCCGAGGTGGTGGAGGACGAAACGGCCCTCCTCACTTACCTGGGCAGCCTGCACGTCATGCCCGGTGCCCGCATCACGGTGCTCGACCACGACTCCCAGGACGGCACCTACCATGTCAGCGTCATACCCCGCAACACCGATGGCGAGGCTGGCGACACCATATCCCTGACCAAAGAACTGGCCGCAAAAATCTGGCTGCGAGAAGCCTAGCCCTCAGCTACTGCTGTCCCCAGCTACCAATCGTGCGACCCCGGCTCCCCCTTGAATGGCCCTTTGATGTCGCGCGTCACCCAACCGCCGTAGTAGCGTCCCGGCTGCGGCTCTACCCGCTCGCCGTCCACCAGGCACTCGTCCATAGGGGCCGGGTAGAAGGCCAGGTAGCCCGCTATGCCCTCGAAGCCGGGGATGGGCTCGGGGTAGCTCCAGACGGCGTTGTGGGCAACCTTGTCCCCGACCTGCACGGTAAAGTAGCTCGCGTGCCCTTTCCACTCGCAAAAGGTAGTGCGGGGAGTAGGCAGCAGGGCGCTCTCCTGTACGTCTTCGGGTGGAATATAGTAGACGGGCGGGTGGCTCATCTCCAGCACGCGCTTGGCCCGCCTGGTGTCGGCTATCGTCACGCCATTGAACACCACCTGGATGTGCTTGTCCGTGCCTTCGAGGCGGGGCGGCCTCGGGTAGTCCCACACCGATTCCTGCCCCGGCTCCACCGCCTCTATGTGCATTGGCCTGCCCATAGCCCTATTGCTCCTCTTCTGTGAACGTAGTTTGGCTGGTACTTCATGCTTGCCCCACATGCCCGGTGACCCTGCTCCCCCTGTCAGATCTGACTGCTACTTTTCGCAAGTAAGTATCGGAACCATGAGCAGGGGAGGCCGTGTCATTCCGAACGCAGTGAGGAATCAGGTGGCCGTCGTTCTCTGTTGCAATTGAGGAACGATGGCAGCAAGGCCACTATAGTGCTCCAATTCTGCTTCATCCCTACCCACCTGATTCCTCGCTACGCTCGGAATGACAAAGTCACTATTGGTCCTGTAAATGGTCTCTTATTTGCAAGATGTACCATTCAAAATGACACCGGAAACTTTAGTCCCATGTACGTATTGCTTACATCCTGTCCCACTCACAATACGTGCAAAGCAGCCCCACGGTTCAATCCTGGCACTAAAACAGCTTGGTCAGCCAACGCTCCAATAGCCGCAGCCGAGAGTGCTCACGGTCGCCTGGCAGCAGGGAGCGTATGGACGCATCCAATTCGCCTGTCATCGAGTGCAGCCTGGTGCGCAGGTCGCCGGTGAAGTCTTCGGGCGCTATGGGGTCGCCTATGCGGACTGTCAGGCGGCGACGCAACCACAGCTTACTCGTGCCCGTCAGGCCCACAGGCAGAAGCGGCACACCGGCCTTCTGGCTGACATGGGCAGCACCCTCCTGTAGCTCCCCAAGCTGGCCTTCCTCTTCTCCCAGGCGTCCCTCCGGGAATATTAGCAGCGAGCCACCCTTCTGCAACACGTCTTCCATAGTGCGCAGGGCCTGTAGCGGCTTGTCGCGGTCCAGCGCCACCATAACCTGGAGAGTGTCGATCATGAAGGCTCGAAAGCGGGAGATTCGCCGCACCTGCTTCTCACCCAGCACGTAGATGCGAGGCTCGATGGGCAAGAACAGCATCACCAGGAAAGGATCGGTCCAGCCCAGGTGGTTGGCACACACGATTACGGGGGAGCGAGGCACTTTCTCCAGCCCGCGCACCCTGACCCTAAACACCAGCCGGAATATCGCCCTCAGCACCCGCCTGAATATACATAGAGGCATGTTGGCGCGAGACATAGGGCCAGGTAATGAGTCGGACCCCTTCATGCTTTCGGTGGACACGGCAACGCCTGCGTTAGACAGTTGGACGCTCATTGTAGCTACCTTGACCTCGTAAGAATGCCAGGACTCAGTCGTTGTCCACGAACCGTTCGGGACGGACGGTGCGCAGCAGGATGGCGGCCACTATGGTCATCAGCCCGGCGAAGATGAAAGCCCAGCGGTAGGCGTCCCCGTGCTTGACGAACAGCGCCATGATGGCTACGATGCCCCCCGCTAACGCCGATCCAAGAGGCTGGGCGAAGGAGAAGACCGCCGACCCCAGTCCGACGAACTCTGCCGTGCGCTTGCGAGGGACCAGGTCCACCAGCATCGGGTTGATCATCGCCATGGCGGAGTTCGCCACGCCGATAAAGGCCAGCACTATCGTACCCTGCAGCAGCGACTCGCTTTGCGAGCCGATTAGCGCCACAATGGAGAAGAGCACCAGCCCAATCGTCATAGCGGTCTTCTTGCTGGTGCGGTCCGCGAACACTCCCCAGGGCACCGCGAAGACGGCCATAGTGAGCACGGCCGCGAGCGGCAGGAGTAGCACGTCGCGCTCGCTTGCTCCCAGCACGTTCATCCCGAACAGCGTTATGAACGGCACCGCCCCGCCCGAACCCATCCAGAAGAAGAGCATCGCGAGGGTGTATTTGGCCGCTTCCGGGTATTCGCGCAAAGTCCTGATGTACTGGCTAAGGGTTATCTTGGTGGGTTTCGCCACGCTGTCAGAGTCGGCGGGTATGGCAGGTTCTTTTACGGTGAAGAAGGTATAGGCCCAGCAGAGCACCATGATTGCGGCGCAGGCTGCGAACACCAGGAACTGGCCGTTCGTGACGAGGATATAGGCAACTATGACATAAATAATGTTGCCTGCCGCCGTGCCCAACCCTAGTAGGCCACCTACGCGCCCGCGCTGTTCGGCGGGGAAGAGGTCGGCCATCATCGCCATGTAGGGGTCCCAGGCAATCGCCAGGAAGAGCGCCGCGACCGTCATTACGCCCATCATGACCCAGAAGGGAGGGTGGGTAGCCAGCAGCAAGAGGGCCAGGGTCATCAACGGGATACCGATCAGGAAGAAGGGCCGCCTGCGTCCTAGGGGGCTGCGCGTGCGGTCGCTGATCCTGCCTATCATCGGCTGGACGAACGCCCCCACGAACGACCGTTCGTTGGCAAGCAACCCAATCAGGGGCGGGGGCAGGTTGTAGGTGGCTAAGAAGGGCGGCAGGGCGAAGTTGAACAGGCCATACACCACCGACGCGCCCAGGTTGGCGATGCTGTAATTGATGCCCAGTGCCAGGTTGAACCTGGTGGGTGCCGACTCCTCGGCCGGGGCCGGGACCTGTCCCCCAACGGCGGGAATCATCGGTACCGGCTCTATATTAGAGCCACTGACTGTTGCTTCTGCCTCCATCGCGATCACCTCATGTGAGTTACCTGATCGACTGGCCACGCAGCTTGCTGTTGTGCGGATTATACTGTCGCAGCATGCCAAAGTAAATAGCGCGTTCGCCATTCACAGGCCGGACATGAGCTTGGCACAGGATGCTTCGTTACTGTGCTTCTACCTCATGGTGCCATGATAGCGCGAGCACAACTGGGCGGCGTCGGCAGAATTACCTGATTCCTGAACGCATCGTGCTAACCTGATATAGGCAATAATGCCTAGACCTCATCGTCTAAGCACAAGAACAAGACGAGCACCCAAACTTCTCTCAGTCATTTCGAACGCAGTGAGAAATCTCGTCCCTAAGCACCCAGAGTGATACCTTTCCTTCAGCAACTTAGTGCCGTAAGAAATATGAGGCATAGGGATAGGGGACGAGATTTCTCACTGCGTTCGAAATGACAAGGACCCATCCGAGTGCTTATTCCGGGTGTAATAGGACTTCAATCCCCGCCGTTTATTGCCTGGAGCCCGCAACTGCGGCGGCAGGGATATGTGCCCTCCGAGCCTCCGCATCGACCGCAGGCTCTCCCAGGAACACGGCATACATGACAGCCAATATGGGCAGGTGGCCAAGCAACTCCTCCGGCGGCAGGAACGGTATAGCGATGTTGAAGGGCACCCACATGAACAGTATCACAATGCGGGGCAGTACCCCTGCTATCAGCAGCACGCCCACCGTGGCCTCGACAGCCGCCGCTGCATAGATGAAAAGCTCGTCGCTGAACCAGTCGAAGCCAAGCAGCCGCATGAAGTTGAACTCCGGTCGTCCCTGGAGGAAAGCGACCGCGAGCTGTGGGTTGAGCAGCTTTTCGCTGAAGGCCAGCCACAGGATCGAGATGCCCGTGAAGACGCGCATCACCGGCAGGGCGACCGTCGAGTAGCGCGACCAATAGGCAGCGAGTCTTTTCGCCAGCACCCCTGTGGGACTGAAGAGGCCCCGTCCCTGGACCAGGAAGAAGGCCCCGATGCCCACAAACAGCAACTGTTCGGCAGCCCTGTCGGCGGGGAACAGCACGAACGCCGCAAGCACCAACCCGATCAAGATACCCCCGCCCACTCGCGTGAGCCAGCCCGTCACGAAGGTGAACGCCACGAACAACTGCACCACCAGTAGCACATAGCCCCACCACGCTCCCGCCACTGTCAGCGTCGGGGCCAGAAGCCAACCGCGCACCGTCATGTAGACAAGGCTGATGGCTGTCTGTATGCCGACTACCGCCTGCACCGACGAGTTGACGGGGCGCAACCAGACCGGATTCGGCCAGTAGGGATCGCGCACCACCCTCCTGAGCAGGAAGAGACCCCCCAGCGCCAGCCCCGCCACCCCCAACCCTACCGCCACAGGCCAGCCAAAGACCAGGTCCCACCGCACGGGGTATCGCTCGGCGTCGACGAACCATTTCTCATGTGCCAGGGCGGCAGGAGGGGCCACCACCAGCAGGCCAAGTCCGACCACGCAAACGAGATACCATAGCCGGGCCGGTCGCACCTTGCGCGCCTCCTTAGAGGTGGCATGCCTTCGCTTGCTATATGTCATTCGCCTGCAGTCCTTCACCTTCGCTAGTTCACTACGTGCCACGGCTCGCCGCCCGATGTGACAGGGTAGCTACTTCCCTTCGTATCAAGAACAGAGCCAAGCCAAAGGGGTACATAGCCGAATTCACGCGTTGCCCGCCTGTGCGGACGCCTGCAAGCAAGACACTGCGTGCCCTTGTCATTCTGAACGCAGTGAAGAATCTCATCCTTCACACGGATGGTCCCCTTTCCTGTGGGGGACCGCCCAAAAGAAAGATGTTGTCTGTACTTATGTGATATAGGGCGAGTTTTCCTGCGTTCAATGGTGCATCATACAAGTAAGGTACTAATCGCAGGACCAACGAGAGTTATTGTCATTCCGAACGGAGTGAGGAATCAGGTGGGTAGGGTAGAAGAGAAATTGGAGTACAATGGTGGCCCTGCCAACTGACTCCCCTGTTGCGACAGAGAACGATGTCCAACTGATTCCTCTCTACGCTCGGAATGACAAAGGGCGAGATGGTCCTGTCATCCATCATCTATTTGCATGATGCACTGTTCAGGACGACAGGGGCGGAAGCATAGTCATCCCCTACCTGCTGCACACGATGGAGACTATTGACCTGCTCAGGGCGGAGGAGCAAACGGCTCAGGAATAGCCTTTTGGTTGGTTGAGTGGCGGAACATGGCGAGGACACCAGGCCGATATGAGCGAGGGCAGCCAATCTCCGATGGGTTAAGTCTGTAAAATTCGACCCGACACCCCTGTCTATGGGCGCTCCGTGCGTTAGAAAGGGGCGCGGGCCTATGCACTTATCGTAGCATGTGTGCGCAAGCCCACGTAATTTCCTGATGTCACTCACTAACGGCCCCCTGGTCACCATCTTGCGGTGACGTTGGTCCCTGCTATTGCCTGGGTGCCTGGACCTGCCTGTCCCGCGCGTGGGGTGAATTAGCGATAGCATCCATGTCCAGGGCGAACAGGCGGGTGTCATCGGTGCCGGCAAAAGCCTCCTCAGGGGCAGTCCCGGAGCGCAGCCAGGGTAGCCAGGCAAGGGTTAGCGCCACCGCCACTACCCCCGCCCAGAACCCAAATGTGAAGGTAGCAGACGGGCCAATCGCGCTCCATAGCCAGCCCGCGATGACGTTGGCGGGTAGTGCGGTCAAGCCCACTAGGCCGCCGAACCATGCAAGCGCCGCGCTCCTGGCATCCGGGGCTACGATGTCGGTTACGAACGCTCGACCCAGCCCCTCGGTAGCAGCCGCGTAGACGCCGAACACGAGGAACAGCACCCAGGCGTTCCAGCTCTCGACCGACACCGCCCACCCCAGGTAAACCAGGGCAAACACGGCATAACCCATCACGAGCACCGGCAAGCGCCCAAAGCGGACGCTCAGCGCGGACATCGGAGAAGCTAGTAGCGCGTAGACCAGGTTGAAGCCAAAATAGACCAGCGGCACTATCAGCACGGAGTCGGCCAGGTCGGCGGTGCGCAGGAAGATGAAAGCCTCGGAGGAACTGCCGAAGGCGAACACCACCGAGATGGTAGTGAACAACCAGAAGCGCTTCCCCAGCGTAGAGGCAGTGAGCATCAGGGCCGGGGCAGGTGTTGTGTCCGCGAGGGGTGACGGGCGGCGTTCTCGGAAAAACAGCGCCAGCACGAGCACGGCGAGCACGCCCGGCACGGCAGTCCAGGCAAGCACCCGCCGCAAGTCATCGTATGTCAGCAGGAGCACCACAAAAGCCAGCAGCGGCCCCACGAGTGCGCCCATACCGTCCATGCCGCGATGGAAGCCGAACACCCTGCCACGGTCACCTGGGACCGCCGTAGATGCCAGCACAGCGTCACGGGGAAGGCTCCTGATACCGCGACCCGCCCGGTCGAGCAGGAGCAGGCCGAGCGCAACCTGCCAGAAACCTGCGAGGGCGAGTAGTGGCCTTGCTACACTGGACAAGCCGTAGCCGAGCAGCAACAGTGGCTTCCGCATGCGGGGACCTTGTTCCAGGCGGCCCGGCAGAATCCTGAGCAAGCTGGAGGCGCTTTCCGCAAGGCCCTCTATCAACCCTGCCAGCGCCAACGGCGTTTGCAGCACAGCCACCAGGAACAGCATCCGCACCGGCACTACCATCTCGCTTGCGGCACTGGTGAAGAACGACACCAGGCCGAGCACTCGGACGTTCCCCTTGAACCCTTGCGTCTCCTCGCCCGTTGTATCGCGCTCACCAGGGGCCGCGATAGGTATCTCACCCAGCCGTATGGGTGAGCCTTCCTCCGTAGCAATGCCCTCTGAGGTCGTTGCGATACCACTCACCGGCTGTGGCGGTACAGCCGGCACCTCAGGGCGAGCTACTCGGCGGGTGGGCAGGGGCGCGGGCGGTTGGGTCGGTACGCCCAGGGTGGGCGGCGATTCTTCGGGGCCGGTCGCGCTCTGTAGATCGGGATCATCATCGCTGCGATGGTCCACGGCGCTATTCGATCTCCACGGGGGCGGGCGGGATGCCGAACCTGGGCGACCACATTACCGCGCCCACGGTGCCATCGGGTTCTAGCCGATCTATGACGCCGTTCACCGGGTCCGACACGTAAATGCGGCCCTGGCTGTCCTCGGCGAGGGAGCCAATATCGCCGAACTGCCCAGGCATGATGCCGGAACCTCCCCAGGTGCCAAGTAACTTTCCGGTCGAGGGGTCGAAGCGTCCTATCTGTAGTGTCTGGCGATTGGTCAGCAGCACCTCCCCTTTTGACGTGAGGAGCATGGGCACCTGGAACTCCTGGGGCGGCGTGAACAGGGGAGTGATGATGTTACCGTCAGAGGTCATATCGACCCGGTGGACGGAACCCTGCCCCATGACTACCAGTGTATTGCCACCCTTTGCTCGCAGGGGGAAGTCATCACGCACGGATACGGATAGCGGCAGGAAGTCCAGGTTGATTTCGCGCGCCAGTTCGCCGCTGTGGGTGTACACCAGGATGCGGCCCCGCTGCCCGCGCTCCAGCACGCTCAGGTAAATGTAATCGGAGTCGACCGAGAGGCAGTCGTTGGTGGGCAGTTGATCTTTGGGTATGTCCCAGCGGGCGGTGAGATTGCCGTCGAGATCGAAGCGCAATAGCTTATAACCCGCCGGGTCGAACAGGTCGGCCAGGTAGAGGTTATCGCGCTCATCGACGGCTATTCCGCAGAAGTCGAACACGGTGATAGCGCCCCGCGGCACCTTCATAGGATCGTCAATCACGGGCGTCGGTGTGCCTCTGAAAATGTGGGAGCCTATCGCATCTACCTCGTTCCCGAAGGCGATTGGGGCCAGGCCGGGACCAGGTCCGGGCGTAGGCGGAGCCTTGGTCGGGTTGAGGGTGCCCCTGGGCTGCCCCATCGAGTCGTACGCCCACACTAGTATGCCGTTCAGGTCGGTTGCGTACACGCCGCCGTCTCGGTCCACTGCCAGCCAGTAAGGCGGCACTTTATTGTTGACCAGCGGCTGCAAGCGAAATCCCAGCACCGGGTAGAGCACGGGCGGCACAGTCCAGTAGAGCAGTAACAACCCGCTTGGGATCAAGAAGGCCAGCAAGGCGCGGCGGACCCACCAGGGAGGCTGCAAGAGGAAGGCCCAGGCCGCCGTCACAAGCAACACCACACCCACCCGCAAAGGCCATACGCTAATGAGGGGCACCGGAAGCTGCGCGGGCTGCGACATAGTGCCCGCCGCCACTACGAGCAGCAAGATAGCCGAGCCCCCGGCAAGCAGCCACATGTTGCGCACGACGTTGGCCGCCAGGAGTAGCACGAGGCCCAGTCCACACAGCACCAGGGTCTCCACTGGCCTGGGCCGTAGCTCCAGGTAGATGGGGTTCTGGAGCGCCAGTATCAGGGCTGCAGCCGCGAGAAAGACCGACGAAAGTAGTGGGTCTAGCTCGTGCTTGCGGACTGCCGGCTGCGGCGCTTCTTCGCCTGTTAGCTCACGCGCGCTGACTGAAGACATAGAAGAGGACTATCTTGGGGTATACCATGATGCCATACAGGGGATAAGGGGTGTAGCTCGCTATGCCGCGAGCGGGAACCTGGACCTGATCGTGGGGACAGTATAAGGAAAGCGGCGGTCGCGTGCAAACAGCCGACGCCCGGCGAATAAATTCGCGGGCTACAGTTTGCAAAGTCTGCCCTTCGGCAGACTGGTCCATCTTTGAGGATCTAAAAAGGCCTCTTGAGGTGTAATAGTCCCCGAAGGGGGACTTTGTAAACTATAGCCCGCGATTTCAATCGCGGGGCGTCTCATGTCGGCTGTGACGATTAATGTGTTAATGCGGAAAATTCGACGTTCGTCTCTTGCCGAGAATGACCGCGCCTTGCCCGAAGAACGTCTAGAGGTGCGACTCCAACGTCTCTCTTACGGCCTCTATGCTCGCATCTACAACCACCGGGCGGTTCGCGTAAGACCCGGAGGCACCGGACCTCCCCAGGTGGTAGTCCAGCGTAGTGTCGCTGTCCTTGAGCAGGTGCCCTGTGAGGATGCATACGACCTTCTCGCTGCGCCCTATAACACCCTCGGACACCAACAGGCGCGCGCCCGCCACCGAGGCCGCCGAAGCAGGTTCGCACCCTATCCCGGCCATATCTACGACAGCCTTCGCGTCCAGTATGGCCTCGTCGGGCACCTCGACCACCAGGCCGTTCGTGGCCTCGATTGCCCGTTGTGCGCGTGCGAAACTTACGGGCGCGCCTATCTTTATCGCCGTAGCGACGGTGTGCGCCGCGACCGTGAAGCGCTCGCTGAAGCCGGACCTGTAGCTCTGGAAGAAGGGATTAGCGCCACTTGCCTGCACCGAGGCGATCCGCGGCAACCTGTCTATGAGGCCAAGTTCCAGGGCTTGCTGCAGGGCCTTGCCGAGGGCCGCCGTGTTGCCCAGGTTGCCCGCGGGCAGCACTATCCAGTCGGGCGCATCCCACCCAAGCTGCTGCAATATCTCCAGGCCGATCGTC
Organism: Chloroflexia bacterium; assembly: GCA_034667185.1. Classification (GTDB taxonomy): domain Bacteria; phylum Chloroflexota; class Chloroflexia; order QHBQ01; family JADMIH01; genus JADMIH01. The sequence continues at coordinate 13,873 of JAXDKH010000114.1, read as the reverse complement.
TTCTGCCCCTCGATGCGGAAGGGGTTGACCGAGTTGACCAGGTAGATACCTAACTCGGCGCATGCCCGCTGCACCAGCGACATGGCGCTATCGAAGTCGCCCCTCACCTGCAGGGTGACAGCCCCGTAAGCCAGCGTCTGCGCCAGCTTGCCCAGGGCGATATTGCCTTCCGGCACGAACACGAAACAGGGCAGCCCGGCCTGTGCCGCATAGGAGGCGAGAGAGGCCGAGGTGTTGCCGGTGGAGGCGCAGGCCACCGCACGAGCCTCAACACGCCTGGCCTGGCTCACCCCGACCGTCATGCCCCGGTCCTTGAAGCTGCCCGTGGGGTTCTCCCCCTCATGCTTGAGCGCCAGCCACTCCAACCCCGCGTACTCGCCCACCCGCCGCAGCCCGCCACTCTCCCCCATCCCCACCTGGTACAGGTTAGTGTTGCCTTCGGGGCGCGACACGATATCGCCGTCCTCGAAGGCAGGCAGCATTTCCCTGTACCGCCATACCCCACTGGAGAAGGGCAACCGCCCCGCCCCAAGCCTGGCGTGCAAAAGCTCGCGGGTGACGGTGGCAGGCAAATCGTACATTATGTCAATAGGTTCGCCGCAATCGCAGCGGTAGCGCAACTCATCACCTGGGTAGGTGCGGCCACACGCCATGCAGACCAGCCTGTAGCCGAGGGACCTCTGCTCCTCTATAGCCATATCGCGGTTGCTCCCTCCTGGTCTGCCTGGGTAACCCTTGCCTCGCCTGCCATGCCCGCCTGCTTTGCCGTATCCAACATTGCATGGCCGATCTGCTCCGTATCAGCCGTCGCCAGCGCCAGCACCGAGGAGCCCCCACCCGACAAGCAGGCCCCGTGTGCGCCCGCTTCCAACGCCGCCTCGATCAGCGTCGGCAACAGCGGGAAGATGCGGGCCCGGTAGGGCTGGTGCATGCGATCTTGCATCGCCACCCTCAACAGTTCGTAACGCCCCTGCGAGATGGCCGACAGGAACAGGGCTACGCGGCTGGAGTTATATACCGCGTCCTCCGTACTGTACTTGCCTGGCATCAAGGAGCGCCCTCGAACAGTGTCCATAGGGAAGTCAGGGGTGAATACCACAGCCTTCAACTCGGCAGGGAATGGCAGCTTTACCGAGATTACCCTTCCCTCTTCGATTGCATTGACCACCAACCCGCCCAGCAGCGCAGGGGCTACATTGTCCGCATGCCCACCATGCTCCAACTTGATCGCCTCGGACAGCAACTCGGCCTGCCCAAACTTACGGCCCAGGAACTCGTTGGCGGCAACCAGGCCACCTATCACCGCCGTGGCGCTGCTCCCCAGTCCCTTGCCCGGAGGGATATTGAGCCTCATGTGTATTGCCAGCGGCGGCGCGGCCTCTACTGCAAGCTGGAATAGATGGCTGAATGCGCGATAGAAGAGGTTGTTCTCGTCCAGGTCGAGGCCCTGGGCTGTACCCTCTATTGCCACCCCGGTGCGGGCGGAGGTCTCCACCACAAAGACGTTATGCAGGTCGAGGGCCAGCCCCAGCACGTCGAAGCCCGGACCGAGATTCGCGCTCGTGGCGGGCACGCGCACCTGTAGTTTCCGCCCCGTTACCTGCATAGCCCTTCTCTCCAGCTCATATTCGCTACCACTCCCATCCAATATACCCTAGAATGAAACTGTAAGGCAGCTTTCTTCCCGCAACAACAGGGCGGCTGAAAAGTGGGAGAGCAGCACCCAAAACCGCTCTTTGTCATTCTGAACGCAGTGAAGAATCTCGTCCTCTACCGGGATGGTCCCATTTTCCCCCACGGGATTCGCCGGTCTGTGACTGTAAGAAAGGTGGTACTTGGGTGCTATAGGACGAGATTCTTCACTGCGTTCAGAATGACAAAGCCCTCCTTTACGTGCGGATATTGTCACCTTGCTCACTTTGCACCCGCTCTGACCTCAACAACGTCCCACATAAGGAGCCAACTCAAACACGTGGCCGTTAGTCTTCAGCAGCATTACGCGATTCTTACTTGCGAGCACCCGGCACTTCTCAAGCCTGCTGCTCCGTCCCACTCAGAAAGGAGCATGGTATTGTCTAAATTACTCATCATCGGCGGCACACGCTTCCTCGGCTACTTCGTAACGCAAACGGCGCTGGAGCGCGGGCATGAGGTCACGCTGTTCAACCGCGGCAAGACCGAGCCTGAAGCTTTTCCTCATGTGGGACACATACGTGGCGACAGGGACGATCATATAGATCTCCTGGCGGGCAGGCAGTGGGACTCGGTCATAGATACGAGTGGCTACTTCCCGCGCATCGTGGGCAAGTCGGCGCAACTGCTGGCGGGGGCGGTGCCGCATTACGTATTTGTCTCATCCATTTCGGCCTACGCAGAACCTTTAGCCGATGGCCTGGACGAAGACGCTCCCCTTCAGACTCTGGAAGACCTCACGGTAGAGGAAGTGAGAGGCGACACCTATGGCGGCTTGAAGGCCCTTTGCGAACAAGCGGTGCAGGAGGCCTATCCCGACGGAGCGCTGATAGTCCGCCCCACCCTCATTGTAGGCCCCCGCGACCCCACCGACCGCTTCCGCTACTGGGTCCGTCGCCTCGCGCAAGGAGGTGAGGTGCTGGCACCCGCCACGCCCGACCGGCGCGTGCAGATAATAGACGTACGCGACCTCGCCGCGTGGATAGTCAGCATGGCGGAAAGCCAGGCCAAGGGCGTATTCAACGGGGCTGGCCCCGCTACACCCCTCACAATGGGCGATTTCCTGGAGAGCGCCCGCAAGGCCCTGGACAGCGACACCCGGCTCACGTGGGTAGACGAGCAGTTCCTGTTGGAGCACGAAGTTGGGCCGTGGGTCGAGCTACCGATATGGGTGCCGGAGGAACTTAGTGCGATACACCGAGTGAGCAACGACCGCGCCCTGGCAGCGGGGCTAGAGATACGCCCCCTCGAAGACACGGTGCGCGCCACCCACCAATGGATGCAGGACGAGCCTGAGAAGTCGCAGCCCCAGGGCACCCTTACACCTGAGCGCGAACAGGACCTATTGCGAGATTGGCACACGGCGAGGCAGCAGGCGGGTGTGCCAGGACATGTTGCTTCCGGAAGCACATGACGCATGGATAAAGACGGAAACGCATCACGCCAAGACACCAAGGACGCGCCAAGAGAATAAAGGTTTAGAGGGGGCAAACAGAAACAAGATACGTCTTACCGTAGCCTGCTCCTATTACTTGAACAACAACACTAATCTTGGCGCGTCCTTGGCGTCTTGGCGTGATGCGTTTCCGTCCTTACCTGCTGCTCAAGGGGATGAAGCCCCGGCGCTGGGTGTCGGGTGCCGCGCCTTCGGTGACTGAGGCTACCGGGTAACCTTCCTCGTCCAGGATGTCTTTTACCTGGTCGAGGCTCAGCGCCTGCTCGTCGTAGGTGAGGTACACGTTCTTGGCGGGGAGGCTCACCTGCACCGCTTCGACGCCGGGCTGGCCCTGCAGCGCGTTCAAGATCGTCTTCTCGCAATGGGCGCAAGATATATCGGGGACGTTTAGCGTAATCTGGGACATTTTATTTTTGCTCCTTTGTCCTGATATTTAGTCTGCCATCAACGTTCGTCTGCATAACAGACACGAACTGCTAACCTAACGCACTTCCACCACCCAGGCCACGGTCTGCACATGCCTATCGTGCTGGAACTGCGACCAGACCTTGTAAAGGCCCGGCTTCTCGAATGTGTGGCTGAAAGCCAGGCTGGGGCCGAACGATACCGGTAGGTCTTCCATCCCAGCTTCTCCAGCCATGCCCACCGGAGGCACAATTCCCGGAACCGCGTGAACGTGGCTGAAGTCGGCGGCGTCGGCATCCAGCACTACTATGTGGCTGGCGGCACCATAGTATGGCTGCAAGTCGCTGACCGGGGTGCCCTGGCGCGATACGTTCAGCACAAAGCCGCTCGTCTGCCCCGCCCGCACCTCACCCTGCGGCTCGATTGTGACCGTGTAATCGCCGGACTGTTGCGGCCCAAGGTCGGGCGATAGAGAGGCTGCCTGGCTACCCGCCTTGCCTACCTTCAGGTCTATGCGGTGGACCTCGTCGCCGTTGCCCTTCACCGCGAACTCGTCATAGAGCACGTAGTCGCCCGCTGAGGGGAAGGTATGCTCTGTGCTCCATTCGCCGGGCCGGGTTGCCTGCTGCGGGTGCACGTGCGCGAAGTAGCTGAGGTCGCGGTTTACGACGATCAGGTGCATAGGGGCTTCGTGCTCCACCTCCAGCCCTTGCACCGGCTCGCCGTTGGAAGCCTCCGTAAGCGTCAGCTTGAGCGTAGTGGGTGTGCCAGGTTGCACAGGGCCGCCTGTGTCGAGGCTCACGCGTGCGACTTGGGCGGTGCTGCCCGCCGGCGTGCCCGCATTCATCGTGCCCATCGAGGGCTTAAAGATGAAGAGCGACACAGCACCAACCAGCAAGGCTAACCCACCAATTCCCACTAGGTAACCGATGTCGGCCAACCGGCGGCGCAGCGGTGGGTGTATTATCTCTTCGACGTTCCTGGGTGCTGTGAACCCGCGCAAACGCAACGAGTTGGACACCACGCTCACCGACGACATGCCCATGGCGGCAGCGGCCATCACCGGGTTGAGCAACAGCCCGAACAGCGGGTAGAGCACTCCCATTGCCACCGGAATGAGCACCACGTTGTAGATGAACGCCCAGAACAGGTTCTGCCGGATCGTGGAGATGGTGCGGCGCGAGAGGGCTATAGCCGTCACCACCCCGCGCACGTCGCCGCCGACCAGGGTAATATCCGACGCCTCCATTGCCACGTCGGCCCCGGTGCCTATCGCGATCCCCAGGTCCGATTGGGCGAGCGCGGGGGCGTCGTTGATGCCGTCGCCTACCATCGCCACTACCTTGCCCTGGGCCTGCAGCTCCTTGACCTTGGCGGCCTTCTGCTCCGGCAACACCTCGGCCAGCACGTTGGTAATACCCACCTGCGAAGCAATGGCGCGAGCGGTAGCTTCGTTGTCGCCGGTCAGCATCCAGACTTCCAGCCCCAGCGCCTTTAGCTCGCGCACCGCCTCCACCGACTCCGGCTTGAGAGTGTCGGCCACGGCAACCAGACCCGCAGCCTGCCCATCAACCGCTGCGTACATTGGGGTCTTGCCCACATCCGCGAAGGTTGCGGCCTTGTCGCCCAGGCCATTGAGGTTGATGCCTCGCTCGGACATCAGGCGAGCGTTGCCCACCAGCAGGGCGCGTCCCTCTACGGTAGCCGCTATCCCATGTCCCGCAAGTGCGTTGAAGCGGCTGACGGTGGCGGGCGCGAGTCCCAACTCATCAGCGCGCCGCACGATAGCCTCACCCAACGGGTGCTCGGAACCACGCTCGGCGGCAGCCACCAGAAGGAGCAACTCGCGCTCCTGAATGCCATCCGCAACAACCACGTCCGTCACCGAGGGCTTACCCCTGGTGAGGGTGCCCGTCTTGTCCAGAACGATGGCATTGACCCTGTGAGCGCCCTCCAGCGCCTCTCCGCCCCTTATGAGCACTCCATACTCGGCACCCTTGCCGGTGCCCACCATGATGGCTGTAGGGGTCGCCAGGCCTAACGCGCAGGGGCAGGCGATGATCAGCACCGCTATCATCGACACCAGCGCAAATGTGAAGCGCGGCTCCGGCCCGACAATGTACCAGAGCCCGAACGTCAGGGCTGCCATGACCAGCACGACAGGCACAAAGTACGACGAAATCTCGTCAGCAAGCCGCTGAATGGGGGCTTTTGAGCCTTGCGCCTCCTCCACCAGGCGGACTATCTGCGCCAGCGCGGTGTCCTTGCCGATCTTCGTGGCGCGGAAAGTGAACGACCCGCTCTTGTTGAGGGTCGCCCCTATCACAGTTGAACCCACGTCCTTCTCCACCGGCAGGCTCTCGCCCGTCAGCATCGACTCGTCCACCGAGGACGCACCTTCGAGCACCACGCCGTCCACAGGCACTTTGTCGCCGGGGCGCACCCGCACTACGTCACCGACACCCACCTGCTCCACCGGCAGGTCCACCTCGATGCCGTCGCGGATGACGCGAGCGGTGCGGGGAGCCAGGCCCATGAGCTTCTTGATAGCGTCGCTCGTCTGGCCTTTAGCCCGCGCTTCGAAGTAGCGGCCCATAAGTATGAGCGCGATGATGAGCGTGGAGGTGTCGTAGTAGGCTTCCGGCACCAGGCCCGCGCTTCTCACCGCACCTGGGAAGAAGGTCAAGAAGACGCTGTACAGATAAGCCGCCGAGGTACCCACCGCAATAAGGGTGTTCATGTTGGTGGTCAGGTGACGTGCAGCGAGGAGCGCGCCCCTGTAGAACTGCCAGCCCGCCCAGAACTGCACCGGCGTCGCCAGCGCGAACATCACCAGGTTGCGAGTCTCCATCGAAATGGGCAGCGGCACGAACATGATCGCCATGATGAGCAGGCCCGCGCCCAGGCTCACGGCGAATTTGGCCCGCACCGTATTCAGTTCGCGGCGTCGCCGTTCGGCCCCCATATCCACAGGGTTAGCATTGCCTGCTACCGGCGTAACAGCAACCGACTGCGCGGCGCGGATGGCGTACCCGGCCTTCTCCACCGCCTTGCCCATCTCGCCACGTCCCAACATGGCAGGGTTGTACTTGATGGTAGCCTGCTCGGTCGCCAGGTTCACCGCCACACTTTCGACGCCGGGTAGCTTCGCGAGGGACTTCTCAACGCGGCGCACGCAGCTGGCGCAGGTCATGCCCTCGATAGGCAGTACCTCCTCTTCGAGAGGCACGGTGTAGCCCGCCTTCTCCACAGCGGAGATGAGGGTCGCGATGTTTGCCGCAGCAGGGTCGTACTTGACAGTAGCGCGCTCGGTCGCCAGGTTCACGCCGGCGCTATGCACCCCCTCAACTTTGGCTAGGGACTTCTCCACGCGGCGCACGCAGCTGGCGCAAGTCATACCGCCTATGGGCAGCATAACTTCCGTACCCTGAGCACCCGTGGACGTGCCATTAGCAGAGGGCATATCGCCGCCTGCTGTTTGTCGCTCTATTTGATCGATTGCCATTGTAGGTGCCTTCTGTTAGCGTTGTGCCAGGTCGAATAGCTCGCCAAGCTCGCTCAATACCTCGTCGTCGCGCCCATCGCGTATGCCCTCAACGACGCACGATTTCAAATGACCGTGCAGCAGCAGGCTCTCGAACTTGTCGATGGCGCGCTGCACCGCGTAGGTCTGCTTGAGTACGTCAACGCAATACTGGTCTTCCTCGACCATCTTGCGAATGCCCTTGAGGTGGCCCTCGATATAGGCCAGGCGCTTCAGGACTTCCTGTTTGTTTGTGTTCATAACATGCATCCTCTGTGTAATACCCTACCCCCCTGGGAGGGGTGTAACACATTATATCATGCCTGCATGTGGTCGTCAAGGGCGGTGGTTGTGGTTCGTACAACTACCAGGACAAAGCTCCCCCGAAAGGTGTTACAAGTTGCCCTACGCCTGGTAGTATGTTGCCATATACGCGCAAAAAGGAATGGGCCTAAAGACCCATTCCTCGTCTACTTCATACAGTACGCTTGTACGACTAGGGCTGGTAAGCGTCTTCCACGCTCTTGCTGTCGGGCTGGCCATACAATCCGGGGTGGCGATAGTAGCCACGCTCCTGCGCCGACTTGTCCTGCTCGACCTGCACCTGGTTCTTCTCGGCGTAGGGGTCCTTACGCAAGCCCGTCACCTGCCACGACACCTTCACGTTCGGCTTGTCAGTCTTGATCGTGAAGCTGTTCTTCTGCATCTCGGTGGACACGATAGCCTGCGCGAAGGTGCCTATCACCGTTAGCTGGTAGCGGAAGTCCTTGTTCAACGCCTCCACATAGCCGGGCAGCGTAACCGTGGCGTCGCCCTTCGCATCGGTCGTGATGTTTCCGTTGTACACGCTCATCGCCTCCGGCCCTGACACCGCCTCCATGTTCAGGTACTTATTGGCCGGGTCCTGCGGGTGGTCGATTGTGTAGGTGCCCAACGAAGCCGAGTTGGTGCCCCTTGTGTTGGTAGACCCGGAGAAGTAACCTGCGTAGCCGCCGCCCGTGTTCTCGCCGAACACAGCCGCGAAGATGCCAGAGTTGGCGTTGGTGCGCCCAGCGACGCCGAAGCCGCCGTTCGTGTTCAGACCGTACACGCCGCTATCGCCTGCGGAGCTAGACACGCCCTGCACGCCGTTGTCACCGGCGCTGTCGCCCAACACGCCTATGCCGCCGGTGCTGCGTCCGGTGACGCCCAGGCCATTGCCCGTGTTCAGGCCGTATACGCCGCTGCGGTCCACCGTGGTGTTGCGGCCTACTATGGCGTCTGCGTTGCCGGTAGTCTCGCCGTGCACGGCCTGCCCGCCCGAACGCGCCCACACGCCATAACCGTTGCCCGTGACGTCTGCATAGAGGCCAAAGCCCCCACCGGTGTTCCTAGCCAGCACCGCGCTGCGGGTCGCTGAGGTCGCGAGGGCGGAGATGGCATCGCCGTTGGTGCTTTCACCGTAGAGGGCAATGCCGTCCAGCACTGTCGTGCGCGAATAGAGAGGCAGGCCCGACGTAGAGGTGTTGATGAATATACCCGCCCGCGTGCGCGCCTCGTCGATGAACTTGGTCATCTGCTGGCGGGTGACGTTGCTGTTGGGCCTGAAGTAAGGGCGGCTATAAGGGTCGCACGCCTCGCCTGGACCGCCGCACGCATAGCCTCCTACAATGTCCTCCTGGTAGAGGGTGTTGGCGTAGGTGTAGAAAGGGTTGGTGAGGGGCACGTCCGCGAAGCACTGGCCGCCGGGTGGACAAGCCGCCTGTGGGGACATGCGCTTCGCCTCTGGCTGGGGCGACTGGGCGGATGCCGTGCTCCAGGTGCCGCTTACCGCCACAAACGCCGCAAGGGCGAGCGCGAGCATAACTGTCAAGGTGCGGGTGGGGAGTCGACGTACGCTCCCGCCAGCGACTTGTGTCTTTCCGTTGTCTTTCATCTGAAGTCTCCTTTTCTCCTGCTCCCACGAGGTAGATACCGACAAGACCAAGCTTATATGGCTCGCACACATTCTATGACACTCTCAATGCCGGTACCCTCCAAATTCGCACCCAATTCCGGGGCGATTTCTCCACAACACGAAGTAGAGCAGCCAGAGAGCATGTTATCGCCTGAGATATCGCTCCCGGTGCCATCCTTAAACGGCTGTGTACGGTTGTGGTCGCGTGCGTTTTGGGGCCGTGCCGATATGTTGCACACAGCCGGAAAGTGCCTCTGATTGGCGGCTGAATACAGGTACGGGGCCTACCCTACAGCGGCTTTGAAATGAGTTCTAAGTGGAGCCTTCTAAGAACAAGAAGGACCAGGGTACGGGATGCCGCACCCTGGTCCTTCTTGTTCTCTAACCCATTTTTTCTTTTTGCGCGTTCTTTGTGTCTTTGTGCCTTTGCGTTTTCGTCTCCCAAGCTACTTCCCCGAAGCGTAGTCTTTGACCGCGAAGTAGGAGGGGCGTTTGGTGCCGTCGCGGCGGAGGAGGCTCCAACCGATGCGCTCGTCGGTGTCATCGGTCGAGACGTTGGGGAGGGCGAAGTTGAGGTTGAACACGAACATCGGCCCCATCCAGGGGTAGCGGTCGCGACCCATCTGGAAGGCGCGGGCTATGTAGTCGGCCTGCTCCTGCTCGGTGTTCTGCGCCGCGTACTCGAAGCCGGGCTGGGGCTTGTCAACGCTGGTCCAGCCGAACTCGGTCGGCCAGATTTGCTTCTCGCCGTCGCCGTTCTCCACCATCACCTGGCGCAACTGCTCCACGCGTCTGAAGTAGAAGCTCGCGTGATTGGTCCATCCGGGTCCGGGTCCAGGCTGGTCAGGATACATGGCTTCGGGCGGGTTGGCGTTGGAGCCGGGGTGCACCCCCAGCACGTCGAAGTAGCCTTTTAGCTCGCCGCTGTTGTAGGCATAAAGCCTTCGCAGGAACTCCACGTCGTCTATCGCTTTGTATGGGTCGTTGAGGCCGGTGGGTGTCAGCGCCCCCAGTATAACTACCGCTTTGGGATCGACGGCTTTCACCGAGTTATACCCGATCTTCAATAGCGTACCGTAATGAGAGGCTGAGGCGTACAGCCCGGTCTCGTGGGCAAAGTTGGGCTCGTTCCAAATCTGGTACCCGGCAACTTTGCCTTTGTAGCGTTGCGCCACCAACGTCATAAAGCGCCCGAAGTCAGCCGGGTCCTTGGGGTAGCCCAGTTTGTCGTTGGCCCAGGCCCATTCGGGAGCCTGTACCGGGTGCAGCACCACGAACAGCCCCGCCTTGCTCAGCGCGTCCACCGCCCGGTCTAACTTCTCCCACTTGTATGTGCCCTTCTGCGGCTCGATCTGGTACCACGAAAGCTGGTGCAGGACCCATCGCGCCTTCACGTCCTGGACCATATCCACCACGGGCTTCGGGTCGTTGTCGTAGATCCAGACGTTCAGCCCTGCCGCCGCATGCGGGCCGCCCAGCAACGGGTAGTGCTGCGGCCCCTCCGACGTCCCTACCTGCCGAACTCCCATGAACGAGTCGGGCTCGTCGTCCGCCGACTTCTTGTACCGGAAGGTGCCTAATTGCGACAACAGCACGTCATAGGGCGGCTTGTTCTCAGGGTGCATCTCCATTACGGCTCGCTCAAAGTACTGTACACGGTAGGTCTTACCGTCTAGCTGACTCTTCTCCATGAACTCGTCGGAGATGGGGTAGCCCTGCTGCGTCAGTCCGCCACTCTCCTGCCAGTACTGCAAGAACCGGCCGCCGACGCGCTTGCCCGTCTCCTTGAATAGAGTGGAGCCCGCGCTGTTGTTCGGTTGCTGGCCGGGTGCACCGTTGGGGTACTTCTGCTTGTAGAGGAAGTTGCCCAGGAGCGACAGAAGCACGTCGTTAGGCGACTTGTTTTCGGGGTGGTATTCCATCACGGCACGCTCAAAGTACTGTACCGAGTAGAACTTGCCGTCCGTGTCGCTCTTCTCCACCATCTCCTCGGAGATGGGGAAACCCTGTTGCGCCAGGCTGCCATGAGCGTTCCAGTATTGCAAGAACTTGCCGCGCAACGTTTTGCCCGTTTCGGCGAAAGTGCGGGCCACAAGCGGAGGCGGCGCGGCATCGGAGCCGTCAGGGCCAAGCACGTCGATGTCGCCCTGCATGTTGGCGTGCCACTCGCAGAAGTAGTGGTACTTACCGGGAGTGCTGAAGACGAAGCGCGCGCTCTGCCCCGGCTCCAGCACTATCGAGACGAACGTTTCAGGCCCGCGGTCAATGGCGACGTTGTGGGTGTCCTTGCCGGTATTGGTCCAGGTGACTGTCGAGCCTGCATCAACGGTCAGGGCGTTGGGCGTATAGTTGTAGTCGATGATGCGCACCGTCTGGTCGGCGGTCGATGTGTGCGTCGCACTGGAGGAGGCGAACTGAGGGACAGACCCGGCCAACAGCAGGAGAGTGCAGAGAATAAGAAGGAGAGTCCCAAACCTCGGAAGGATCCGTAGAGTAGCAGGCATAAATAACCTCCGAACTGTCTATATCGAGGGGACTTGCGGGGAGGACAGCCTGGGAGGACTTGTATAGATGACCGGTTTCAAGGTGAAATGGCCGTTATGCCGGCAGGCGGGGATTGAAGGAAGAGGGGATGACCTGCAACAAGTTAGGGGGAGGCACATACCTATACGAGAGGAGTTACACTGCTAGTTAGATTGGTCAGTGGTCACGCAGGCGCCAGGCCCGACTCCGGGCACATGTTGGCCTGCAGGCGGATGCTCAGGTAGTAAGAAGGTCGCCTAATGATCGTGATGCTGCGTTTCGTGCCCGCTGTGGCTATTGGTGCTTGTATGCCCGCTATGCATGCCATGAACGACAGCGTGCCCGCGCCCCTGCTTTATGAGCCACAGGTTGACAGGGAATGCCGCCGCAAAAGCAATTACTAGCGATATAGCTAGGCTGCCCCAGAACAGCAGGTCGGTAAGTCCTGCTTCCATAGCCCCCGGTATGAGCAGGACTATTGCGTTATCCATGACTTCCATGACCACGATGGAAAAGGTGTCGGCAGCCAGTGCCAGGCGCACAGCCTGCGCCATACCCACCCCGCCCGCCAGCAAGGGCCGCAGAGTCAGCCCATATCCAAAGATGAAAGCCAGCACGACAGCCAGTAAGATGGAAGGTAGATCGTGCCAGCCCAGGGCCGTAGAAATAACCAGCCCCAACACTTCCCCTATGCCACAGCCCGTCAGGCAGTGGACGGTCGCGCTAAGAGCCAGCCGCGTGGGTGATGGAGTGCCGTGTATACCTTGAGGTGCACGTACTGAGCTGGAGTTCTGCATCGCTTTCTCCTGTTGAACAAACCTGTTTCCATGGACTTGCAGCCCAGGAGTAGCTTAGCGTATTCGCATGCCTGGGGCTAGCACCTTAAGATGTACCGTGTTCTGAGACTGGAGCTTAAATGCAGGTGCGATACCGCTATGGTATCGCACCTTGGTTCTCTTTGAGATTAGCGGGTGGGGCGTTCGCACATCCCACTCGCCACGATTCTACTTCACTATTTCTACTGCCCCATCGTCGGTCTTGGTAGCATCTCCCGCTACGCCAACCAACTCTGCGCCTTCTTCGGCAGGAGCGATTGCGTCCCATTCTCCATCAGTCTCGAAGCTATGCCAGGAGAACTCCACAAACGTACCGCCGCAATCCAGGCTATCTGGGTCCACTGCTTACCTCCTTCAAATTGGCGACTGCGACTCTGCAGCCGTTGAAAAACGAACCTCGCAACGCTGAGAGGCGGAGCGAACAGCTACCCAGGCATAAGCAATTTTCGTACCCTCCCGCTACTTTCTTGAGCGTATCCATGCAAAAAGACGTACTGCCCCGGTGACTAGCAGACTGATAAGAGCAATCACGCCCGGTGGCACATAGAAGACAGATTTCGTCACAGAAACAACAGCGCTCACCTGTGCGACGCCGGATATGTCGGCAGGGAACGAGGCAAGCATCCATAGGACGAGAGTGTTCTCCAGGTAATCGGCGACCATGCCCACAAAAGGAAGCAGCGCAATCACTCTGAGGGGGGTCGAGTTGCGCAGCAGCGCCCGTCCGCAGGCTAGTAAGAGCAGGCTTGTGAGTAGCGCATTAGTCAGAGGAAATACCAGGTCAACTGTGCCCTCGACTCTAGAGTAGAACATTCTACCCTCAGCCCCATAGGCCCCCAGCATATCCTTAGCCAGGTCAGGGGTGTACACGATCTTGCCATCAAGAGAGCCATAGCCTTTGCCTTCGGGGCCGTGGCATGCTGAATAGGACCGCATGGTGGCGCCGGTGAACTGAAAGGCAGCAGCCAGCAGCAACCACAGCGCCACCAAAGTTGTAATTACCCGTGGGGCAGCTAGCTTCTGGAGTAAGCCAAGCAAGGAATGGAACATGGTAGGCCTTCACGTAAGGAACGCCGGCAACCGGACCCAACAGCCCCGGAAAACAAAAGGAGAACCAGCAAAGTAGTTCTCCTATGTCACACTATTTCGTTGTCGCAGGTGCCTAGCCGCAGAGATAGCTGCTCATCCAGCCGGTCTTTACGCTGTCGCGGAGCGCGGCAACTTGCCCGTCAGCTGCGGCACCCGAGGCCAAACTTGCAAGCACCGAGGTGCGCACGTTGATGCCCTGTTGCTTGGCCTGCTGCAGGTAGTGCGCGCCACTTGTGCTCTGGGTCGTAGCGTTCATCGCCACGGCTCCGCGCGGGCCTGTAAAACTGGCAGCGGCGAGCGCGTCTCGGAGGCTGCCCCCGGCTGCACGGTCGTTGGCTGCGGCAATCAGGCCGGCCGTTTCATAACCCAGCGCCGCAAAGGCATCGGGGGCCTTGCCGGTCTTGTTCTGGTAG
>JAXDKH010000113.1:0-14803 GCA_034667185.1 Chloroflexia bacterium | reverse complement strand
TTTGCTCCCTTCATGCATACACTTTACAGATTGGCCGTGGCGGCAGTTATGACCTGGTACGTAGCATGGAGCGACTGTATCCCGTTATATTTGATAAGTGTGTAAGAGGTGCGGCGGATGCTGGAGCTATATTTATCGGACCTTATAGGCAAAAAAGTATACGACGCGCAAGGCAACAGCCTCGGGCGTGTGCGCGACCTGGTGGCGGAGATCACCCCCAGCGTGCAGTTGGCCGAAGAAGATATCACCGGACCCCTCGTGCTGGTCGATACGATAGACCAGGCCGCAGAGAGGGTGTTGCCCGCCATCAAGGGCATCGTAGTGCGGAAGGGCAACAAGAACGAGCAGTTTTACCTGCCGATCGACCATGTAGGCAGCCTCAGCCCCAGGGTCATGTTGGCATCCGCACTACACGCTGAGCTACAACCGTTCGACGGCAGACGAGCAGGGGAAATTCTGCTGGCCCGCGACCTGTGGGATAAGCAGGTTATCGACCTGGAGCAACGCCGCGTGGTGCGAGTAAATGACGTGGTGCTGTTCGAGCACATCCTCCCCATGCCCGGCGACGACGAGCACCCTGTGACCTCCCCGCGCTGGTGGGTGCGGGGCGTGGATGTCGGCTTTGGCGGCATCGCGCGCAGGCTGCGAATCTCCCGGTTTGTCCAGGCTCTCACCAGCCAGCCCCTCCGGTCCAGGGTGGTCCGCTGGAATTACATCGACGTGTTCGGCTCCAATGCACCGGGTGGAGTGGCCGTGCGACACAAGAAGCTTGCCAATCTGCACCCCGCGGAGATAGCCCGCATCACAGACTCGGTTAGCTATCTGCAGGGTGCCGAGATAGTCGCCGCGCTCGAGGATACCCTGGCCGCTGACACGCTGGAAGAAATCACCGACGAGCGCCGGGCCGACATTGTAGAGCAAATACCGGAGGACAGGGCTGCCCACATCCTGGAGGAGATGGCTCCCGACGAGGCTAGCGACCTGCTGGCCGACTTGCCGGAACCAAAGGCAAATTCGCTGCTGGAGCATATGGAGGACGATGAGGCGCAGCCCGTGCGCCAGCTAATGCGCTACCCCGAGAATACGGCGGGCGGCATCATGACAAACGAGTTCGTGCGAGTGCTCCCCGACGCCACAGTTGAAGAGGTGATCGAGGCAAACAGGTATTCGTTCGCAACAGCAGACCTGATTTACTACATGTTTGTTATCGACGCGGAAGACACGAACAAGCTCGTCGGTATCATAACGGTGCGCGACTTACTGGTGCAGCCTCGAAACTGCCCGGTAAAAGAGTTCATGCTCAGGGACTTCACCTCGGTGAGGCCCGGCGAAAACAAGAAAGAAGCAGCACGTAAGATGGCGGAGTACAATCTCATCGCCTTGCCTGTGGTGGACGCTACCGGCACCTTGCACGGCGTAGTGACCGTGGACGATGCCCTGGAAGCCCTGCTACCCGAAGGCTGGAAGAAGCGGCTACCGAAGGTGTTTAGCTAATATGAGCGTTCAGCCGAAACCCCACGCGGAAGAAATGAAGATTGGACGCTACGGGGGCGAATAACAAGGACACCACATGGCGAAAGAAGCAAAGTTCACTGTAGAAGAAGCACAGCCCGGCGCGGAGGGTTGGGGCAACCAGGTCATTGACACACAACGCAATGCCCCGAGAGCCGACGACCTGGAGGGCACCCCGGCTTCCAAGGCCCCTCGCCGGCTGGGTCGGAATCCCCTCGCGCCCCTTCGCCGCATAACGCGCACCCGCTTCTGGCCCTACCTGGCGCTGCTCGGCCCCGGCATAGTGGCTGCAGCGGCGGGCGATGACGCAGGCGGCATTGCTACATACGCTTCCGCGGGGGCTTCATACGGCTACACGCTGCTGTGGGCAATGCTTGTGGTCACAGTCGCGCTGTGCCTCGTGCAGGAGATGTGCGCCCGCATGGGAGCCGTCACAGGCAAAGGTCTTTCCGACCTCATACGCGAGCAGTTCGGCGTGCGCTGGACCACGGTGGTTATCCTTGTCCTCCTGGTGGCGAACGCGGGCGTGACGATTTCCGAGTTCGTGGGTGTGGCCGCGGCAGCCCAGCTTTTCGGGATACCGGGTTGGATTGCCGTGCCTCCCGTGGCGCTGCTGATCTGGTGGTCCATCACACAGGGATCGTACAAGGTTGTCGAGCGCATATTCCTGCTCCTGTCGCTTGTATTGTTCGCCTACGTAGCCGCGGCTTTCATGGCCGGTCCGAACTGGGGGCAAGTCGGCGCGTCCTTCGTCACACCCACGATAAGCTTCAGGCCCCAGGACTTACAGGTGATGGTTGCCCTTATTGGCACGACCATCACGCCCTACATGCAGCTTTTCGTGCAATCAAGCGTGGTGGAGAAGGGTGTGACCCCGCGCGATTATAAATACTCCCGCTTTGACACAGTATTCGGAGCTATTTTCTCCAATCTCATAGCTATCTTCATAATCATCGCAACGGCAGCAACACTGCACACGCGCGGCATCCAGATCGACTCGGCAGCGGATGCAGCGCTGGCACTTGAGCCGGTAGTAGGCTCAGGGGCCACGATCTTGTTCGGTATGGGGTTGTTCGGGGCTTCCATGTTGGCCGCGGGCGTGCTACCTCTCGCCACCGCCTACTCGGTCACCGAGGCTCTCGGCTTCGAGAAGGGGGTGAGCCTGTCTTTCAGGGAAGCGCCCGTATTTATGTGGCTGTTCACGGCCCTCATCGCTATTGGCGCGTTGGTGGCGATGATTCCAGGCCTGCCCGCCTGGACGGTGTTGCTGGTCGTGCAGGTCCTCAACGGCACGGTGCTGCCCGTGCTGCTGTTCTTCATAGTACGCCTGGCAAGCAGCAAGGATATAATGGGCAGGTACCGACTCGGCCCGGTCTACAGGTTCTTCGCCTGGGCCAGCCTGCTAATCATCACAGCCGCCGTGCTCCTGATGTTCGGCACCATGCTGCTCGGCTAACCCGTTATACAGGCACAAAGCTTGCATGTATTCAGACTAACAATGCTAATCTTGGCGGGTCCTTGGCGTCTTGGCGTCTTGGCGTTTCCGTCCAATAGAGGAGAGTACCCATGCCGGAGATGGCACCCGAAGCTGCGGAGTTTACCAATGCCACGTTCGCGCGCATCTTCTACGAGATCGCCGCGATGGTGGAGCTGAAGGGAGAGTCGCCGTTCAAGTCGCGGGCCTACAGAGCCGCCGCCGACACCTTCGCCAACCTGGGGGAGGACGTGAAGCAGGTGTGGCGAGAGGGGCGGCTGGACAGTCTGCCGGGAGTGGGCAAGGCCATCAGCGAGAAGGTGGACGAACTGATACGCACCGGCAAGCTGCGCTTCTACGACCGCCTCACCGCCGAAATCCCGCCTTCCTTGATTGCCCTCACCGACATACCGCACGTCGGGGCCAAGAAGGCCATGCTCCTGTACAAGACGCTCGGCATCCAGGGCCTGGCCGACCTGGAGAAGGCGCTGGACGACGGGCGCATCTTCCAGGTGCCCGGCATCGGAGAGAAGAGCGCCGACATAATCCGCGAGGGCATAGCGACCATACACCGCAGGAGCGCCGAGAAGCGGGAGCTGCTGGGAGTGGCCCTGCCCATCCTGCGGCAGATGATAGCCCTGCTCAAGGACAAGTGCCCCGGCAACATCGACCGGATAGAGGTAGCAGGCTCGGCCCGGCGCTGGCGGCCCACCGTGGGCGACCTTGATATACTCGCCACCGCCCAGGACCCGATACAGGTGATTGATTGCTTCGTGAAGCTGCCCATGGTCGGCTCGGTCGATTCACAGGGGGAGAACAAGGCCACGGTGCGCCTGCACAACGGCCTGCAAGTGGACCTGTACGTGCTGCCGCCGGAAAACTACGTCTCGTTGCTCAACCACTTCACCAGCGCCCGCCCCCACAACATCAAGCTGCGCGACCGCGCCATCCGCATGGGCTACCATCTCAATGAATACGGCCTAACCAAAAACGGCCAGCCTGTGCCGGTCAAAAGCGAGGCCGACATTTTCGAGGCGCTGGGATTGCAGTACATACCGCCGGAGCTACGCGAAGACCGAGGAGAGATCGAGGCTGCCGCCCGCCACGCCCTGCCAACACTGGTGGAGATGGAGGACATCAAGGGCGATCTGCACTGCCACACCAACTGGAGCGACGGCACATTGAGCGTGTACGACATGGCCCGCGTCGCCAAGGCCAGGGGCTACCAGTACGTTGCCATCACCGACCACAGCCAGGGCCTGACCGTCGCCAACGGCCTCACGGTAGAGCGATTACGGGCGCAGCGCAACGAGATAGAGGAAGCACGAGCCAAGCTGGGCCCCGACTTCCGCATCTTCCACGGGATAGAGCTTGAGATCAAGCTGGACGGCACGCTCGACTTCCCGGACGAGGTGCTGGCATGGCTCGACATCGTCGTGGCCTCCATCCACAGCGGGCTGAGGCAGCCGGGCGAGCAGGTGACGCAACGCGCTCTCAACGCCGTCCGCAACCCCAACGTGGACATCATCGGGCACCCCACGGGCCGTATCATCAACCAGCGCGAGCCGTCGGCTATGGACGTGGGAGTGGTCATCAAGGAGGCCGCCCGCACGGGCACCGCCCTCGAAATCAACTCGGCCCCCGACCGCCTCGACCTGGACGACATCTACATCAAAGAGGCGATGGAGGCGGGCTGCACCCTCTCAATCGACACCGACGCCCACAGCAAAGGTAACTACGACCTGATAGAGTTCGGCGTCCACCTCGCCCGCCGGGGCTGGACCACCCCCGACCGCGTGCTCACCTGCTGGGACGTAGGGAAGCTGGAGGCATGGCTGAAGGGGAGGGGGTAGGGGTGAAACGTGAAACGTGAAGCGGCTTATGCTATGTGGTTCGTGAATTGAGGCTGTTTCTACGGAGGGACTCTACTCCCCTTTGTCATTCTGAACGCAGTGAAGAATCTCGTCCGCTATGCTGGTGTTGCTTTTTCTCCCGCGACTCTGTGGCTTAAGGAAAGGTGGTACTTGGGTGCAAAGGGACGAGATTCTTCGCTCCGCTCAGAATGACAAAGTCCCTCTTTAGTTCGCTGCAACAGCAACATGATTGCATTCACGCACCCAGTATAGCAAGCCGCATCACGTTTCACGTTTCAGCCTACACCTGAGCCTGGCGATTGCGCTCGACCTTCGCCGCCTCGTACACACGCTTGCCCTCGGCCAGGCGTTCCTGCTCTTCCGGCGTTTCGGCCAGCAGCGGAGGGACGGGCACGGGGCGGTTGTTTTCGTCCAGGGCCACGAAGGTGAGCACACAGGAGCTTGTGTGCACCTTGCGGCCCGAAGCGGGGTTCTCGGCGTCCACGGTCACACGCACCAGCATGGAGGTGCTGCCCACGTATTCGACCTGGGACGTAATCGTTACCAGGTCGCCTATGAAGACCGGCTCCAGAAAGCTCATGTGGTCGAGCGCCACGGTTACTACCTGCCGTCCACAGTGACGCATAGCAGCCACGGCAGCGCCTATGTCCACCATCCTCATGATTGCGCCGCCGTGTACGTTGCCCATCGGGTTGGCGTCGTTGGGCAGCATCACCTGGCTGACCATGCTCAACGAGGCCGACATAGGGCGCGGGGTGAGCGGCGCAGGCTCTCCAAAATCGCGGCGTCGGAATGTAGCGGGCGGAGTATGTGCCATTTTATGTGCTCCTTGTTTTTGGCTTAGATATCCCTATTTCTTATAATGTAGCACCACTACGCTGCTAATCGCCCTTACGCTTGAGAAGCAGGAGGTGTCGCTCTTGCCCGCCCGCGAGCCAGTACCTGTATGGGAGTGTATCTACCTGCTCGTAGCCTTCAATGGGCACAGTATTGAAGCGGTACACGGGGTCGAGTGCAGCCTCGGCTGGCATCTCTAGGTGAGTGTAATCACCAGTCTGGCGGATCACCCGTTCGCCCTCGTCGAACAGGTACCACCCCACCCACTCATAGCCTGCGTCTACATTGTGGCGTTCTAAGCCTTTACTTGCCACCAACGCCTCGGCCCTGTTCCAGCGCAAGGTATAGAACTCATACAGATCGCGGATCCCAAGCATGCTGAACAACGCAATCGGCACCAGCAAGGCCCAACGCCACCACGCCGGCGAGGGCGAGGCATGTTGTTGCAGGTATCGTAAAACAGCAATCATCAGCAGAGGGAATAGCGGCAGGAAATAACGGTCGAACAGGAACGGCGGCAATAATGCGGTCGCAGGCACGAGCAGGACAAGCAATATATAGGCTATCTGCGCGGGGTCCCTGGCAACCTTGCCATCCGAAACGGCATCTCTGCGCAGAACGCTTTTCAAAGTACCCCACTGGATGCCCCTGACCAGCGAGCCGACCACTAAACAGAGCGTCAGGGTACCCGCCAGAGCAAGTACTGCCCAAACCCACTCCGGCCAAAGGGCCTGGTACGTCGTAAAGAAGCCCGTGTGGTCCACGACATTACCCATCACGGGCAGCACTGTGCCGGTAGCGCGCAATACATAAATTTGCAGGGCCGCCACCAGGCAGAACACGAAAAGGAAATTGCGAGCGCGTCCGCGAACGAACAGCAGCGGTAGCAGGCACAGTCCGGGAATGGCTATCGTGTAGACCAGGTCGAACACTCTCAGCACCATCGCCTGGCCCGGGTTCTGAAAGGCGAAGGCCCGCATCTGGTCCAACAACGCCGCCACCACCGGCGTAGGCTGCAAGAGCTCCCAGATTGCATAACTCGCCCCGGACACCACGGGTATGAACATCACTGCCAGCGCACGACGCCAGGTCCACTCTCTAACCACCCACATATAGATCAACACCGCCAGCGGGATAAGCGCACCGAACTGGCGATCCAAGTATGCAAGAGCGATAGCAACGCTCCCCCACCACAGCCAACTCTCGCGGACCACCGGAGCTTTGAACGCAACCATGAAGCACAGGAGGGCTGCTACGCTCGCGGCAAGAAAGGATACATCCGTCATGAAGGTGTACGACAAGTATGCGTACATAGGGTTGAACCCGAGCACCGCCACGCCGAACAGAGCGTAGGCCGGGTTGATAGCGAGCTGCCTCAGGAGCAGGTAAAAGAATATGAGGCCCAGCAAGCTCACCACCAGGTTAGATATGGTTAGCGTGGTAAAGCTGAAACCGAGAAAGTAGCTTAGCAGGGCTGCCAATCCAATGTGGCCGAGAGCAATTGCCTGCGCCCACGATGAGATGTGGAAGTTGCCGGCCAGCAGGTCTTTCACAGACGCCGCATACGCCCAATCATCGTCCATGGGGAAATTGCGGATGGGCGGTACGAGCAGGACGATGGCGAGAAAGACCGCGACGACGATGCCGATATTCAGCAAGTCCGCGCGGCGATTAACTGCGGTTGAAGGCACGCTGACATGCTCGTTAGCTTCCGGTGCTACCTGGGGTGCGGGGCCGGTATACGACTTGATCGGCGTGGCTCGCATAGGATGAATATACCATCTAATGGAGAACTGCACGACCGTAGGCACTGCCGTAGGAGTAACGCGTAACACGTAATCTGCCCCTCCGTTGGTCACGAGTTACGTGTTACGTGTTATTCCTCAGAGCTTCACGATTGTCACGCCCTCGCCGCCCTGCTCTACGGGTGCAGGCTCGATCTCTTTGACGATGGGCTGCTTGCGCAGGTACTCGCGCATGGCCTGGCGCAAGGCCCCGGTGCCCTTGCCGTGGATAACGCGGATGAAGGGCATCCCGACCAGCGCGGCGTCGTTCAGGCGTCGGTCGAGGTCTTCAATGGCTTCTTCAGCGCGCCAGCCCCGATAGTCGTATTCCAGCCGGGGCGTCTCGGTGGGCATGCTGGGGGTGCTGTAGCTCCTGGCGACCGCGGCGGAGGCGGCTTCCCTGGCAGCCGAGGCGGCAGAGGCGGTGCGACGCAGCGACAGGTTGGATACGGGCACGCGCATCTTGAACGCTCCCACCTGCACATCTACTTGCCCGCTGCTGTCGGGCGCGCCAAGCACCTCCCCCTCCGAGCTGAGGCTCTGCACGAACACCACATCGCCGGGACCGTAGACGTGAGGCTTGCCGGGCTCTCCTGTCCTGGGGGTCTTCGTGGTCTGCGGGCGGTGCCTGGCTCGCTTCTGCTCGTTGGCCTTGCTCCTTAGCTGGCGCTCCATCTCCTCCGAGCGTGCCTGGGCGTCCTTCACCCACTGGCGGGTGAGGGTCTCGTCGGAAGTGGCGGTAAGGCCCGCCTCCACGCGCGCCCGAAGCTGCCGAAGCTCAGCGCGCAGTGTTTCTAGCTCACCCTCAAGCTGGGCGCGACCTTCCTCGGCGGCGCGGGACCTGAGTTCGTCTGCCTCGGCCAGGCGGCGGTCAAGCTCCTGGCGGCGCTGGTCAATCTCGCGGCGGGCCTGCTCTGCCGTGCCTAGCTCCGACTTCGCCGCCTCCCGCTGCGACCTGATGTCCTCTATCAGGTCCTCCACCCGTTGCGCCTCTGGGTCGATATAACGCTTGGCCTTATCAACGATCATGGGGTTCAGGCCGAGGCGACTTGCTATCGCGAACGCGTTGCTCCGGCCCGGCACGCCCACCATGAGGCGGTAGGTCGGGCTGAGCGTCTGGATGTCGAACTCCACCGAGGCGTTCTCAACGTTGGGCGTGGAGAAGGCATAGGCTTTCAGTTCCGAGTAGTGAGTGGTGCACACCGCGAGCGCGCCTATGTCGAGTATCGTGGTGATGATGGCGCGCGCCAGGGCCGAACCTTCCTGCGGGTCGGTGCCCGCGCCCAACTCGTCCAGCAGCACCAGGCTATCGCGTGTGGCACGGCGCAGGATGCCCACGATGTTGGACATATGCGAAGAGAAGGTGCTCAGGCTCTGCTCGATGCTCTGCTCGTCACCGATGTCCGCGAACACGTCTTTGAAGACCACCGCGCGAGAGCCGCCCTCTACCGGGATGTGCAAGCCTGCCTGCGACATGAGCGTGAGCAGGCCTACCGTCTTGAGGGCCACTGTCTTGCCGCCCGTGTTGGGTCCGGTAATCACCAGCATACGAAACCTGCCGCCAAGCTCAACCGAAATGGGCACCACCTTGCCGGTGAGCAGAGGGTGGCGGGCGTTTTTGAAATACAAACCCTGGCTATTTTGGATTTTAGGTTTTGGATTTTGGATTTGCTGAGATTGTCCGTCTTCCGAAGGTTGGGTCTGGGTTTGTGCGTTTGCGCGGCGTTCTCGGTTGTCCAGGGGGCGAGAAGGGTTGGGGCCTTTGATGCGAGGCTCTACCAGTTCGGGTTCCCTGGCGTCTATGGCTATGCTGTAGCGGGCCTTGGCGAGGGCGACGTCAATGTCAGCCAGGATTTCGACGTTGGTGCGTATCGCGTCGCCCTTCTCGCCTATGAGGCCGCCCAGCTCGCGCAGGATGCGGTCTATCTCCTGCTGCTCCTCAAGTTGTAGCTGCCGCCACTCGTTGCCCAGGTCAACTACGGCTAGCGGCTCCACGAAGAGGGTCGCGCCTGTGTTCGACTGGTCGTGCACGATGCCCCTGAGCAGGCCCTGGAAGTCGCGCTTGACGGGCACGACATAGCGGCCGTTGCGCAATGTGATGATCGGCTCCTGGAGCGCCCGGCCCGCTGCCTCCGACGATATAAGCTGCTGGAGGCGCTGCATCAGGCGGCTGTGGGCCGTGCGTATCCCCTGCCGCAGCTTGCCCAGCGCCGGGGAGGCCGAATCGAGCACCTGCCCGTCGTCGCTGATGCAGCGCTCTATCTCCTGCTCCAATTTGGGGAGCAGCGTGAGGCCGTCCGCGATGAAAGCCAGGGTGGGTAGCTCGCTGCGTTGCTCCTGCGTGCGCATAATGACGCCGTGCAGGATGCGGCAGGCGCGGAGCGTGTCGAGCACCATCAGCACCTCGGCGGGGTCGAGCACCGAGCCAAGCTCCGCCCGCCGCACCAGCTCGCTTATGTCCCTGGCCCCGCCGAGCGTCACGTCGGGCCGCAACGACAGCAGGCGCACCGCTTCGGTCGTGATGCGCTGATTGCGCCGCACCTGTGCGATGTCCGTGAAAGGTACGAGTTCGAGAGCCGCCGTCTTGCCCGCGCTGAACGATGTGTAGGTGGCAAGTCGCTCGCGTACTTTATGAAATTCCAGCGTGTGAAGTGATTTGTCGTTCAAAGTCTTTCCGTTTGCCTGTTTTCGGGCACAATAAAGCTAGATTACCGTATATAGTCAATTATACCATTGGCAGCGGCCCCGCCGTATGCGACGCTAGGTGTAGATTACGGCTGGCTCAATGTTGGGTATCAAGCACAAAGCCCCCCTGTTGTCATTCCGACCGCAGTGAGGAATCAGGTGGCTAAGGTAGAAGGGGAATTCACGTACAAGAGTCGGGCCTTGCCTCCCCTATTGCATGTTGCGACGGGGAACGACTGCCACCTGATTCCTCACTGCGTTCAGAATGACAAGACTCCCTTTGGGTGCTGCTATTGCTACATGGTCCGACTTGTGGCAGTCGTATAGTGTAAGGCGTCAGGCAGGTACGGCTGAAACTACGGGCGAGGTTGCTGCGTTAATATAGGTGAAACCGGCGAAGCGTGGCCTGTGAATTGCATGCTGTACTCTCCTTACGTGGCTCGCCCTACCCCCATTATGTCTTTACAAACCCGGCAGAAAGACAGTAGAATAGTAGTGAAGGCAAGCGCAATTATCTTTTCTTCTTCCCTGAGCTAGATGGAGGCGGTAAGTCGATGATTGAGTGTAAGATAGAGAGCATCAGGGTGAGCCTGGTTACTCAGCAGCGCGTGGTTATCCTCAAGGAGATCGACTCTGAGAGGTACCTGCCGATTTGGATAGGGCCATATGAGGCCGACGCGATTGCGCTGGAGTTGCAGGAAGTGCCTGTGCAGCGCCCATTCACTCACGACCTGCTGCGCAACGTCGTGTCCGAGCTAGGCGCGTCGGTGACCCACGTCCTGGTTAACGACCTGCGCGACGACACTTTCTACGCCCGCATCGTGCTCGACGTGCAGGGCCGCCACGCTGAGGTCGACTCCCGCCCCTCCGATGCCATAGCATTGGGCGTGCGCTGCAAGTGCCCCATCTACGTGGAAGAGCGCGTGATGGACAAGGCTGGCATCACGATAGACAGCGACGGGGCGTCCAAGGACCAGGAAGAAGTACCCGCCAACGAGGCGCTGTCGGAGGGTGAGCGCGTGGACGAAGACCGCCTCTCGGTTTTCCGCGACTTCATCAACTCCCTCGACATAGACGACCTGGGCAACAAGGGCAACGCTGACGACCCGCGCAGGAGCTAACTTTCTATTTTTAGGTAAATTGATAAGAGGTTGTGCGTCACTCGCACAACCTCTTTTTGGTCACGGCTGTGTCCAGCTAAGAGAGCAGGCCCTGCTACTCTTTGTCATTCTGAACGCAGTGAAGAATCTCGTCCTCTACCTGGATGTTCCCTTTTTCCTGTCGTGCTTTGTGGCTGAAAGAAAGGGGCTATTTGGGTGCTGAGGGACGGGATTCTTCACGGAGTTTACCCTGAGAGTAGCGAAGGGTTCAGAATGACAAAGTCAGCTTTGGTCTGAATATTCAACTTTACAGAGCCTCGCTCTTGGTTGAGAGCTATACTCTTACTACATCCTGTGATATGATAGCTCCACCGAGGACCGCAATGTCCCGCACGCTGAGTTCTTATCAGGAGGGAGGTGAGCACGATGTCCTGGCAGGTAACCGCCCCGAAGACCGACGGGGGTAGCTCTGATAGTGACGATGATGAAGAGGAGCCGGTCCAAACGTAAGCGACATTAAGCTTGCTAAGTCTGACGAAATGAAGAGGCGTGTGATTTTCTCGCACGCCTCTTCTGCTATTCTCTAAAAGTAGTCGCGTTCGGAACCGTCACAGTGGCCCGACGCTCCAACCCGCCGAGTCAATCGGTCTGTAGCACCATTCCAGCGGGGCCAAGCGGCCTTGACACGCTCAGAAGGCTTACGGTACAGTACCCTCATGCATGCCCTCGACGCCGCAGGTAGCCCTACGGAGACTACGTGAGCAGATTTGCACTGGTGAAGCTAATACCGGTCCGGGCTGTTGTATTGGCAGCAGCCACGTTGAGCACTTTCGCGCTGGCCGCGTGCAGCCAGATAGGTGGTGACACCACTCCCGTCGCTTCCGTGCAGACCAAGCCGACTAAGACCCCAGGAGACGAGATGAAGGCACGGCCCGAGGACTTCAGCGTCAGTTACGAGTGGCGGGCTGGCAGCATGCCTCCCCCGTACCACTACGAATACTCCATCCAAATCGGGCCGGGCGAGCAAGGTAAAGTCGTTTACCGGCCCGACTACGACTCCGACAAGGTGCCCACCTGGACCGAGCCGGTTACAGTTACCAAGCAGCACCTGGCCGACCTGTACGGCATAGTGATGGACCGCAAGCTGCTCCGGGAGAAGTGGGGCAACGTGCAGGACCCACCCGTGGGCGGGAGCGTACAGTGGGCCGAGATTGTCTCCGGCGGTAAGACCTATGAGATACCCCGCCATTTGCAAGGCTTCCAGCAAGATGCCGCCGCCACCCTGTATGACGCGGTCAAGGGCCTCGTACCCCAGGAGACCTGGGACAAACTAGAGGCCCAACGCGAGCAGTACGTCAAAGACTACCAGAAGAAGAACGACGACTGATACACGAGTCCGCACCCGAACAACCGCAGTCTAACCCCATGAGGAGCCCAAATTGCATAGAACCGCGCGCGCGACAGCCGTCGTTAGAATTGTTGCTACTTTCGCTTTACTGCTGGCAACGGGATCGCTGCTCGCGGGCGGACCTCTAGCGTCGGCGGGGGTGCCGTCTCACGCCCCAACCGCGCAGGTATCGAGCAAGATTTCGCCGGACGTGCTGCGCGCCACCACCGGCACGCAAGTAGCTCCCATAGCCATCCTGCTTGCCGACCAGGCAGACCTGAGCGCCGCCTACAGCATCACCGACCGCGATGCACGGGGCCTCTACGTCTACAACACCCTCAAAGCCCACGCCGATAGGACGCAGGTGGGGCTTCGCGCAGAATTGGACCGGCTGGGTGTCAGCTATAACGCCTTCTGGGTAGCCAACGTGATTTACGCGCACGCCGACCGCACCCTGGTGGAGAGGCTGGCGGCCCGCAACGACGTAAAATTGATCGAGTCGAATGCTGTTAGGCGCGTGGTAGATGATCCCATGCTGACGGGCCCCGATAAAGCTAACTCGCCACTTAGCCCGCAGACCGTGGAGTGGAACATAGAGCGGGTGCACGCGCCGGAGGTGTGGAACCTGGGCTATAACGGCGAGGGCATCGTCATAGGCATCCAGGATACGGGGATGAACTGGACTCACAACGCCCTTAAGCCGCACTACCGGGGCTGGAACGGGGCCACCGCCGACCACAATTACAACTGGTGGGACGCCATCCGCACGCCTATCAACACACCGCCCAACAACTCGTGCGGCTATGCGCTCGCCGCGCCCTGCGACGACTACGGGCACGGCACCCATGTGATTGGCATCGCCGTGGGCGACGACAACGCGGGGAACCAGGTGGGAGTAGCCCCCGGTGCGAAGTGGATTGGCTGCCGCAACATGGACGGCGGCACGGGGCGTCCTGAGACCTACACCTCGTGCTTCCAGTTCTTTGTCGCACCCACTGACCTTGCCGGCCAGAACCCAAACCCTAGCCTGCGCCCCCACGTGATGAACAACAGTTGGGGTTGTACGCCGGGCGACCCAGCCAACGGCGGCGAGGGTTGCGCGGGCAATACGCTGCAAACTGTGGTAGAAAACACGCAGGCTGCGGGCATAATGGTGGTGTCATCCTCCGGCAACAGCGGGCCAAACTGCTCCAGTGTCGAAGCATCGGGCCCACCTAACATGTACGCGGCGACGTTCAGCACGGGAGCGACCGACATAAGCAACAACCTGGCGAACTTCAGCAGCCGCGGCCCCGCTACCTACGACGGGTCAAATCGCATTAAGCCCAACATCTCGGCACCGGGCGTGAACATCAGGTCCAGCCTGAGGGGCAGCAACACCGGTTATGGCACCATGCAAGGTACCTCTATGGCTAGCCCTCACGTTGCCGGTGTGGTAGCTTTGCTCTGGGACGCGTGGCCGCAGCTATCCAGCGACATCACGGGCACCAAAAACCTTCTGCAACTCACGGCCAGCCCCGGCATCACCGTCACCACGGGGCCAACGACGTGTGGAGGCGTACCGAACACCGCTATACCAAACAACGCCTTCGGCTACGGTCTCGTGGACGCCTATGCCGCGGTGACGGGCTATACGCCGCCCGCCACGGCCACGGCAACATCTACTGCCAGTGCTACGACCACGTCTACAGCTACGGCTACGATTACTACGACTGTTACTGCCAGTGCCGTCACAGCGACAGCCAGCGTTAGCGTTACACCAGTCGCGGCCACACCCACTACGACCGCCTGCACCATCAAGTTCGCCGATGTGCCCTCTAGCGGCGAGGGCTCTACGTTCTACAGCTTCGTTAGCTGCCTGGCGTGTCGCTCCATAGTCGGAGGCTATCCATGTGGCGGGCTGGGAGAGACGAGCAATTCCGGGAGCGAACCCTATTTCCGTCCAGGAGCGAACGTCACCAGGGGCCAGATAGCCAAGATGGTGGCACTTGCGGCGGACCTGAGTTCCCCGACAGGTGAGCAGGTATTCCAGGACGTGCCGCCGGGCAGCCCCTTCTACGGTCCGGTGCAGCAACTGGCAACGGCAGGCTATATTGGAGGCTATTCTTGCGGTGCCGTCCTGGGAGAGCCTTGCGAGACAGGGAAAAAGC
>JAXDKH010000112.1:0-4719 GCA_034667185.1 Chloroflexia bacterium | reverse complement strand
GTGATAATCAACTTGGGCTTCGGCTTCTCCGGCATACTCCCCATCGACAACTCGGCGCACCTGGGCGGCTTAATAGGTGGCATGCTGGTGGGTTATATCCTCTGCCCCCGCTACAAGCTGGGCGACTGGGAACTGTCGAACGTGCGCAACCTGATAGACCTTAACAAGGGCTCGCTGCCCTGGATCACCACCGTGGTGTTCGCCCTCGTGACCTTCGCGATATTCCTGGTGCTCGTGGTGCTGTTCACGCAGGGTTATCTGCACCCGCACTACGAATCGCTGGTTCTCAGGCGCTAGCACGTTAGCAATTCAGGAGCGACATCTCTTGTACAAGGACTACCTCTGGACGCCCTGGCGCATGGCCTACATCAGCGGCAAGGAAGATGAGAGGCAAGCTGTTGCCGGGTCAGACGACCCCGCACCCCAGGAGACCGCCCCTATGCCTCACGAAGCGCAACAAGAGGACACAGGCTGCGTGTTCTGCGACCGCATCCGGCTATCTACCGAGCACGACCGCTCCAACCTGATCTTGCTGAGAGGCGAGCGCAACTTCGTTATAATGAACCTCTACCCCTACAACTCCGCCCACCTTATGCTGGTGCCTTACGAGCATACCGCCGATTTCGCCGCCCTCGACGGCGACACCCTGGCCGAGATGATGGACCTGGCGCAGCGCATGCTCACTACCATCAAGGAGGAGTACGCGCCGGAGGGCTTCAACCTGGGCATGAACCTGGGCCGCATCGCGGGCGCGGGAGTGGCCGACCATGTCCACATGCACGTAGTGCCCCGCTGGGCGGGCGACACCAACTTCATGCCCGTAGTAGGCGCGACGAAAGTGATGCCGGAACTGCTCGAAACTACATTTGACAGGCTCAAACGACGGCTCGGGACATAAGAGACGGAACCGCCAAGACGCCAAGTACCCGCCAAGGCTAGAATTACGATTACACAGTTAAACTGAAATCTTCTTGGCGGGTACTTGGCGTACTTGGCGTACTTGGCGTACTTGGCGGTTCCGTCTACTTTCCTAGGACTCCACGCGGTCCTGGGCGCGGAGGACGCTGCGGGCCAGCATTTTGTCGGGGATGAAGCGGGTGGCTTCGATCTGCACCCAGTTCTTGAGGCCCGGCACGACCAGCATCCTGCCCTTCATCATGCCTCTATATCCAGCACGGGCCACGGTGCGGGCGTCCGGGAGCTTGCGTCCGGCGACGAGGCGCGAGTCCTCCAGGTTGCCTCGCTTCTGGAAGCCGGTTTCGGTGGGGCCAGGACACATGACCGTCACTGTGACGCCGGTGCCTTCCAATTCCACCGCAAGCGCCTCGGAGAAGGAGCGCACGTAAGCCTTGCTGGCGTAGTACACCGACATTAGCGGCCCAGGGAAGAAGGCGGCGGTAGAAGCCAGGTTGAGCACCTTGCCCCAACCCCTCTCGACCATGCCCGGCACGAAGAGCTTGGTCAGGTAGGTCAGCGCCACGATATTGACCTGCATCAACTGTAGCTCGCGCTCCAACTCCGTCTCCAGGAACCTGCCGAACACGGTGAAACCGGCATTGTTCACCAGCACGTCCACTGCCAGGCCCTCGCTCTGCAACTCGTCGAATATCTCCTGCGGGGCCGGCGGTTGCGCAAGGTCTTTGACAATCACGTGCACGCGGATGCCCGCTTTAGCTTCGTACTGCTGCTTCATCTCGTTCAGCCTGTCCGCGCTACGGGCCACCAACACGAGGTTGTACCCGTCCCGAGCGAACAGCCGCGCAAGCTCGTACCCAATGCCGCCCGAAGCGCCCGTGACCAGGGCAGTTTTGCCGGTGTTCGTGCTCATGGAAAGCTCCTTTGTTGGACGATGGGTGATGGACGCACAGCGTTGAGCCTACCACGTCTCGTCTTGCCCGAAGCTGTGCGACCACGCGATCACAGTGGCGCTGTCTCTGCCACGTTCGCCGTGTACGTTGCTGAGGGCGTTGAGCACGTTGTCCGCCAGGTCGCTGTCGCTGCCGTAGGTAAAGGCGAAGTAGAGGAAGCGCGGGTCCTCGAAGGAGCGATTGCCGCATTCCAGCAAGCCATCGGTGGTCAGCACCAGCACCGTGCGGCCCGGCAGCAGTTCCTTTACGCCGCGGGTGTAGGAGGGCACCGGCAGGTCGAAGGTGTTATGATGTCCTATCCACTCGAAGAAGCTGCGCTGGTTGAGTGCGAACTGCCCCAGCCCCGCCAGCCTGCGATGCAGCGCATAGGCTACGCAATCGCCCACCGAAAGCCACCAGAGGAAACGGTCCTTGCGGGCCACCACCAGGCACGAGGCCTCCCCAACCGCCAGCCTGCACTTGGCTCGAAAGTCCGGCGAAGCAAACAACTCCAACACGTGACGTTCCAGCGTGTCGAAAGCCCGGCTGACCGGCCTCTCCATGCACTCAATCATGGTCTCGTAATCCAGCGACAGAGCATCAAGTATAAGTTGGGCGCTCTCGGAGGAGTAATGCGCATCCACGACCGCTGCAAACTCCCACTCACCGTCGCCGGAGCACAATACCAAAGCGGCGTCCTCGTTCTTGGTCGCACCCGCCTCCGTGTTACCCCCGTACAGGCCGATCCTCACACGCCCGCAAGTGAACACGCCCGGCTTGTCGAGGTGCATCTCGTCGCTTCCAAGCCAGCGGAAGGTATCTACATTGCCTACCTTTGAGGTATCGGGCATCAGGTCACGCGCTCCTTCGCGCCGGCAACAAACATGATGCACCCATTCTATAGGCTGCGGGCGAACTCCGCCAGAGCGACATTGTAATCAGCAGGACGTTCCAGGGGCAGCATGTGCCCGGCACCTCCAAGGACCACCAGCTCCGCGCCAGGTATCCTAGCAGCCATATATTCGCTGTACCGGGGCGGCGTCATCTCGTCCTGCTCGCCCACGATGCATAGCACCGGCACGGCTATCTCGCCGAGCCTGTCCATCACGTCGAAGCGGTCGCACGCCTCGTAATCGCTCAGCGTCACGGATTGGGGAGTGCGTTCAAGCTGTCGTCGCGTGCCGTTTAGACGGACCTTTTGCGCGTAAGTGGGTGGCCCGCCTGCTTGGGAGAAGCTATGCGCAAGGATAAAGTCTATGGCTGCCGGGTAGTCGGTCCGCAACAGTTCCAACAGTTCGGGGCTTACCCGCAGCCGCGCTCCCGTACCAGTCAGCACTAGCCCGCGCAACCAGGAGGGCTTCCGTAAAGCCAGCGTCAGGGCAATAGCACCACCCATCGAGTGCCCGTTCAGCACCACGCCACCAACGCTTGCCTCACTGACGTAACCCTCCACCCAGCCGGTATAATCCTCGATGGAGTGCATAGCGCCGCCTGTTACTTGCCTGGCATACGGGTCGAAGTGCCCAGGTAAGGTGAGGAAGTGGGCGCCAGAGAAGGCGGACTGTTGCTCGTGCCAGAAACCGGCGTTGGAGCCTGCGCCGTGGATGAAGACGAGCGTTGGAGGGTCGGCGGCCATGTTATGTCCGGCGAGGTTGCAGGCGCGACACTAGGCGTCCGCCGAACCGGGCCAGCGTCACCCCGCAGAGCACCAGCGCCATACCGGCCCAGAACTGCCAGCCCAGGGGCTCATGCAACATGAAGAATGAGAAGAAGGCCGCCAGCACCGGCACGAGGTTCGAGTAGATGGCCGTGCGGGTGGCCCCCAGCTTCTGCACGCCCTGGTACCAGATGACGTAAGAGGCCGACACCGCAAGCACACCTGAGCCTACTAACACCCCCCACGAGCCGAGAGGCACCCCAGGAAAGGTGTGCGCGGTCTCTGCGATGGGGAGCGCGGCCACTACCAGCAGGAAGACCGAGCCGACAGGCATCGTGAGGGCGTTAAGCTGGAAGGAGGAGTAGCGCTTCAGGAACGACTGGGATACCACCGTATACAGGCCCCACATCACCGTCGCCACGAGTATAAGCAGGTCGCCCAGCAGACGCGAACCGAATTCGAACCGTTCGCCCGACCCGAATGTCACCAGGGCCGCCCCCAGCATGGTGAGACTCACCCCGACCCATACGTAGTTCCTGGCGCGCTCGTACCCTAGCAGGAAGCTGAACACCGCCACGAACACGGGGTTGATCGACAGAATGAGCGCCACGTTCCCCGCCAGCGTGAGATTGATGCTTATAATGAAGAGGACCTGGTATACACCGTGCCCCACCAGTCCGAGAGCGAACAGCTTCAGGCCGTCGCCTTTGTGCCAGCGCAGCCTTTCGCCCCGCAGTAACACCCACACCACCAGCACGGCGGTGGCGAGAGCGAAGCGGAGAGCGTTGAAGACCAGCGGGTGGAGGTCCTGCAAGGCCCACTTGATGAACGAAGGGTTGGCCGCCCAAATGAACACCATCCCCAGCAGCAGGCTGTCGTAGATGGTGAAGCCCTGCACCGGAGCTACCGTTCTGTGCTCGTCGCCCTCTAGGTCCACAACTGGGCCATCCGGCATGGGCGGGGCCAACGCCTCGTCCACCCTCTGCGGTCCCATGTCTAGTGGTGTTCCTACTCTCCTAGCGTCGCTCTCGCCCATCTACTGCTTGGACCTGCCTTCCTACCTTCAAATTGGCTCCCGCCTGACCGCACGGCATCGTGAGCGGGTCGGACGTGACCATACCATTATAAGCTTTGGGTGCTACACAGGAGCCGCCTGCAGCCAACCAGGGAGTATATGCAAACTACAGGAAAGAGGAACGAGGAACGAGGAAACAG
>JAXDKH010000111.1:0-5032 GCA_034667185.1 Chloroflexia bacterium | reverse complement strand
AATAGAGTTGGGGCCAGCATGCTGGCCCCTACTCTATTGATGGCTAAATGTTCCTGCCAGACGACATATATTCATTGTTGAGGTGACAGGAACGCGATATGCTTACTCTAAGTGGCAGACATGTTATTAGTCTGATGGATCAGCTAATCGGTTGGTCTTTATTAGGAACCCAAAACAATAAGACAGCTCAGAAATATTCCTTGACAACCCACATATAAATGCATTACTATATAAACGATGCTTTATGCATCATCTTGTGTGTACGTGTCAAGAGAGGGAACTTGGAAGCTTTAGACCACACCATACCGTCCATGGCGGGCGTGAAAGCCGAGCCGGAGAAAGTCAAGAAGAGCAGGAAGGCCCGCGTGAGCGAGTTTGTGCCCCCGATACTGTCGGAGGAGCAGGCCGCTTCGATAGAGGCCATCAAGCCGTTTCTCAAGGCCATCGCGGATACCAACCGCATCGCCATACTGCAGGAGCTTTCCAACGTGGACGGCCTTAGCGTGCTGGACCTGTCCGACAGGCTTATGCTGTCTCAGCCCCTTACCTCCTGGCACCTGCACATCCTCAAGCGTGCCCGCCTGGTGAAGCCCACACACCAGGGTCGCCAGCGCATCTATCGCCTCGATAGAGAGCGCATACGAGAGTACCGCGAATTATTCCAGTGGGTAACTGACTTCTAGTGGTTAGCAAAGAACTTCTAACCACTAGCCACTAACCACTAACCACGTCCAAAAGGAGAAAATGCAAGCAATGGCAAAGAAGAAAATTAGAGTTGCGATCATCGGTGTGGGGAACTGTGCTTCGTCCCTGGTTCAGGGCGTGGAGTACTACAAGAACGCCCAGGACGACCAGCTTATCCCCGGCCTGATGCACACCCGCCTGGGTGGCTACCACGTCAGCGACATTGAGTTTAGCGCCGCCTTCGACGTAGACAAGAACAAGGTGGGCAAGGACCTATCCGAGGCTATTTTCGTCAAGCCCAACAACACCATCAAGTTCTCGGACGTGCCCCATTCCGGCGTGACCGTACACCGCGGCATGACCCATGACGGCCTGGGCCAGTACCTCTCCACCGTGATCGAGAAGGCCCCCGGCCAGACTGCCGACATCGTGAAGATACTGCGGGACACGAAGACCGATGTGGTCATCAACTACCTGCCGGTAGGCTCCGAGATGGCGACCAAGTGGTACGTCGAGCAGGCGCTTGAGGCTGGCGTCGGCTTCATCAACTGCATCCCGGTGTTCATCGCCCGCGAGGAGTACTGGCGCAAGCGGTTCGAGGACCGGGGCCTCCCCATCATCGGCGACGACATCAAGAGCCAGGTGGGCGCTACTATCACCCATCGCGTGCTCACCCGCCTCTTCCGCGAGCGCGGCGTGCGCATCGACCGCACCTACCAGCTCAACTTCGGCGGCAATATGGACTTCTACAACATGCTTGAGCGCTCCCGCCTCGAGTCGAAGAAGATCTCCAAGACTAACGCCGTCACCTCGCAGCTCGATTACGACCTGGGGGAGAACAACGTCCACGTCGGTCCCTCGGACTACGTGCCCTGGCTTGAAGACCGCAAGTGGTGCCACATCCGCATCGAGGGTACGACCTTCGGCGATGTGCCCCTGAACATGGAACTGAAGCTTGAGGTGTGGGACTCCCCCAACTCGGCGGGCGTGGTGATCGACGCGATCCGCTGCATCAAGCTGGCCCTGGAGAACGGCGTGAGCGGTGCCCTGGAGGCGCCCTCGTCCTACTTCATGAAAAGCCCGCCCGTGCAGTACACCGACGATGTGGCGCACGACTCGGTAGAGGACTTCATCGTGCAGTACGCCGGCAAGCGCAGCCGCAGCGAAGAGCTAATGTCGGCACGCGCCGAGGCCGTGACCCAGTCCGAGCCGCTGCCCAGCTCCGACGGCACCCCCGACATGGTAGCCGAAGTCGTCCCCGCCTCCGACGTAGCCGGCGCCCTGGCCGCCACCAACGGACGAAAGTAGGGACCGATGTGGGAATTGGGATTTCGAATTTCGGATTTGTAGGGGTGCAGAGGCCTTCCCCTGACGGGCCGTGGGGTGTCCCCACCTCCCACATCCTGTTCTAAATCCGCAATTCGAAATCCCAATTCCCACATCGGCAAACGGAGTTTGCCTCATGGACTTCGTAAAACGGGCGCTAAATCCTATCTGGCAGGGGATACGCTACCAGGGGTATCGCTTCTTTAGCTACCTGTCGCACCGGGTGCCGTTGCGCATCGGGTACTGGATTGGTACGCTGGCGGGCGACTTCATCTACCTGACCTGGAAGCGGCACGCAGCCAACGCTGTCAGCAACACCCGGCGTGTAATGGGCCGGGAGGCCGACTGGCGGGTGGTGAAGGAGAAGGCGCGCGACTCGTTCCGCAATTACGCTAAGACCCTCGTGGACTTCCTGCGCTTCCCGCACATGAGCTACAAGGAAATCGACCGTGCCATCCTCGGAAGAGAGGGTCTGGAGCACCTGGATACGGCGAGGTCGGCGGGAAAGGGCGTTGTGGTGGTAACTGCCCACATAGGCAACTGGGACATCGCGGGGGCGCTGCTCGGACATATGAAGCTGCCCCTGCATGGAGTGGCCGATAAGTTCGAACCGGAGCGCATGAACAACCTGATCAACGGCGTTCGCGAGAAGCATGGCATCCACATCCTCTACCTGGACACGGGTTCGCTAAGGCAGATATTCACAGCTCTCAAACGCAACGAGATTGTGCTGCTTTTGTTTGATCGCCCGCAGCCGGAGGACGGTGTGCCGGTGGAGTTCTTTGGAGAGACGGCTTTCCTGCCTCCTGGACCCGCCGCTATCGCGATAAAGACCGGTGCGGCCCTCGTTGTGGGTTACGCCCTGCGTGACCCCGGCGACAGGACCTTCTCAGGCCGCTTTGAGGAACCTATCGAGTATAAGCATCTTCTCACCGGAGACAAGGAGACCGATATCCAGCGCGTGACGCAGGAAATCGTCAACCGCTTCGAGCAGGTAATCAGGCAGCACCCTGACCAATGGTACATGTTCCGAGAGATGTGGCCTCGGACCGCCCGGCACAACGCCGAGATCAAGAAGCGCCGCCTCTACGGCACCCGCAGCCTCCGCCGCAGGTTAGCCGAGCGCATGCCGGAGTCGGAGGGCGCTGCATAGACGGCCCCGGCCACAACAGAAACAGGAAGAGACGGAACCGTCAAGACGCCAAGGACGCCAAGAACCCGCCAAGGATGTTAAGGTTTGGAGAGTACAAAGAGGGCCAGAGTACGCAATGTCGTACTCTGGTTCTTTTACTTAGGATCAAATTACCTAATCTTGGCGTGGTTCTTGGCGTCCTTGGCGTCTTGACGGTTCCGTCTCTTAATATGTAACTGTCGCCGCAGCACTCCAAGTCGCGGATGTCTCATGATTTTGTTTGCCTGTGACGCGCAAAGTTAATTACTGGCCCGGCCATACTTAATTGATATGCGCGATGTCCCCTTGTCTGCTCTGGCCCATAATGTAAGCAGCGACAGAGCATGTGCTTCTTCTCCATGCCGGTCGTGAATACAGGGACAGGAAAGGCAAACACATGACACCCGGAAAAATACACATCGTACAAACATCGTTCGAGCAGGTGCTGCCCATCTCTGATAGCGTGGCGGCGCTCTTCTACAGCAAACTATTCGAGCTTGACCCCGGCTTGCGGTTCCTATTTCACGCCGATATGCAAGAGCAGGGGCACAAGTACATGGCGATGATACACCTGGTAGTCGCCAACGTAGGGCACCCCGACACCGTTGTGCCGATGCTCCAGCCACTTGGTCGCCGCCACGCTGTTTACGGGGTCACCGGTTCGCATTACGATACCATGTCAGCGGCCTTCCTCTGGGCGCTGGAGACTAGCCTTGGCCCGGCATTCACCCCCGGCGTGCGCGAAGCCTGGTTAGACATCTTTACCTTCATAGCCGAAACGATGAAGGCGGCCGTACAGCCCCCGGTGCTCAACCCTGTGGTTATGTAAGGAGGCGGAAACGGATCACGCCAAGACGCAGAGAACTGGCCAGGAGTAGGGCTGGTGTTCTAAGCAGAAGGAGCAGGGTACGACATCACGTACTCTGCTCCTCCTTGTATTCTCTACACCTTCACTTTCTTGGCGCGCTCCCTGTGTCCTACCATGATGAGGTTCAAACATGCTCCCACGTTTCGGGCGTGCTATAATTGCTTATACTCTAACTGCTATCCATTTATGAAGACCTACTACATGCTACGAATAGCCTCCGCGCTCTCCCGCGTCTTTCCGGCGAGGATTGGCTACTGGCTGGCCTCGCTCGTTGGCGGGCTGGTCTTCTATCTTACGCCTTCCGTAAGGGAGTCGGTTATGGACAACCTGCGCCATGTGCTGCCCCGCTCTACCTCACATGAGCGTCGAAACCTGGCCCGCAAGGTGATCCGCAACCAGCTAAAGAACTACTACGACGTTGTACGCCTGCCACACATGAAGCCCCAGGATGTGCGGAACATGATAACCTCCATAGAGGGCCTGGAGCACCTGGACGCTGCGATGAAAGTGGGTAAGGGCGTGCTGGTCACGGGCGGGCACATAGGTAACTTCAGCGTGGTAGCTCAACTGGCGAGGGTGCTTGGCTATAACGCCGCTATCGTTGCCGAGGATGTCAAGCCTGAGAAGCTCTACCAGTATATAAACCATCTGCGTGGGCACTTCGGCGTGGAGATGATCAGGGTGGGTAGCGCCCAGGTCCGCACAATATTCAAGTTCCTCCGCGATGGCGGCATGCTGATGGTGGCTGGCGACCGAGATGTGAGCGACAACGGACTGCCTGTGCAGTTCTTCGATGCGGTCGCCGATCTGCCCTCGGGCCCCGTGGTGCTCTCCCTGCGCATGAAGGTGCCGCTGCTGCCTTGCTTCACCTGCCGCCTGCCCAACAACAAGAATGTCCTCACCATCTACCCTCCGATGGAGTGGGAGATCACCGGCGACAATGACCTGGATGTCGAGGTCAACATGCGCAAGCTGGTGCGCGT
>JAXDKH010000110.1:0-3892 GCA_034667185.1 Chloroflexia bacterium | reverse complement strand
TTTGCGCGTTCTTTGCGTCTTTGCGTCTTTGCGTTTTCGTCTCTCTTGCTGGCTTTATGGCTGGAGGTGCTTCTTGAAGAAGTCCGTGATGGCGTTGTAGCAGCGGACCTTGTTTTCGTACTTGATGACGTCATGCCCTTCATTCTCGAAGACCAGGTACTCCACATCCTTGCCGGCCGCCCGCAGCGACTCAACCACGTCTCGCGACTCGGCCTCTATCACGCGGGGGTCGTTGGCGCCCTGGATTACCAGCATGGGGGCCAAGAGGTCGTTCATGTAGGTCTTCGGGGAGCGTTCGAGGAGGAAATCGCGGTCCTTCACAGGGTGGCCCAGCGCCTCGTAGAAGTAGACCTTCCAGGTCTCAGGGATGCGCTCCAGGAACGAAGTCACCAGGTCGTAGGGGCCAAACATGTCAACCGCGGCCTTCCACAACTCAGGGTGGCGCATGGCTAGCGTCAGCGTCATGTAGCCGCCGTAGGAGCGTCCTATCACCCCGGCGCGATTCACGTCGATGCGCGGGTCTTTGGGCAGCACCTCGGTCATTGCATAAACGTGGTCGAGCCGGTCCTGGCCACCCCAGTCCTTATCAACGTACTTGGTGTAACTCAAGCCGTAGCCCGTAGAGCCACGGACGTTGGGCACGAACACAGCAAAGCCGTTGATCGTGAGGAACTGGATGATCGGCATAGAGAACCAGGCGAAATTGGGCCGCTCCTGCCCCTGTGGCCCTCCATGTATGTAATAGACCAGCGGGCGTCGTCCTTCGAAACCAAGCTCCGGCGAAGGCATGTAGAGTCGCGCCGAAATCCTTAACCCGTCGTGGCTGACGAAGGAAGCGTCTTCGCCCGGTGACATCTGCGAATCCGGCGTGCCCAGGATGCGCTCGTGGGTATGCCGCCGCACGGTCTTGCGGTCATGTCCTTCCACCGTGTAAATCTGCGTGGGCGAGGTGGCCGTGGAGAAGGCCAGCACGAAGCGGTCGCCCTCCCTGTCGTAGTGCATAGCCTCCAGCACGCCGCCGGAAAGCTCTCCCTGACCGCATATTACCGCCTCGATGGCGAACTTGCGGGCATCCTGGTCGAACGTGCCTTCGTAGACCCAGCTAGCGCCGTCGATGTTGTACTGCAGGCGGTAGCGGTTGCCTATAGTGTGGTCCGCCAGTTCAAGCTCACCCACACCTGTATGCACCGTGCCCTCTATCTTCACTGGCACGATTGTGCCCGGCTCGCGCAGGTCCAGATAGCCCAAGCCGTAGGTGTCCTCAAAGAGGGAGGTTGTGAGCAGCAGACCGCGGTCGCCCTCGGTGAACTGTATGCTGCCGATGCCGCTGAGGGGTACTTGCTGGCCCGGCTCGCGCTCCTCTATGGGCGTGCCGTATATGACCTTTACCTCGTCCTTATCCAGGTCCGCGAGGCGAAGAATAATGTCGCCTACGGTGTAGCCTTCGGCGAGCGCCAGGAGGGTTTCGGAGTCATTTACATCGCCGCTATACGCACCCCACTTGCTGTCGTACACCTTCTTAGCGGAGCCGTCCTCCAGGTTGCCAACGTAGGTCCAGTTCACGGGCTCCGTAAGGCTCGCTGCTGTCATGTAGAGATTGGTGCTGCCGTGCGGGCCATGCTGGGAGAAGATTTGAGCGTCGGTAATTTCGGGGAACGCTTCCTCAGGGAAGCCGCCCTCAATCGGGATGAGCATCGGCCTGTATTTCTCGTCGCCGTCCTTGTCCACTGTGACCATGATCTTGCCGAGCCTCGGGAAGACCCAGTAGGAGAGGCCGCCCAGCAGCTCAGGATTCTGCAGTGAAATGTCGGGTGGCAGCAGCGGTTCGGGCACGCTACCCCCGTAGTCCATGACGTAGAGGCTGAACTTCCCGCTAATATTGCTGACGAAGTAGATGCGGTCCTTCCACAACTGGGGCGCGAGGAAGAGACGAGCCGAAAGCAGCGACTCAATCCGTGGCATATATGTCTCCTTTGGTGAAGTATGTACCTGCCAAAAGGGCAACCTGGCAGCGCGCTTGTATGCCTCGCCAGTATAGGTGCAGGCAAGTAGGTCGGACAAGGGACTGTGGTATGAGATTCCGGCGTTGAACGAGTTACGGGTGGCTGTGTTTTGAAGCTACATATCCCTTATAGCACCAACGATCCCACACGATAAATCAGATCTCACTCCGAGCGATAAGGAGCCTTATCATCTATGTTCCCCACGAAGTCAGGCAGCTTCGCATGACCTAGCATCTGCCTGATCGCCATGCTTTCGCCGATATGGTACCAGTAATGGTAGGTTACTCGCAGCAGCAACGAGCCCCACAAGATACCTGGTCGAAAGCCACTCGGTACCACCTCTTGCAGCTTCTCTGTCGTGAGCGTATCCAGCCAGGGGTCAGCGGCCTCGGTGATGGTATGCCAGGCTTCCCATGCCTCTGCGAGAGAGGGGGTGCACGCAGGAGCGCCGTACGCAAATTGCTTGTTGAGGTGGGGCAGAAGCGTTTTACCCTGTCCAAAGTGGAGCCAGTACCGCTGCTCCTGCCAGGCCAGGTGGCCCACGTTCCAAGAGATGCAGTTCATTGGTTCGAACCTGCGGAGGGCGTCTTCTTCCGTCAGACCCTTCAACGCACGCTGGAACTCGCTACGCGTAAAACGCAACTGCAAAACGAGAGGATGGGGCATCAGGGTACCTCCATGTGGGTGAGAGATTATTAGCTCACATGGTAGCACTCATGTTCTATTCTGTCAACGGGTTGGGGATGCTAGCAGCGAACGCAAGGCAAAGCTGCCAAAACCGACGGGACCAAACTCGCCCCTGTCATCCTGAGCGTAGCGAAGGATCAGGTGGGTAGGGAAGAAGTTGTATTAAGAGGCATCCCTGGTCCTGCCAACTTTGCTTCTACCGTTGCGACAAAGAGCGATTGCCACCTGATTCCTCGCTATGCTCGGAATGACAATGACTCTCTTTGTCCTGCTGGTTGTAGCAGCTTTACCTCGCGCAGGGTCGGAATGTTAGACATTGGCCGCACTACCAGGCTTTAGTGGCACATTACAGCAGCCGTGCAGCAGCGCGTGGAAAACCCCACCACCCCTGGAAAACGCCTGTAAAATGGGCGTGGAATTACTTCCTAGAATGGTTCTTCTGGAAAGTAATAATATAGTTTGGGGGCCCGGTATGGAAGAACTCACAGATGAGCTTGAGGGTATAGAAACCGTGGACCGGACGGGGCTCATTATAGTAGATCGCATCGCCTTGCAACCGACAGATGCACCTACATCGCACCGGCACCCGGCGAAGGTCTACCTGGCGCGGTTGGCGGCGGGGTCGCGGCCTGCCATGCGTGGAGCGTTACAGGTGACCGCGGAACTGCTGTCCGCAGGGCGGTGCGATTGGGAAACGATGCCATGGCACCTGCTGGAGGCGCAGCATACCAAGGCCCTGCGGGCGGAGCTGGCTCAGAGGTACGCTCCGACCACGGCCAACAAGATGCTGTCCGCGGTCAGAGGCGTGCTGCGTGAGGCCTGGGAGCTCGGCCTCATGCCTGGGGAGCAGTACCACAGGGCCACGGCCTTCCGCACGGTGCGCGGCGAGCGACTGTTGCGCGGAAGGGCGCTGGGCGCGGGAGAGTTGAAGGCGCTCTTCGCGGCCTGTCGCGCTGACAAGCTGCCGACTGGAGCACGAGACGCGGCCCTGATCGCCGTACTCTATGGTTCGGGTCTGCGGCGCTCAGAGGCGGTAGCCCTGGATGTGGCTTCCTATAACAGGGAAGAAGGTAGCCTCACCGTGCGGGCGGGCAAGGGCAACAAGGACCGCATCTGCTACGCGGCCTCGGGTCAGTCCAGGCTGATAGATGCCTGGCTCAAGGTGAGGGGCGAGCACGCCGGGCCGCTGTTCTGCGCGATTG
>JAXDKH010000109.1:0-3388 GCA_034667185.1 Chloroflexia bacterium | reverse complement strand
GACCAACTTCCCGCTGCTTATCGCGGGCGCGGTGGTAATCACGGTGCCGGTGATCGTCATGTTCATGTTCGCGCAGAGATTCTTCTTACAGGAGACGAGGGGCGCGGGGTGGTTGGGGCGGTAGGGTCTGTTGAGCATCGCTCTTCCTTGACACCCGCATTCACCCGTTGCTATACTCCGAAAAGTACGATGGCGGTCCACAGGTCCGCAACAGGTCCCTCACCTAACATTCCTACGGTGCCATACCAGGCTCGAACCTCTCACCGGCGCTGCGTGGGCGATTAGATGTTGCAAAGACCGGACACAGCTATTCTCGACAATGTACTGCGCGTGTTGTTGGCCTGCACCATATTCATTATGTGCGGCACTATGCTGCGCACCTCACGCGATTACGAGCCGGCCCACCCCGTATGCCCGGCTCTCGCCTCCGACAGCGCCTTTGATGACTTCTCGGAATCACAGGTGGCTAATCCCGCCCTTGTAGAGGACTCTCCTAACACTGCCGCGATCATGATAAGCTCGTGGCACACGGTTAGAGGCAAGATACTATCGTCCCGATCGGAAGATGTGCCGAGCCCACCTCCTCGCACCTGCAACTAGGGCCCTGCGCATATTCGCAGGCCCTCCACCGGTGCTGCTATCAGCACCTGTACTAATGTAGCAATCAGCCCGGCTGCATGGATGCGTAGCCCATCAGAGCATTGCACGCATCATGTCCAGCGGGGTTTCTCAACCATTGCCGAAAGGAAACGTAAATGCGGATATCTAAATCGAGGTGGAAGGTGGTCGCACTAGCGGCCATTACTTCCATGTTGCTGGCAAGTTGCGGCACGAGTAGCCCAGCAGCACCCACATCTGCCGGCAGCAACGCCGGAGATGGCACGCCCACTGTCATAAACGAGGTGCCCGGCACGCCACAGGTCGCCGGCATGACCGGAACCATCTCGTTCCAGGTGTTCGGCGATCCCGCCGAGCTTGCCGCCTTCAAGTCCGTAGTGGAGGGCTTCAAGGAGGTCCAGCCCGGCGCTACCGTGAACATCGTGCACGTGCCCGACCAGGGCGACCACATGACCAGGCTCTCCACGTCGTTCGCGGCGGGTAGCCCACCCGATGTGTGGTTGCTGAACTACCGGCGGTACGGGCAGTTCGCGGCGG
This sequence comes from Chloroflexia bacterium, assembly GCA_034667185.1. Taxonomy (GTDB): domain Bacteria; phylum Chloroflexota; class Chloroflexia; order QHBQ01; family JADMIH01; genus JADMIH01. The sequence goes on along the minus strand of JAXDKH010000109.1, from coordinate 2,233 downwards.
AGGGTGTAATCGAGCCAATAGGGCCGCTGCTGGAGAAGAGCACCACCCTCAAGGAGGATATGTACTACCAGGAGGCCCTCAATGCCTTCCGCTACAAGGGCACGCTCATGTGCCTGCCCCAGAACGTGTCCAACCTCGTGGTCTACTACAACAAGGACCTGTTCAACAAGGCCGGCATACCCCTGCCTGCCAGGGACTGGACATGGGCTGATTTCGTCAATGCTGCGCAGCGGTTGACGAGCGTCGATGCCGGCGGGCAGAAGATATACGGCGTGGGCATCGAGCCACAGATAATCCGCGTGGCTCCCTTCATCTGGTCGAACGGCGGCGACATCGTGGACAACTGGGAGCACCCAACAAAGCTGACGCTTCAAGAGCCGCTGGCCCGCGAGGCAATACAGGCGTTCATAGACCTCCAGGTGCAGTACAAGGTGGCGCCCAATGAAGCCGAGGCCAAGGCCGAAAATGTAGAAGCACGCTTCATAAACGGCAGGCTCGCCATGTACTTCCAGAGCCGGGCGGTTACCCCCGCCTTGCGCGAGATCAACACGTTCGACTGGGATGTAGCGCCCCTGCCCCGCTTCAAACAGCCCGCCTCCATCTTGCACAGCGATGCATACTGCATCTCCGCGGCTTCCCAGCACAAGGACCTGGCGTGGGCCTTCGTGGAGTACGCGCAAGGGCCCGACGGGCAGCGCCGTGCCGCCGAGCTGGGCCGCACCGTGCCATCGCTCAAGAGCATAGCCAACTCGCCCGCCTACCTCAACCCGGCGAAGAGACCCGCCAGCAACCAGGTCTTCCTGGACGCGATACCTACGATGAAGCTGGTGCCCATTATGTCAACATGGCCCAAGATCGAGAACAGCGTCAACGAACAGCTAGAGCGAGCCTTCTACGCCCTCACCCCGCTCGACAACGCCCTCCAGATCGCCGTCGACCAGACCAAACAGTCATTCGCCGACGCGAACAAGTAGCACCTGTTCCAGTTGAGCGAGACGTAAACGCAAAGACGCAAAGACGCAAAGAACGCGCAAAGAGTAGATATGGTTTACGGAATAACAAAAGGAGCAGGGTACGCAATGTCGTATTCTGCTCCTTTTGTTTAGAACCCCACAATCCTTAATCTCTGCGCGTTCTTTGCGTCCTTTGCGTCCTTTGCGTCTTTGCGTTTCCGTCTATTTCCTTCTATCCAGTCCTTCCCGGCATGCATGAGATGTGCATTTTGCGTATTGACAGGCACGGGTAGGTGTGATAGAATTAGAACAGAAGTTCTAAGTTCGTGCGAGAGATTAGCAGAGTTTGAGTTTGTGGAGGTGTAGCATGTTTCTTGGTTGGTTCGATGACACTCCGAAGAAGAGCGCAACGGATAAGCTGGATGAGGCGGTGGAGCGCTACCAGGCGAAGTTCGGTGAGAAGCCGGACCTGTGCCTGGTGAACCAGAAGGACGCGACCACGCATAAAGGTATGGAAGTGCGGGTGGTCGAGTACGTCAGGCCCAACCACTTCTGGGTGGGCAAGGCTTCAGCGCTGCCCGGCGGCTCTGGGAGTGTTGTGCAGGCTGCTTAGCTGGTGTAAGAGCAGAGGGGGTTAGGCGAGCATGCCTACCCCCTCTTTTTGCGCGCTTTGTTGGACGCTTTGCAGAAGCTACTCCGCGATGCTCGCCTGCCAGCCCTCTATGACGATACGGCCACCCTCGAGCCTGGCTAGCTCCGGCGGCTGGGGCGAGTCAGGGTAGCGGCTCGTGTGGCTCGGGAAGCGGCTGACCACACCCGCTATGCTGAGTTGCACGGGCGACATTTGCAAGGCGCACACCACGGCTTCATCATCGCCGTTGGCCCCGGCGTGTACCAGCCCGCGCAGTGTGCCCCACACCACCACATCACCGTCAGCTATTACCTCGGCTCCCGGTTCCACGTCGCCCAAGATGCATACGTCGCCGGGATAGCGCACCGTCTGGCCATGCCGCAGGGTGGCCCGCAGGAACAGCCCTGTCCCGGCGTCCGCTACGCTGCCATCAGATGCGGTCTGTGCCAGCATGGCACCCAGACCAGGGCGAGTGCCGCGACCTGGCAGGCCGAGACTGGCCCCTGTGTCGCCCGCTGCGAAAGATGGAGGGCGGCTGGTCACGCCGAAGCTCTCAGCTACCATGCGGCTCTGCGCGGACGTACCAACGAAGGAGAGCACCTTCATCTCGTTGCGGGCGAGCAGCCTGTACAGGCGGTCGAAGTCGCCC
>JAXDKH010000108.1:0-6803 GCA_034667185.1 Chloroflexia bacterium | reverse complement strand
CCGCCGGGGGTTCCATAGCCACCAGGGTGAGCAGTTGCATCATGTGATTCTGGAGCTTGTCGCGCAGCGCCCCGGAAGTGTCGTAATAAGACGCGCGGTCCTCGACTCCGAGGCTCTCGGCCACCGTTATCTGTATGTTGTCGATGTAGCGGCGGCTCCAGATAGGCTCCCAGATGCCGTTGGCGAAGCGGAAGACGAGGATGTTCTGCACCGTCTCCTTGCCCAGGTAGTGGTCGATGCGGTAAATCTGCTCCTCGGTGAATACCTCGCCTATGTCCCGGTTCAACTGCTGCGCGCTCGCCAGGTCCCGACCGAACGGCTTCTCCACGATGATGCGCTTCCACGAGGTATCGGTGCCCGGCAGCGGCGCGAGTTGGCTCGTATTGAGGTAGCCTGTGCTGCCGCTGCCGTTACCGCTTGCCCCGTTGCCACCAGGGGTACCCGCCCCATCCGGTGCCGGGGCCGCTACGACGGCGGGCATAGTGTTCGCAAGCCCGGCGGCCCCGATGTTGTTCACTATGTGGGTGTAATACTCAGGCGGCGTGGACAGGTAGTAGATGCGGTTGCCCAGCGTGCCACGTTCGGTGTCTATCTCGGGGAGCCGTGCCGCCAGCTTCCGGTAGCCCTCCGGGTCGTCAAAGTTGGCCTGCACATAGTATAGGCCCTTGACGAAAGTGTCCCACAGGGCGGGCCGCTGCGAAGGCTTGTTGCGCGAAAACTTCTCTATCGACTCCCTGGCCTGGTCGCGGAACACCTCATCGGTAAGCTCTCGCCTTGCGAAGCCCACGATGGCCGAGTTCGCGGGCAGCCTGCGCTCGACCGCCAGGTTGTAGAGGGCCGGTAGCAGCTTGCGGTGGGCCAGGTCGCCCGTCACCCCGAAGATGACGATCACGCAGGGGTCCGCCGAATGCTGGAACCGCAGCCCTTCGCGCAATGGGTTGTCTATTACGTTGGTATTGAGCAGTGTTACCATAGTCGCTTCGCTTTCTGATGCTGTTATGCACTTTGGACAACAATCCAGGCTAAAGGGCTACGGATGGCTAATAAGCTCTGGATATATCACGTTGGCCTTGTCTGTAATGTACCGGACGAATTCGAGACTAGCTTGAAAATCTTTAGGGTCAGCAGCCTGTCGGGAAGACACTGCTGGATTGGGGCGGCCATCCCACGCTCGATCTATCAGCGGCGCCCAGCAAGGATCAAGGTTGGCCTTGGCCCACTCAGCGCCACCTCGCTTGGAGCCGGGGCGCCCCGTAACGAGATCGTGTAGCATCCGGCAGTAGTTCAAGACGATAAGAGCCTGAAAAAAGCGGTTGTTCCAGGGGTCCGGATTGGTCAGGATCTCTCTGCCCCAGTCTTGTATAACGGCTATGATTTCCTGGCGTAGCACATCGACAGGGATGGGATCGACCAGCGTCTCTGGAGGAGGCCCCTTGAGGACGACCCCACGTTCACGAACCACCCACCGGACGAGTACCGTGTTGCAGTGATTATGTCTTATGAGCGAACGGCTACCGTGATTGAGATACCAAAGCTGCCCACCATCGAACCACCAGGGCACGCTGCAAGCATAGTTCCTCAGAACCGCCCTTGGAAAATACGAGCCGTCTAGATGCTGCGCCCATACGTTATCCAGGCCGTAGATACGCTCATGCACTCTCTGCAAAGCCGCAACTTCATCATCGGTTAGCTCTTCTTCCGTCACCACGATGAAATCGCAATCGCTATGAGCATCAAAATCACCCACCGCGAACGAACCTTGCAGGTAGGCACCGACGAAATTAGCCCTCAGGACCTCTTGCACGCTGTCGACCAGATCCCGCAAGACAGTATTGAGTATCCGATAAGGTGTTGGCACTATATCGTTCATTTGAGCAGTAACTTCATACCTCAGGCACCAAGCTTACCATACGCGTTGCTCAAAGTTCATAACAGGCTCGAATTCTCAAACCAGGTGCTGAAACGTGGTTCAGAAACGTGAAACGTGAAACGTGATGCGGCTTGTGTTATCTGGTCCTATGTGAGCCACCGTGTCGCCTATTGTACCATCACGTTTCACGTTTCTGAAACGCAGAGGTGCGTCAACGTACGGGCACCTGTCGGAGGAGGCGATGTACGTGTGACGCACTCTCCACGCAGTCCTTACACGATGCGTGCCATGCGTTGGGACTTCCTGTACTTACTTCTCCGGCTCGGCAACCCGCGTCCCGTAGATGTCCTGGGCGGTGCCCTGGATATCCTTTACCACCTTGCCCACGTCGTGCGACTGCTTCTCGGCTGCCGCTTCTGCCGCGTGCGTGCGGTCCATCACCTGGTTGGCGGCGTCCTCGCTGCTGACACTCACGGTGGTCGCGGGCGTAGCCGGTGTGGACGGGGCTACCGACTTCATCGACTCGGCGGCTATCTGCGACTCGATGGCCTCCGCCACGCGGACGGCATGCCCACCGAACTGGTTGCGCAGGGCGGCAGTCACCTGGGAAGCGAAAGACTCTTCCTGGCGGGAGGAGAAGCGTGCCATAAGCGACAACGTGATGATGGGCGCGGGGGTGGAGGAGGCTATAGCTTCCAGCACCGTCCAGCGGCCCTCGCCGGAGTCCTCGACGTAGCCGCGGATACGCTCCAGGTTATCGCCTTCTTCCTCAAAGGCCTTCTGCGCAAGCTCCAAGAGCCACGAGCGCACCACGCTGCCGTTGTTCCACACCTGGGCCAGGCGAGAGTTATCAACCGTGAAGTCGCTGTTCTTGATGATCTCGAAGCCCTCGGCGTAGGCCTGCATCATGCCGTATTCGATGCCGTTGTGCACCATCTTGGTGAAGTGGCCCGCGCCGTGGCTGCCGAAGTAGTCGTAGCCGTCCTCGTTAGGGGCCAATGTGCTGAAGAGGGGCCGCAGGTGCTCGAATATCTCGCGTTTGCCGCCCATCATCATGCAGTAGCCATTCTCCAGGCCCCAGATACCGCCGGAGGTGCCCACGTCGAAGAAATTGATGTCGTGCTCGGCCAGTATCTTGGAACGGGCAATCGTGTCGCGGAAGTTGGAGTTGCCGCCGTCGATGATAATATCGCCCGGCTCTAGCAGCGGGATAAGCTGCATTATCTGCTGCATGGTGGGATCGCCCGCGGGCACCATGATCCACACGGCCTTGGGCCTCTCCTGCAGCGCATCTACCAGCTCCTGTAGCGAGAAGGTAGCAATCGCCCCATGTTCGGCCACCTCGCGCGTCTTGTCGGGCGAGCGGTTGTAGGCCACGACGCGGTGTCCCCCCCGCAACAGCCTCTCCACCATGTTCGCGCCCATGCGCCCCAGTCCGATGAAGCCTATTTCCATATCGCCTCCTCCATATGAGCACGTAAGATGTCTACGCCGATGCCTAATCTATAACCTCTTTGCCAATGTTCCGTTATCCAAGCACCTCTTCAACTTTTACTTTGGCTTCCGGAAAGCCCGGTACGGCTAAAGACTGCCCTGATCGCAAACGCCTGGTTGCCTGATAGGTACCACCCTCTGGCTGTGAGTAGACCTCAATCCTATCCTGTTGCAGGTTAACGATCCATACTTCCGGAATACCTGCCTGCGCATAGAGAGGCATTTTTTCTCTGCGGTCCTTGATGAGTGTGGTATCGGACACCTCCACTACCAGGAGAACATCCTCGGGTCCTGGCTGCTGAGCCTGTGAGTAGTCGCGGCGCCTGAGCAATGTCACATCGGGTTGCACCTCAGTATTGTGCCCTAGACGAATAGGGTTTTGTACTCTAAGCCTGACTTTACGTGGAAGGAGCAAGCCAAATAGTTCGGTAAGGTTATCTACGCACTTCGCGTGACGGATACCAATAGGAGCCATATTCACTATCTCGCCTTCGATGAGTTCAACACGATCATCCTCGGACAAGATGCCGACTTCTGTCATCTTGTAGTACTCGTCAACGCTGAAACGGTGCCGCGAAGGCTGAGCCTGGCCTTTCTGCTGCCTATCTAGTTGTTGTGCTCCCGTAGCCATAGCTAAATCCCTAACGGCTCTATCGCCCCTCTAACCGCCTCCCGAATCGCCTCCACCCCTGCGGCATGGTCTCCCTTGATGTGCAGACGGATGACGCGGCGGCCATGCTTCTCCAGCGATTGCATGTCACCCATCGCCTGCGCTTTGATGAGGGTGCCGAAGCTGTACTGCTGGCCGGGTATGTTCAAGTCGCGCTGCGGCTCGGCGGTTATCTGGATGTAGATGCCACGGTTCGGGCCGCCCTTGTGTAGCTGCCCGGTCGAATGCAGGAAGCGTGGGCCGTAGCCGAAGGTGGTGGCTACCCGCAAGGTGTCGCGGATCGACGTGCGGGTGTCCTGGAACAGTTCCTCGTGCTCGCCAGTGCTCGGCATGTAGGCCAGCATCGCCACGTAATCAACGCCCTCCTGTGCGTTGCTCAACAGGGCTCTTATGCCGGTCTCTATCGTGCCCTCGAAGCCCGCGCGGGCCAGTGCCTCCTGGTCGGCGTACAGGTCGAACGCGTCTCCTGCGACGAGGGCGTCTACCTCTTGCAGCTTGCCATTCTGCTGGTAGTGGTTGAGCAGGCGCTGGGTGTTGTCCTTGCTCTCCTGGACGTTAGGCTCGTCGAACGGGTCTATGCCCAGCATCTGCCCCGCGACTGCAGTTGCAAACTCCCAGCGGAAGAACTCGGCCCCCAGGTCCAACTTGCTCTTCAGGTTGAGGCGCACAACGGGGTGGCCCGCGTCTTCCAATTTCTGTATATCGTGTTCCTGGTGAGAGTCGGTCGCGCCCTCTACCTTCAGATAGACAAACAGCCGGTCGTTGCCGTAGGCCGACGGGCGACCCACAGGCTCACCCGCGATAGGCACGATACCCTTGCCTTCCTTGCCGGTGCTTTCGGCTATCAACTGCTCGGCCCACAGGCCAAAACTGTCGAGGTCGGGCGAGGTGATAATGGTCAGCTTATCTCTGCCCTCCCGCCAGGCGGTACCCCACACCGTGCCGAGCCACAGACCGGGATTGTCCTCCACGTTCACGCAGGGCGCGCACGCCTCCACCATCGTCTCGGCGCGGCTGAGTAGTTCGTCTATGTCGAGGCCCATGAGGGCGGCGGGCACCAGGCCGAAGTAGGAGAGTGCAGAGTAGCGGCCGCCGATGTCGGGCATGTTGAGGAAAGTGCGGCGGAAGCCCTCTTCGCGCGCCAGCGTCTCCAAAGACGAGCCGGGGTCGGTAATGGCAACGAAGTTCTCGCCCGCAGCGTCCCGTTTGCCCGCCGTGGCCTTGTTGCGGAAGTAGCGGTAGAAGCTCATCGTCTCGGTGGTACCGCCCGACTTGGTAGCCACGATGAAGAGGGTATTCGCCGGGTCGATGCGCCGCTCGATGGCCTCTATTGTGCCGGGGTCCGTCGAGTCGAGCATGAAGAAGCGTGGGTAGCCCTCCGCCTGCCCGAAAACCCGGTTGATGACCTCCGGCGCGAGCGATGAGCCGCCCATGCCGAGCAGCACTACGCTCTGGTAGCCTGCGTCCTTTATCTCCTGGGCGAACCGCTTAATGTCGTCGGCGCGGTCCTGCATCAGGTGCACCACGCCAAGCCAGCCGAGGCGGGCCTTTATCTTCTTCTGGGTATCGGCGTCGTCCTGCTTCCAGAACTTGGCGTCCTTCTCCCAAATCTTGCTGACGTACTGGTTCGTGGAGGCAAGCCGCAGGCCGTTATCGACCTGCGGCTGAAGCCCCCCCAGGCTGGCACCGTACCTTTCCGTCAGCCCAGATAAGAGCGAGTCCACTTTCGCGCTGATGCAGTCGTCCAGGCTTACAAAGCTCTTGCTGAACGAGTCAACGCCCTCTACGGTCAGTTCCTCGGTAATGCGTTTCAGCGAAATGCCGAATTCCTCTAGCTGCTCTAGTTGCCTGTTCGCCAGATCGAGGTCCTTGTCAATCGTGCGGGCTACGATGCCGTGGTCCTTGAAGGCGCGGATCGTGGCTTCCGGCATGGTGTTCACCGTGTCGGGGCCGATTAGCTCTTCTACGTAGATAACGTCGCGATAGTTGGGGTTCTTGGTGGAAGTGGAGGCCCAGAGGGGACGCTGCACTCGAGCGCCGTGCCGCTTGAGGTTCTCCCACCGTTCGCCGCTGAACACCTCAAGGAAAGCCTGGTAGGCCAGCTTGCTGTTGTTGATGGCGGCAGTGCCCAGCAGGCCCCTGATTTGCTCCTGCTTGTCCACGTCGGTGGTCTGCTTGAGCAAGTCCTCCAACGCCTTGTCGGCCTTGGTGTCCACGCGGCTCACGAAGAAGGAAGCGACCGAGGCTAACCTGTCCACGGGCTTGCCCTCTCGCACTCGCCGTTCCAACGCCGATAAGTATGCTTCCATCACCTGGCGGTGCACGTCCACCGAGAAGATGAGCGTGATGTTGACGTTGATGCCACGATAAAGGCTCTCCTCAATCGCCGGGATGCCCTCGGGGGTGGCCGGTATCTTGACTAAGATGTTCGGCTTCTTTATCGCGTCCCAGAACTCCTGGGCCTCGTTGACCGTGCCCTGGGTGTCGTGGGCCAGGCCGGGCGCTACCTCGATAGAGATGTAGCCGTCGCCTCCGTCCGTCCTGTCGTACACCGGGCGCATGATGTCGGCGGCGTTGCTGACGTCTTCTATGATGAGGATTTTGTAGATGTCAGCGGCGTTCTTGCCCTGCTTGACCAACTCCTCTATTCCGGCATCGTAGTCGGTGGAGCCGGAGATGGCCTTCTCGAAGATGGTCGGGTTGGCCGTCACACCAACGATGCCGTCCTCATCGATCATGCGCCGCAACTCGCCGGAGGAAAGCAACCCC
>JAXDKH010000107.1:0-4661 GCA_034667185.1 Chloroflexia bacterium | reverse complement strand
GCTGGTGGTTAGTGGCGAGAAGAGAGTTCTCTAACCACTAGCCACTAACCACCAGCCACTCCAAACCCCAAGGCCGAGTTCCTATAGACTCGGTCTGCATCTGTTTTGGTAGCGTTTTGTAGCCGGTAGATAGCCATACGTGAGAAGGCGGCTGATGACTATTTGCTGCTAGAAGCGAGGGTTGTGGGAACATCGTTACACACTGGCGGTGGCTGGGCTAATGCTTAATTTTGAATTCTTAATTCTTAATTGGAGGTGCACTCCGGTTACTAAATGAGTGCAATTAAGAATTAAACATTGAGAATTAAGAATTGTCGCGCAGCGACCAAGCCAACACATTCCAACCGGAGGCATCGAAAATAATGGATACCAGAGAATTCGTGGCAGCAAGTGACGAGGCGTTGGGCGCGCCAGTGCACGACGACACCGAGATCCTTAAGGTGTCGGCGCACTCACGGCCGAGCGCGGTGGCAGGCGCAATCGCAGCCGTCATCCGCAACAGCGGTCGGGCCGACGTTCAGGCTATAGGCGCTGGCGCTACGAACCAGGCCATCAAGGCCGTGGCTATCGCCCGCGACTACTTGCAGCCTAACGGCATCGACATCGTGGTCGTGCCCGCTTTCATCGACGTCATGATCGCCGAGGAAGAGCGCACCGCCATCCGACTCGTCGTCGAAGCGCGCTAATAAAGGGTGTTAACTGTTAAGTTTTGAGTCCTCCCAGTTTCCATCATACTACGCTCGAGCTTAGTAATTAGACCTCAGAATAGCATCAGTGACGAAATTAGCAGGCTGCTTATGCAGAACGTGCTAATTTTGCCGTCTTAAATCAGGGAGTGGCTCTCTTGAGAGCCACTCCCTTTTTTGAGAGAAGGTACTGCTCGCCTACTTTATGCGGAACTTCTGCAACCGTTGCGCCACACCTTCAATTACATAAACATATCCTTGCGCATCAACCGCAATAGACGCGGGGTCTGTGAATTGGCCTGGACCCTCGCCAGAGCTACCCCACATCATCATCCATGCGCCGTTGCTCGTGAATTTCTGCACGCGTTTGTTAGAGCCTCCTTCCATCACATATACGTTGCCCTGGGGGTCAGCTGCCACGTCAAACGCAAAGTGGAATTGGCCCGGTCCTGTCCCCCTGCTCCCACCCCACGTCAGCGAGAGTTGCCCATTGTCGCCGAACTTGAATACGCTGTTGAGCCTGTCGTCAACCACGTAGACGTTGCCGGTATTGTCCACAGCCAGGCCGACGGGTTCGATCACCTGCACGGGCGAGCCTTCCCCTCCGGCCAGCATCGCTGCGAAGTGTCCATCGCTGCCGTACTTGCGCACGCCCAGGTTCACGTCATCTACGATGTACACGTTCCCCTGACTGTCGACGCCAATGTCAATAGGGTTGAGCATCTGCCCTTCGCTCGGGCCCTTTGTGCCGAACGCCATCAAGAAATGCCCGTCCTGGTCAAACTTCTGCACGCGTGAGTTGTTGCTGTCGGCCACATAGATGCTGCTCGCATCTACGGCGACCGCCCCGCAGGTGTAGATGGGGTTGTTCTGGCATCTGAAGTCGAATTGTCCATCGCCCGTGCCGGTGCTACCGAAGGCCAGAACCAGCACGCCCTCGCTGTTGAACTTTAAGACGCGGTCCCTGGAGGTAGTATAGATGTTACCTCGAGCATCCAGGGCCAGGCCCCAGGGAGTCAATAGCTGCGGGTGAGCTAGCTGCATCACCACCTCCGCGGTTTCGCCTGAGGGTTGTGGTGGGATGCTGGTCGGCTGGGGAGTGGGAGTGGCGGCGGGCGCAACTGTAGCCGGTGCGGTGGGTGTACTTACCTGGGTTACCGGAGTTGCTGTAGCGCCTGATTGCTCGTACTTTTCTCGGTACCTGAAAGTGCCAAGCTGGGAGAGGAGCACGTCATAAGGCGGCTGCTCCGCAGGGTGCATCTCGAACACGGCGCGCTCAAAGTACTGCACGGTATAAGTCTTACCATTCAGCTCCGATACCTCGGTGAATTCTTCCGAGATAGGATAGCCTTGCTGGGGCAGCCCTCCATGCGATTTCCAGTAGGCCAGGAACTTGCCCCCAACGCGGTGTCCCGTTTCCGTGAATAGCTGCGACCCGGCACTGTCATTTGCCTTCTGCCCAGGCGCACCGTTGGGGTACTTCTTCCGATACTGGAATGTGCCAAGCTGGGAGAGGAGTACATCGTATGGAGGCTGCTCCTCAGGGTGGTACTCAAAGACTGCCCGCTCGAAGTATTGGACTGTATATGATTTACCATTCAGGTCGGAGACCTCATTCATCTCTTCCGAGATTGGAAAACCTTGCTGGGCAAGTCCGCCGTGGGTGTCCCAATAAGAGAGGAAAATACCCTTGACGGTTTTGCCTGTCTCGGGGAAGGTGCGGCTACCCTGCCCAGGAACCGCCGTCACCGCCACGCTGGTAGCCAACCCCGACGATGTTAAGAGGACACTTACCATGAGGCAAACGCACGCCATGAGGACCATCGCAGTACGCACCTCTAACATTAACCTTCTAGACCGCATAGCTCTCTCCTTATGCGCAAAGTTCAGCACCCCGCATGGGCGTCTAGCGACATGCAAGCTCGCACGCGCTAGACGCTATGGGATAGGGGGAGTGTAACAGCCTGAGGAATTGCCGGTCTAGAACGTTCTTAACCAAGCCCCCGAGCATACCGGCTGGGACTGACCCCAACCTGGTGCCGGAAATGTCGCGCCAGATGGCTCTGGTCTGCGAAACCTACGTCAACGGCTACTGCTGACGGGGCGACGCCTGCACGCAGGAGGGCTTTGGCGTGGCGGATGCGTACCTGGTTGAGGTAGGCATGGGGCGGGAGTCCGGTGGCATCTCGGAAGGTGCGTAGAAGGTATACCGGGTGTAGATGAACCAACGCCGCCAGATCATCGAGGCTAATCTTCTCGGCAAAGCGGGCTTCAATATAGTCACGGATCCAGGTAATAGCCACTGGCTCGTTCCCCACAGGACAAACAGGCAAGGTGGGCTGAGCATAGGTGGATAGCAGATGATGCAGAACCCAGGTGAGATACGTTTCCTGATCAAGCTGGCCGCTAGGCCGTTCGAGGCGCGTATGTAACTGCTGAAGTAGGTGCCGCAGGTGGGTATCGGCTATGACCCGCTGTTCGAAGGCAGGCGTGCCGGAAGCGAGGCAAGGGTGATCTGACATTAATGCGGTAAACAACTCGACACGGGGATAGATCACCCGATAGCTCCACCCGGTAGGAGTCGCCGCGTATCCAGTGTGAACTTCGTCGGGGTGAATAACGAAGACTTCCCCGCTGGTAGCAGTATGGATGGTGCCCCGCGCATCATAGGCGCTGGCGCCTGCCTCGATCAGCCCGATGCTGAACGTCTCATGGGCATGGCGCGCAAAGGTATGGCTAACATAGCTCGCCCTGAACACCTCCAGGTCGTCCAGATCGGCCACTTGCCACAGGTGCGCGTATTCGCCTTCCTGCGGGAGTGGAGTTGACAACGGTCTACTATCACCCTCAATAGGCTCTTCAATTCTCACGCTCATGTTCACGTTCTCTATTTTACAACGGAAATCCCTCCACTCCTATTCCGTCCGGATGGAAACATCCGGACGTTTCCATGGCCCTTGCGTTTTTGACAGCCTCGGTGCCCTGTGCTATCATCAGGTGTCACCGCCGGGCTTATTCTTTTTTTCCGCACGGTGGCTTATTATTCAGGGCGTGGCACGTTTTTCTTTGCACTTATTCCGGTATTCTCTATGTCGCTCAACCTCACGGTGCGGTTCATAGGCATGCTGCTGTTCGCAGCGGCAGGGCTGGTGCTGGGCTTGAACCTGTCCTCCGTTATGCCGCCGGAGGCACCGGGGAGCTTCAATGCGGTGGTGCTCTACTTGCCGCTGCTGGGCGCTCTGCTGGGCTTCGTCGCCACCCCTTTCCTCACCGTGTACCCTCTGCGCGCATTGAGGCATCGCTTGCGCACCGCGTCGGGCGGCGACCTGGCTTCGGCGGCCTTCGGGCTGTTTGTGGGTCTGCTGTTGGGGGCGCTGCTGGGTTGGCCCCTGAGCACCCTGCCGGTACCCGTAGGCCAGATAGCACCCACGGTGGGAGCGCTCGTGTTTGCGGGCCTGGGCCTCTACATGGCGGTGCTCCACAGGCATGACCTGGCGGAGTCGGTGCGCTCGCTACGAGCGGGTTCCCCAGGCCGCGGTGCGACCCAGCCTCGTATATCGTTCACCGACACCTCAACCCTCAGCGGCAAGCTGGCAAGCGAGAGCCTCAACGAATCAGACCGGATACAGCTTGACAAGTACCTGCTGGTCGATACCAGCGCCATCATCGACGGACGCATAGCCGACATCAGCAAGACCGGCTTCATTGACGGCACGTTGCTCGTGCCTCGCTTCGTCCTCAACGAGTTGCAGCACATAGCCGACTCCGCCGACCCGTTGCGCCGGGCAAGGGGCCGTCGCGGCCTCGACATGCTCAACCGCCTGCAAAAGGAGGCGGTCGTGCCCATCCAGGTCAGCGAGGTGGACGCCGAGGATGTGCCCGACGTGGACAGCAAGCTGGTCAAGATAGCCCGCGTCTACCACTGCCCCGTCATCACCAACGACTTCAACCTGAACCGCGTAGCCGAGATCCAGG